>NZ_JBITJV010000075.1:0-21801 GCF_044460385.1 Streptomyces sp. NPDC050121 | reverse complement strand
GCCCGGCGGGCGCGCGGGGGGGGCCCCGCCCCCGCGCCCCCCCCCGCCCCCCCCCCCCCCCCCCCCCCCCCCCCCCCCCCCCCCCCCCCCCCCCCCCCCCCCCCACGCCCGGTCACGAGCGGCACGTACAGTGCGGGCATGACCGATCCGCACGCCGTGTCCCGCCCCACGCAAGCCGTCATCCTGGCCGGTGGCCAGGGGTCCCGGCTGCGTCCTTACACCGACGACCGTCCCAAGCCGATGGTCGAGATCCCCGGCACGGGGACGCCGATCATCGGCCATCAGCTCGGCTGGCTGGCCGAGGAGGGCGTGACGGACGTCGTCGTCTCCTGCGGCCATCTCGCCGAGGTCCTTCAGGACTGGCTGAAGTCGGCCGAGCTGCCCGTCAAGGTCACCACCGTCGTGGAGACCGAGCCCCTGGGCCGCGGCGGCGGCCTGAAGTACGCGGCCGCCCATCTCCCCCACCCCGACCGGCCCTGGTACGCCACCAACGGCGACATCTGGACGCGTTTCTCGCTGCGTGAGATGGCCGACTTCCACACCGAGCGTGACGCCGTGGCGACGCTCGCGCTCGCGCGTCCGCGCATTCCGTGGGGGGCGGTGCAGACGGACGGGTTCGGTCACATCACCGACTTCATCGAGGCGCCGCCCACGACGTACGAGATCAACGCGGGCGTGTACGTCTTCTCTCCGGAGTTCGCGGGGCTGCTGCCTGCGCGCGGGGATCATGAGCGGACGACGTTTCCGCATCTCGCCCGCGAGCGGAGGCTGGCCGGGTTTCCGATCCCGCAGGGCGCGTACTGGCGGGCCATCGACACGGCGAAGGATCTGACGGAGGCGGCGAAGGAACTGGCGGCGGCTCGTCGCTGAGGGCCGCTCCGCGGGCAGGGAACACAGCCCCGCGCCCCTCGAAAGCGCTGGTGTCCCGGCCCCCGAAAGCGCTGGTGTCCCGGCCCCCGAAAACGCTGGTGTCCCGGCCCCCGAAAACGCTGGTGTCCCGTTCGCTTCGCAGCGAACGGGACACCTTTGTCGTTTACGGCCTATGGCGTTGCCGTCAGCCCAGCAACCCGCCCACCAGGCCCGGTTGGCCCGAGGAGGACGAGCCGCCGCCGTTGCCGTCGGAGCCGCCGTCCGAGCCGCCGGAGCTGCTGGACGAGCCGCCCGATGAGGGGCCGGAGCTGGTGGAGGGGGCCTGTTCCACCGGGGTGGACCGCTCGGGCGGGGCCTGGCCCGCGGTGCCCTGGGTCTGGCTGGGGGCGCCGACGCCGGCCGTGCCGGAGTCCTGGCCCTCGGAGGGCTCGCTCTCGGCGCCGGCCGTGGGGGCCGCCGAGGTGGCGCCCTGGGTGGGCGAGATCGACACGGAGGGCTGCCGGGAGGCCTTGTGCGTGCCGGACTTCTCCGAGAGCGGCGAGCCGGGCAGTTCGTTGCGCGGGGGCTCGCCGGGGCCGGGGACGATCACCCGGTCGGCGTCGCGGACGGCGCCGCCGAGGAGCGAGCCGACCAGCAGGGTCAGTCCGACGGCGATCGCGGTGACCAGGGCGCCGCGGCGCAGGACGTAGCGGCGCAGTTCCCACAGGTCGGAGCGGGGGCCGAGGCGGCGCCAGGCGCCGGCGGCGAGGCGGCCGTCGACGGAGTAGACGGGGGCGCCGGCGATGATCAGCGGCGACCAGGCGGCGAGGTAGATGATGTCGGGGGTGTCGTAGACCGGGACGGTCTTCCAGCTGACGGTGACGATGAGCGCGGCGGAGAGCCCCGCGCCGACGACCGCAGCGACCCGCTGCCAGCAGCCCAGGACGGTGAGGACGCCCACGACGACCTGGAGGAAGGCGATGACGAGGCCGGAGCCGATGGGGTGGTGCAGCGCGAACTGGCGCAGGGGCTCGGCGACTTCCCAGGGGTGCAGGGTGTTGAGCCACTTGACCATGGAGCCGCGCTTGCCGCCGTCGAAGTAGACGGGGTCGCACAGTTTGCCCATGCCGCCGTAGATGGAGATGAAGCCGAGGAAGACGCGGAGCGGGAGGAGCACCACCCCCAGGTTCATGCGGCGGCCGGGGTAGTAGGCGTGCCGGGCGGGGTCCTCGCCCTGCCGTCGGCTGCGCCGGCCCCGGTCCCGGTGCGGGCCCTGGTCGAGGTCCTGGTCCGGGCCGGCGTCGGCGTCGCGGTCGCCGAACTCGTCGAACCGGGCGTCGTCGTAGGCGGGTTCGTCGTAGGCGGGTTCGTCGTAGGCGCTGCCGACGGTGCGCATGTTCGGCAGGAGGCGGTGCTCGCCGGCGGCGGGAGAACGCTGGGCGCCGACGATGGGGGTTTCGAGGGTCTGTGCGGCGAGGTCGCCGTCGTAGCCTCTGCCGCCCATGTCGACGCGGGGGATGACCTGGGTGGCTCCGGCGTCTGCCGTGGGCGGTTCGCCGTGGCCGACGCTGCCTGCCCGCACGGCCTGCAGCAGTCGGTGGGCGCCGGTGTCGTCGGGGGCGGTCTGGCCGCTCCAGACGACGGCCCGCCGACGGCCACCGGAAGCGGCGCCCGCTCTGCCGGCCGCCCCGACGACGGGGATGCGCGCGGTGTCATCGATGGCGCTCACATGCCGGGCGATCCGCGGGGATTGGTTACGCCGCGCCGACGCGCCCAGCTGCACGCGGAAGCTCGCGTGGCTGACGATGATCTGCGCCGGATCGCTCGGCACCTTCACCATGCTCAGCGCGGGAGCGTCGTCGAATCCCGACGAGCGGTCCCCCGTGGGAGTGCGGGGTGTTCTGGTGTCCACACTCATCTAACCGAGTGACGTGTGTTTAGGACACTGCTTTGACCCGCCGGATCTGTCCGGACTCCGTCAAGGTTGCACTACTCGCCAGGATTAACCCGTTCGAGCGAACCCCCCGACGCACATCCCGGCATCGGAATGCGTACCCGGTAGTCGCACGGCCCCGGCGCCGAGCCGCCGTCAGGCCCGGCGCCAAACCGCCGTCAGGCCCGGCGGCGAGCCGCCTCGTACAGCACGATGCCCGCCGCCACGCCGGCGTTCAGCGACTCCGCGCCGCCCGGCATCGGGATGCGTACCCGGTAGTCGCAGGTTTCGCCGACCAGCCTGGACAGGCCCTTGCCCTCGCTGCCGACGACGATGACCAGGGGGCCGTCCAGGGCGGCCAGTTCGCCGACCTCGTGCTCGCCGTCGGCCGCCAGGCCGACCACGACGATGCCGGCCTTCTTGTAGGCCTCCAGGGCGCGGGTGAGGTTGGTGGCGCGGGCGACCGGGGTGCGGGCGGCCGTGCCGGCGGACGTCTTCCAGGCACCGGCGGTCATACCGGCCGCACGGCGCTCGGGGACGACGACGCCGTGGCCGCCGAAGGCGGAGACGGACCGGACGACGGCGCCCAGGTTGCGCGGGTCGGTCACGCCGTCGAGGGCGACGATCAGCGGGTCCTCGCCGTCGTCGTAGGCGGCCGCGGCCAGGTCCTCGGGGTGCGCGTACTCGTACGGCGGGACCTGGAGGACCAGGCCCTGGTGGTTGAGGCCGTTGGTCATGCGGTCCAGCTCGGGGCGCGGCGCCTCCATGAGGTTGATGCCGCCGCGCTCGGCCGCGAGCTGGAGCGCTTCGCGCACCCGCTCGTCGTTGTCGATGAACTGCTGGACGTAGAGCGTGCTCGCGGGCACGCCGCCGCGCAGCGCCTCGACGACCGGATTGCGGCCGACGACCATCTCGGACGTGCCCTTGCCGCCCCGGCCGCGCTGTGCGGGCCGGCGCGCGACCTGCTTCGCCTTGGCGGTCGCGATGCGGTTCGCCTTGTGCTTCTTGCGCATCTCGGCGGGCGGGGTCGGGCCCTTGCCCTCCAGGCCTCGGCGCCGCTGGCCGCCACTGCCGACCTGCGCGCCCTTCTTGCCGGACATGCGGCGGTTGTTGGCTGCCATGAGTTACTCGTCTCCGTGAGCTTCGTATGTACGTCTTACTGCGGGGTCAGCGCGGGCCGAGGCTCCAGCGCGGGCCCTGCGGGCCGTCCTCGATGGCCAGGCCGGACTGGGTGAGCTGGTCGCGGATGGCGTCCGCGGTCGCCCAGTCCTTGCGCGCGCGGGCCGACTCCCGCTGGTCGAGGACGAGTCGTACGAGGCTGTCGACCACGCCGTGCAGGTCCTCGCCCCGGCTCTCCTCGCCGGCCCAGTGTGCGTCGAGCGGGTCCAGGCCGAGGACGCCGAGCATGGCGCGGACCTCGGCGAGCCGCGCCACCGCGGCTTCCTTGTCGTCGGCGGCGAGGGCCGAGTTCCCCTGTCGTACCGTCGTGTGGACGATGGCCAGGGCCTGCGGGACGCCCAGGTCGTCGTCCATCGCCTCGGCGAACGCGGGCGGCACCTCGGCCGCCGGTTCGACGGCTCCCCCGGCCTTCTCTACGACGCGCTGCACGAACCCCTCGATCCGTGCGAACGCCGACTCGGCCTCGCGCAGCGACTCCTCGCTGTACTCGATCATCGAGCGGTAGTGGGGGGTGCCGAGGTAGTAGCGCAGGACGATCGGGCGCCACTGCTTGACCATCTCGGAGACGAGGACGGAGTTCCCGAGGGACTTCGACATCTTCTCGCCGCTCATGGTGACCCAGGCGTTGTGCACCCAGTACCGGGCGAACTCGTCGCCGTAGGCCTTGGCCTGGGCGATCTCGTTCTCGTGGTGCGGGAAGATCAGGTCGAGGCCGCCGCCGTGGATGTCGAAGGCGGAGCCCAGGTACTTGTGGGCCATCGCCGAGCACTCCAGGTGCCAGCCGGGACGGCCGCGGCCCCAGGGCGTCTCCCAGTCGGGCTCGCCCGGCTTGGTCGCCTTCCACATCGCGAAGTCGCGGGGGTCGCGCTTGCCGGTGATGCCCTCTTCGGTCGGCTGGCGCAGGTCGTCGATGGCCTGGTTGGACAGCTCCAGGTACCCGGGGAAGGACCGCACGTCGAAGTAGACGCTGCCGTCGGCCTCATAGGCGTGGCCGCGTTCGATGAGGCCGCGCATCATCTCGATCATCTCCGGGACGTGCCCGGTGGCGCGCGGCTCGTACGTGGGCGGCAGGCAGCCGAGTGCCTGGTAGCCGTCGTTGAACGCCCGCTCGTTGTCGTAGCCGATGGACCACCAGGGGCGGCCCTGGTCGTGCGACTTGGCGATGATCTTGTCGTCGATGTCGGTGACGTTGCGGATGAACGTGACGTCGTAGCCGCGGTACTCGAACCAGCGGCGCATGATGTCGAAGTTCAGGCCCGAGCGGATGTGCCCGATGTGCGGGGCGGCCTGCACGGTGGCGCCACAGAGGTAGATCGAGACACAACCCGGCAGGAGCGGGGCGAAGTCACGGATCTGCCGGGCGCTGGTGTCGTACAGGCGAATGGTCACCACTCCAGGGTAGTGGGCGCGGGGCAGTGCCCCGAGCCCGTTCCCGCCAAGGCCACGTATTCTTGAACCCTCCCCCGCTTGAACTAGAGGGATTTCTGGCTCACGCTGCTGGAACCAGCCCGGTTGCCCCGAAAGACACGCAATCCGCGCGCGCCTGGCTCTCGCAACGCACAGTGCACATCACATCCGCTCCGGGTGACGGCCCGCCCTGGAAACGTGACATCCGATGGCCTATTCAGGGCGTGCGCACCACCAGGGCCGTGGCGACCGCCATCAGGCCTTCGTCGCGTCCCGGGAAGCCGAGGCCGTCGGTCGTCGCGCCCGACACCGACACGGGGGCTCCCGCCGCCTCCGAGAGGATCTTCTGCGCCTCGTCGCGCCGCTTGCCGATCTTGGGACGGGGGCCGACGACCTGTACGGCGATGTTGCCGACGGCGAAGCCGGCCGCGCGGACGATGCGGGCGGCCTCGGTGAGCAGGGCGACGCCCGACGCGCCGGACCATTCGGGGCGCCCGGTGCCGAAGTGCTGTCCCAGGTCGCCGAGTCCGGCGGCGGAGAACAGCGCGTTGCAGGCGGCGTGCGCGACGACGTCCGCGTCGGAGTGCCCGGCGAGGCCGGGTCCCTCGCCCTCCCACTTCAGGCCCGCGCACCACAGCTCGCGGCCCTCCTCGAAGGCGTGGACGTCGGTGCCGATGCCGACCTGGGGAAGCGGGATCCCCGCGAGGGGCGGCACGGACGCGAAGGGCGGCTCAGAAGCCATCGTTGAGCCTCCTGCGGGCCAGGACCGCCTCCGCGAGGACCAGGTCCAGCGGGCGGGTGACCTTGAAGGCCTCCTCGTGGCCGGGCACGACCACGACGGTCAGACCGAGTTGCTCGACCATGCTCGCGTCGTCGGTGACGTTGTCCGTGACCGTCTCGTGGGCGCGGATCAGGGTGGCGCGGTCGAAGCCCTGCGGGGTCTGGACGGCGCGCAGGCGGGCGCGGTCGGGGGTGGCGACGACCGGCTCGGGGTCGCCGGGGGCGGCGGCCGGTTCGACCTCCTTGACGGTGTCCGCGAGCGGCAGCGCCGGTACGACGGCGGGGGCGCCCTCGCGGACGGCCTCGATCACGGCATCCACGGTGTCGACGGGGACGAGGGGCCGGGCGGCGTCGTGCACGAGGACGATGTCATGGCCGGGCGGCAACGCGTCCAGGCCCAGCTTCACGGACTCCTGGCGGGACTCGCCGCCGGGGACGACCAGGAAGTCGGTGCGGTCGGGCAGCGCGTGCGCGTCGAGGAGGGACTTGACCTCGGCGGCGCCGTCGGGCGGGGCCACGACGACGACCAGGGAGACGGCGCGGGAGGCGGCCAGGGCGCGTACCGCGTGGATCAGCATGGGTGTGCCGCTCAGCGTGCGGAGCGCTTTGGGGGCGCCCGGACCGAGGCGCACGCCACGGCCGGCGGCCGGAATCACCGCGGCCGTGCGGGCGGGCGCGGGGGAGGGACGCGAATCGTCAGACATCGGTTCCTGTCAGGTTTGTGTGCTGTCCTGGCGTGGGTATGGCCTGGGAAGTGCCGGGCGCGACGCCTTGACCGGACCCTTCCGTGACGTACGGTCGAGGCAGCAGCCCGGGCCCGGCACACCCAGTATCGAAGTACCGCAAGCGGAAGTACTGCAGAAGTACCGCAGAA
Organism: Streptomyces sp. NPDC050121; assembly: GCF_044460385.1. Taxonomy (NCBI): domain Bacteria; kingdom Bacillati; phylum Actinomycetota; class Actinomycetes; order Kitasatosporales; family Streptomycetaceae; genus Streptomyces; species Streptomyces sp. NPDC050121. The sequence continues at coordinate 14,779 of NZ_JBITJV010000075.1, read as the reverse complement.
GTACCGCAGAAGTACCGGGGCACCTACCGGGGGCGCCTTCGGGGCCGGGGCCACCCCACGTGGGGGGCAGGGCGTACGGCGGTTGTCCGAGCGCGAACATGCCGCAGCGCCCGGCGACGGTTGATACGTCATCGGGCACCGCGGCATTTCAGTGTTCTTCAGTGTGCTGAAGCCGGAAGTCGGGCCGGCGTCAGGACGCGAGAACCTCGTCGAGCAGCGCTTCGGCCTTGTCCTCGTTGGTGTTCTCCGCGAGAGCGAGCTCACTCACCAGGATCTGACGAGCCTTGGCGAGCATGCGCTTCTCACCGGCGGAGAGTCCGCGCTCGCGCTCACGACGCCACAGGTCACGCACGACTTCCGCGACCTTGATGACATCGCCGGAGGCGAGCTTCTCCAGATTTGCCTTGTAACGACGCGACCAGTTCGTGGGCTCCTCGGCGTACGGCGCGCGCAGCACCTCGAAGACCCGGTCCAGCCCGTCCTGACCGACCACATCACGTACGCCGACGAACTCCGCATTGTCCGCTGGCACACGTACCGTCAGGTCACCCTGGGCGACCTTCAGCACCAAGTAGGTCTTGTCCACGCCTTTGATCTGGCGAGTTTCGATGGCCTCGATCAGCGCGGCCCCGTGATGGGGATAGACCACGGTGTCGCCAACCTTGAACGTCATGTGACAGGTACCCCTTCCGTGGCTATCCAGGGTAACACGGAAACTGCGGGTTCTGAATGGCGTTTTCGCAGGTCAGGGCATATCTCGGGGCTTGACAACAGCGACAGGAACGTGCTGCGCGGGGGCTGCGGAGGCAGGTATTCGCAGGTCGGAGCGGCTCTCCGAGGGGAGAGAAACGCGCACGTTACACACATCCGGAGGCCTGCGCGAGCGGCCGAACGTCCACATATGTCCGCTTCCAAGCGTGCGACTTCCGCTACTCCGTTCGGTGCGCGCGGCCGGATACGAGTCGTTTCCGGAATTGATCACCGGCTGTTCGAGCGGGGCCGTGATCAATTCCGGGGATCGCCTCGTTTTCCTTCACGGAAAATCCGCGTGCGGGCGTCGAGCACGCTTATGCGAATGCCGGCCCGCCAGGAAGAGCGCGGGAAGACGAGCAGAAGACGACGGGAAGACGGTGAGAAGACGACGGGTGAAGCCAATGCGACTCGTGGGCCTGCTGTGGCGGCCGGGACGGTGGTGACGAAGGCCGGCCGGAGCATCCGTAGCGGCGCGGGATCGCTCTAGAGGCGGGTCGGGTGCGGTGGCGCGGGAACGGCTCGGTAACCTAAGGCCCGCTGACAGACCCTTAGGACGGCTTGATTCAAAGGAAAGCCGCCCGCGTGTTCAAGGAGTTGCCGCCGCCGTGAGCAGCAGCCTTCGACGCGGCGCCCTCGCCGCCTCCGCCATCGCGTTCTCGATCGCCTCGCTCGCCGCCTGTGGCGCCGGCAACGACTCCCAGACCCTGGAGATCAAGCCGGACAACGCCGCCACGAGTGTCGGCACCATCAAGCTGCAGAACGTCGTCGTCATCACCCAGCCCGACCTGCAGTCGACCGGCCCCGCCGTGATCTCGGCGACCGTCTTCAACAGCGGTGACCAACCCCAGACGCTGGACTCCGTCGTCGTCGACGGCACCGGCAAGTACGCCGAGCTCAAGCCCGCCAAGGGCAACGGCAAGGTGACCGTCCCGGCCGGCGGCTCGCTCGTCATCGGCGGCGCGAACAACGCCTCCGCGGTCCTGCCGAGCAGCCGTGAGGCCGTCCAGGACGGCAACGCGCAGAAGATCACGTTCGCCTTCAGCGACACCGGCGAGATCAGCCTGCGCGCGTTCGTCGTCCCCGCCGAGAGCTACTTCTCCACGTGGGGCCCGAGCAAGCTCCCGACCGCCTCCCCGAAGCCGTCGGCCTCGGAGTCGGCGTCCGGCAAGCCGTCGGCGTCCGGAAAGCCGTCGCCCTCGGGCAGCGCCTCGCCCTCCGGGCCGGCGGGCGCGGGCGGCACCGCCGAGTCGGGCGCCCCGTCCAACTCGGCCTCCCCCAGCTCGTCGGGGACGACTCACTGAGCCTGAGCCTCGTACGCACCCGAGCCTCGTACACATGCGAAGGGCGGTACCCCAGCTGGGGTACCGCCCTTCGCACATCCCCGACTCACCCCCGGTTTACGGCTCGAACTTGTATCCGAGACCCCGGACCGTCACCAGGTAGCGCGGGGCGCCCGGGTCCGGCTCGATCTTGGCGCGGAGGCGCTTGACGTGGACGTCGAGGGTCTTGGTGTCGCCCACGTAGTCGGCGCCCCAGACCCGGTCGATGAGCTGCATGCGGGTCAGGACGCGGCCGGCGTTGCGCAGCAGCATCTCCAGGAGGTCGAACTCCTTGAGGGGGAGGTCGACCTTGGAGCCGGAGACCGTCACGACGTGGCGGTCGACGTCCATGCGGACCGGGCCGGCCTCCAGGGCCGCCGGGGTCACCTCCTCGGGCTCCCCGCGGCGGCGCAGCACGGCCCGGATGCGGGCGACGAGTTCGCGCGAGGAGAAGGGCTTGGTGACGTAGTCGTCGGCTCCTATCTCCAGGCCGACGACCTTGTCGATCTCGCTGTCCTTGGCGGTCACCATGATCACGGGGACGTTGGAGCGGCCGCGCAGCTGACGGCACACCTCCGTGCCGGGCAGGCCCGGCAGCATCAGGTCGAGGAGGACGAGGTCGGCGCCGTTGCGCTCGAACTCGTCGAGTCCGTCGGGCCCTGTGGTCGCGACGGCGACCTCGAAGCCCTCCTTGCGGAGCATGTATGACAGGGCGTCGGAGAAGGACTCCTCGTCCTCGACGACGAGCACTCGGGTCACGGAAGGACCTCCGGGGCGGAAAGCGTCTGGTACGCGGTCGAATCGGGGGAAGAGGCGCGGGGTGGTGCTTGGGTGGAGCGGTGAGGGGAGGAGTGGTGAGGAGAGGAGGAGTGGGTGACCTCGTCGAGGTCGTCGACGTCGTCGACCTCGTCCGGGTCCGGGTCCGGGTGCTGATGCGCGCGGTCGCGGGCCGCGCCCGCCTCCGGCAGCCGCAGGGTGAACGTGGAGCCCTGGTTCTCGGCGCTCCACACCGTGACCTCCCCGCCGTGCGAGGCGGCCACGTGCTTGACGATCGCCAGCCCGAGGCCCGTGCCACCCGTCTGGCGGGAGCGGGCCGGGTCGACGCGGTAGAAGCGCTCGAAGATGCGCTCCTTGTCCTTGTCGGAGATGCCGATGCCCTGGTCGGTCACGGCGATCTCGATCAGATCCCCGCCGGGCGCGCTCACCCTGCGTGCGGCTATGCCGACGCGGGTGCGGGCGGGCGAGTAGTTGACGGCGTTCTCGACGAGGTTGCCGAGGGCCGCGGCCAGCTGGCCCCGGTTGCCGAAGACCCGCAGGTCGCCGGTGCCTCCGGCGGCCATGGTGATCTGCTTGGTGCCGGCCTGGTGCCGGCAGCGGTCGACGGCCTCGGCGACCAGTTCGTCGACGCCGACCGGTTCGGCGTCCTCGAGGGGATCGTCGTTCTGGACCCTCGACAGGTCGATGAGCTCCTGGACCAGGCTGGTCAGCCGGGTGGCCTCGATCTGCATACGGCCGGCGAACCGCTCCACCGCCTCCGGATCGTCCGAGGCGTCCATGACGGCCTCGGAGAGGAGGGAGAGCGCTCCGACCGGCGTCTTCAGCTCGTGGCTGACGTTCGCCACGAAGTCCCGCCGCACCGCCTCGATGCGACGGGCCTCGGTGAGGTCCTCGACCAGGAGGAGCACGAGCCGGGAGCCCAGCGGGGCGACTCTCGCGGACACCGCGAGGGCCTCGCCGCGCCCGGTCCCGCGCCGCGGAAGGTCCAGCTCGACCTGGCGTATCTCCCCGTCGCGCCTGGTGTCCCGCGCCATCTTCAGCATGGGCTCGACACTGAGCCGACCGCCACGGACCAGCCCGAGGGCGTACGCGGCGGAGCTCGCCTTGACGACGGCGTCGGCCTCGTCGAGCACGACGGCGGAGGAGCGGAGCACGGACAGGACGGTGTCCACCCCCGGCGGAAGCACCGGGTCCGTGTGCAGGGAGGTGCGCGTGGGGCGCTTCTGCTCCCGCTCGCTCCAGCGGAACGCCAGCATGGCGATGACACCGGTGAGCACCCCGGCGATCGCTGCCGCTGCGGCGACCGCCGCGTTCACGTCCATGCACCCAGGTTAGGCACGGGTTCCGTCCTGGCCACAGCCATCGAGGTGCGAGCTCGAACACTCGTCGCCCAGAGTTCACCTTGGAGCCAGTGGTGGTTCATTTGAGGTGACGGAAATCGACGCGTACAGGGCGGAGCGTGGCACCGTGGGGTTCGCAGCACCGGTTCCACGGCCGGTCGGCGCCGGTTTCACCGCCGGTTCCGTCCAGGTCTCGCGGCCGGTTCTGACCCCAGGAACCGCAACCGAGACCGAACACCGAACCCCGAGAACGACGCACGAGAGGGAACCCTGATGCGGGACGCGTACCACGAGGAACTGGACTCGATCGGCGACAGCCTGGTGGAGATGGCCCGGCTGGTCGGGTCGGCGATCGGACGCGCCACGACCGCCATTCTCGACGCCGACCTCAAGCTGGCCGAGAGCGTCATCGAGGCCGACCAGAAGGTCGACGAGCTGCAGCACGACCTGGAGGCGAAGGCCATAGCGCTGCTGGCGCGCCAGCAGCCGGTGGCGACGGACCTGCGGATCGTGGTCACGTCGCTGCGGATGTCGGCCGACCTGGAGCGCTCCGGCGACCTCGCCCAGCACGTGGCGAAGCTGGCGCGACTGCGCTTCCCCAACCGTGCGGTGCCGCACGACCTGCACGCCACGATCCTGGAGATGGGCCAGCTCGCGCAGCGCCTGATGGCGAAGGCCGCGGAGTGCATCATCACCAAGGACGTCGACCTGGCGCTCCAGCTGGAGTCGGACGACGACGCGATGGACCTCCTGCACCGCACGCTCTTCCAGCACCTGATCGACGAGCGCTGGAAGCACGGCATCGAGACCGCCGTCGACGTCACGCTGCTGGGCCGATACTACGAGCGCTTCGCCGACCACGCGGTGGCCGTCGCCAAGCGCGTGGTGTTCCTGGTGACGGGCGAGCACGCGGACGAGCTCCAGCCCGACGTGCAGCCGGAGATCCAGCCGACGGGCGGGACGACGGCGGGCGCGCCCGACGGGGCCTGAGTGACGGAAGGGGCCTGAGGAAACCCTGAGGAGACGGGAGCGGGCCTGAGGGGGCCTGCGCGGAGTGGGCCGAGGCGTGCGCGAGCCACTGTGCGCCGTTGATGCGCCCATCGGAGGGGGCATGCAATGAGCACAGGCCCTACGCCTCCGGGAGGAACCCATGGCCGAGTCCCCCATCACTCCCCCGACCGACCCCACGCAGGAGCGCCCGACCGAGCAGCCCGCCGAGATCAGGAACCTGATGCTGATCGGCGCGTGCGGCTGCGGTTCGGGGTGCGGCTGCGGGTGCCAGTCGGGCAGCCCCTGCCAGTGCGGCTGACACCGACCGCGGTCGACGCCGAGGGTGGTTGATCTCGTACGACGGTGAAGGGCCCCGGTGCATGCGTGCACCGGGGCCCTTCGTCGTGGGCCGTTCGTCGTGGGCCGTTCGTCGTGCGGTCGCCCCGAGGGGAGTGCAGGCGCAGCATGGACGAGACAGGCAGGCACGAGTACGGAAGGGGGCGGGCAGCCATGACCCGCTTCATGGACGTCCACCACGGCATGCAGGGCATCACGGCCGACCAGCTCCTGGAGGCCCACCGGGCGGACCTCGCCGTCGAGGGCGAGGAGGGCGTGCACTTCGAACGCGCCTGGGCGGACCCGGAGTCCGGAACCGTCTACTGCCTCTCCGAGGGCCCGTCGGCGGAGGCGGTCCAACGCGTCCACGAGCGCACCGGCCACAAGGCGGACGAGATCCACGCGGTTCCGCTGGCTGTGTGAGGCGCCGACGTGGCTCTTGACTGCAATGTACTTTGCATTGCAGAGTTGATGCGTCGAGGTGATCATCAAGGGGTGGGGGCGACATGGGCGAGCCGGGAGCAGGAGCACAGGCACTCGGGGCAGCGGAGACACGTGCGGGAGCAGCAGGGCTGCTGGCCGTCGCAGAAGGCCTGCGGGCCAGGACCCGTACGCAGCTGAACGGTTCCTGGGCGCCCCTCCTCGGTTTCGGACTGCTGGCGCTGGCGGCGGCTCCCGTCGCCCGGTACGCCTTCAACTTCGGGGCGCACGGCCGCAGCATCGCGTCGTATCCGGCCTTCGCCCACGCCGAGCTGACCGGCCTGTGCGTGGTGCACGAACCCGGAACCCCGTGCCTGGAGGGCGAGTTCGACGGGGCGATCCTGCGGTTCACCGCGTGGGGTGTGTGGTTCGCGCTGCTCCCTCTGGCGTGGTTCGTCGTCGCCCGCTGGTACCGCCTGCGGGGCGAGGCCCGCGGCATCGTCCCGCGCCGCCGCAGCTGGATCGTCGTCACCACGGCGGCCACGACGGCGCTCATGACGGCGTTGTTGCTGCTCCTGCTCGGTCTGAACCGGCCCCAGCCGCCGGCGCTGGATCTGCTGGAGAACAGTTACGCCTCCCCCTGGTACCTGGTCGGCGTCGGCCTGCTCGCCCTCGGCGTGGCCGAACGCAGTTGGATCGCCGCGACGGCCGGCGCCGCACACGCCCTGCTGCTCACCGGCTACCTCGGGGCGTCCTGGGGCAGCGGCTGGCTCCCCTGGCTGCATCCGGCCGAGCCCGGCTGGACCGACGGCCCGCAGGCCAAGGGGCTCCTGCTGGCCGCCGTCCTGCTGCTCGCGGGCCTGGCGGAGTGGGCGCTGGCCCGCCGGCGGACGGGTACGGTCGCCGCATGAGCGTCGAGGACCCGATCGCCGTACCGGACGACGACGAGGAACCGCACCCGACCCAGGGGCTGGACGACACCGTCCACCAGCGCGTGCGGCTCGGCATCCTCACCGTCGCCCGCGAGGCCGACCGGGTCGAGTTCGGCTTCCTGAAACGGCAACTGGCCGTCACCGACGGAAACCTCTCCCGGCACCTGAGGGTGCTGGAGGAGTCGGGCCTGATCGGGATCGAGAAGGGCTACGCGGGCCGACGCCCACGCACCTGGATCTCCCTCACCCGCGAAGGCGCCCAGGCGCTGGACGCGGAACTGCGCGCCCTGCGTGCGCTGGTGCAGCGGCTGGAAGGGCGTTGAACCGGGTCAGGACGGCTCGACCGCCGATACGGCGGTGACGGTCACCTTGTTGTCGCACTCGGCGAACTGACCGTCGTCCAGGGCGACTTGGTGCGCTCCCGCCCCGGGCAGGCCGACGACGATCGTGGGGTACACCGCGGGCTCCGTGCCGGACGCGCAGTATCCGTCGGCCTCCCCCTGCACCTGCACGAAGGTCAGTTTCACCCACGCTTTGCCGCCGGGAGCCACCGTCACCGGCGAGGCGGAGCCGATGGGGGTGACGGTGAGCGGGGAGTTGTGCTCAGGGGAGCCGTTGCCGGCCCCGGCGACGGAGGGATGGCCCTTGAGGGCACAGGCCTTGGCCGAGACGTTGGTGAACCGGACGATCGCCGCACCGGTTCCCGTGCCGGCCGGCCGCTCGGCGGCCTGCCGGGCGGCGACCTCCAGACTGCCCGCGCGGCACGTCGACACGGCACCGGACGGCGAGCCTTCCGCAGCGGGCGCCGAGGCGGCGGAGCTGGCGGAGGGGGACGCCGCGGAAGGGGACGCCGCGGAAGGAGGACCCCCCGGAGCGGAACCAGCCGGAGCGGAACTCGCGGAGCTCGAGCTCGCGGAGGGGGATCCCGCGGAGGCCGAGCTCGCGGCGGGGGAACTCGCCGAGGCGGAGGGGGACTCCGTCGGCTGGCATCCCGTCACCATCAGAGCGGCGGCCGAGACCAGAACGGCCATCGTCACCGGCCCCCGAACGCCATTCCCGTACTGCCTGTTTCCGTGCCGCGCGCTGCCGTACTGCATGGTGCCCCCCGAATCCGAATCGCCGAGAGCCCTCGCCCTCGCCGACGCCCCTCGCCGACGACCTTCGTCAACGCAGACAGAACGGGCAGGCACTCGGGTTCTCCCGGCCACCGACCTGTGACCCACCGGTGACGAGAACCGGCCGATCCGTTGCCGGACGAGTGCGCCCGCGCTGCCGCGGTAAGCAGCAACGACGACCACGCTGTCCGACTACGTCACGACCCTGTCCGCACCGCCGCCGGCGCCAGCCGGGCCGGCGGGCGCCGCGAGCGCATAGGCGGCGAGCAGGCCGGCCACACCGAGCATGCAGTCGAGGTAGATCGACGTCGACTCCGAAATTCCGTTCCCTGCGATGATCAGGATCATTCCGGTCACGAGAATGGCTACGAACGTCATGTAGTGGCCGTGGAGCACGGTCCTGAACGTGATGTGCACGCGTCCTCACCTCTTCCTGTCTTGTCCTGCCCGAGGTGATGGACATTCGAGCAGTTGCCCCGTCGGCAGGTCCAGGGATTCCCGGGTATCTCGATCCGCGCGGAAGCGTGGCCGGAAAGGCGGCCTTCTTCAACGAAGTTCGGTGAAACTCTGCGCGTTCGAAGGTTCCGGTGGGACGATCTCAGTCGCCCAGTGGGCGTTGAACGCGAGGGGGCACCATGGGCACCTACCGGCATTCCGATTCACCGTCGGTACGGCGCTTCGCCGCGGAGTTGCGACGGTTGCGCATCACCGCCGGTGAACCTCAGGTCAAGACGATCGCCTCGCGGGCCCAGTGCAGTCAGGCCACGGTTTCCGAGGTGCTCAACGGGCATCGTCTGCCGAGCGAGACGGTCACCCGTCGGCTGGTGACCGCGCTCGGCGGTGACTGGGCACGCTGGGGGCAGTTGTGGCGTGAGGCCAAGACGGAACTCGACGATCTGAAGCGGGACACCGTCGACGCGCGCCGGGAACCACGGGTTCTCGGCGCGGGGCCAGGTCTTTCCGAGGCGTTCCAGACCACGTCCCCGGTGGAGATGGTGTGCTACCCGGATCCGCCCTCGTTCTACAGCGCTGCCGCCGACGGCATTCGCGCCGCCCAGACCGAAATCCGTCTCACCTATGTGCGGCTTCATCCGCCCGCCCAATGGGGGTCCGCGGAACCCGCCTCTTACTACGACACGGTATTGCAGTGGGCCAGGGACAACTCGGCCGAGTGCGCGAGCGTGCGGCGCATCATCGGCGTCCCCGAGCGCAAGGGTGTGCCGAGGGCGGCCTACTTCGAGTGGCTGAGGCAACATCAGGAAGTCGTGAAAGACCTGTATACCTACGAGGCGCGGGTCATGCCCTGGAGCGCTTCTTGCGGTTGGTACAACATCGGCCTCATCGACAAATCGGTCAGCTATCTTTCCTTCTCCGGAGCAGGTCGACAACAGCTCACGGGATTCAGAATCGAAAATGCCAAGTTCCTGGCGTACTTCGCGGACAGTTTCGATCAGGCATGGAGCGCTCTGGAGCCCCTGGAGGCCTATGTGGCCAGGCACTCCTCGGCCGGCCCGCGCCCCGTCGGAACACCGGCTGCCGAAGGCCCGGGGTCGCATCCCGGACCTTCGGCAGAGACGTCACTGCCCGCACGCGGGCCGGCGTGATCGGACTGGCGTGATGGCGCGGCTCAGAACAGCGATTGATAGCTCTGCCAGCCGGAGGCGGCGAGGGTGTAGGTGGCGCTGAAAGTGCCGTCGCCCCAGCCCTTGTTCCGCAGCAGCTTGCCGTCGGTGGTACGGGAGACGAGGTCGGGGAAGCCGTCGCCGGTCACATCGCCGACCGCGAGGATCGCGTTGCGACCGGCGCCCCAGTCCTGGAACACCAGCGTCCGCGGCTTGAAGCCGCCCGAGCCGTTGCCGTCGTAGCGCCACAGCTCGCCGGCGGCGTCCCGTGCCATGACGTCGCCGATGCCGTCGCCGGTCACATCGGCGGCGCCGACGATCGTGTACCCCTTCCATCCGGTGCCGACGCGCGCACCCGGGTCCATACGGCCCTGCGCGTTGGACTTGTACAGGTAGAGGTCGCCGGTCGTGGCCTGGCGGGCCAGCAGGTCGGGGCGGTGGTCGCCGGTGAAGTCGTCGGCGGCGACGATGGCGTCGAAGCCGCCCCAGCCGGAGCCGACCAGGGTGCGCTCGGCGTCCGGCAGGAAGACGCCGGTGCAGCCGCCGGACTGCCGGTAGAGGTTGCCGTCGGCGGTCCTGGTGAGCATGTCGGAGCAGCCGTCGCCGGTCATGTCGCCGACGGGGACGAAACGGGTGTCCGGGTTCCAGCCCGACCAGCCGCGGGCGTCGGTCAGGCTGCCGCCGGAGAACCGGTGGGCTTCGAGCAGGCCGCCGCTGGTCATCGTGTACAGCTCGCCGTAGCCGTCGGTGTCGGCGTCGCGGAAGCCGGACCGGCCGCCGGAGAGCAGGAAACTCCCGGTCGGGAGGGTGCGGACGACGCCTCCGTCGCCCGGGTCCACGGTCACGGTCCAGTTGTAGCGGCCGCTCACCGCCTTCTCGCCCGCCTCGTCCTTGCCGTCCCAGGCGGCGCGGATGGCGGCGCCTTCGTGGGCGCTGCTGGTGAGGGTGCGCACGGTGGCGCCGTACGCGTCCTTGATGGTGAGCGTCCAGGACGCGGGCGGGCGGGTGAGCCGCCAGGTGCCCTCCCAGAGAGGGTCGCTCGCCTTGCGCAGGTCCACGGTGGAGTCCGTGGTCCAGTCGAACAGGCTGATCCGCGACCGCGGCACCGTCACCGGCCGGATGTGGATCATCTGCTGGTTGTCGACGTAGGCCACATGGCCGCCGTACCGGTCGGCGGTCAGCATGTCGATCGACGTCCCGTCGGGGACCGTGAAGTAGGGGGTGGTGGTGGCCGGGTGGCCGCCGCCGAGGTGGAAGTCGGTGAGCGTCACCGTCCGCCTGTCCTCGGACTGTTGGACCAGATAGCCGTCGCCGACCTTCGCGGGCAGCGCACCGGGGACGGGGATGTTCCTGCCGGTGCTGTGGTCCCACACGCCGGCCTTGTCCGACGCGGAGCAGCGCCAGTACAGCCACTGCCCGACGGCCTGCAGATCGTCGGGGACGCAGCCGGAGCCGAGCGTCAGGTTCGCCGAGTTCGCCTTGCTGACCAGGTCGTAGGAGTTGACTGTGCCGGCGGTGCTGCCCGGCTTCCAGAGTTTCGTGCCCCAGACGGACACCGCGGTGACCGACCGGGTGTGGATCTGCGCCGGCCAGGGCACGCTCCGGTCGAAGGTGCCGATGCGCTGTACGTCGTCGTCGTTGACCACGACGTACGAACCGCCGGCCGCCACCACGCGATCCGGGGACTCCCAGGAGAACGGGCCGAGCCCGGTCTCGCTCATGGGCACCCCGCCACCGAGGGCCTCCTGGCTCCCGAACGGCGTCATATAGGCGACCCGGCCGTCGCCGAGCGCCCACAGCTTGGAGTAGAACGCGCTGCACGTGTAGTCCGAGGGGTCGACGCCCTCGCACGGGTAGTTGGCCCAGACCCCTGAGTCCGCGAGCTTCCGGGGTCCCGGCTGCGGGGCGCCGACGGCCGGGAGGTCGAACTCCCACAGCCCGCGGTTGGTCTCGGGGTCGGCCGTCCCCAGCACGCTGAGCTTTCCGCCGCCCAGCGCGAGGGTCTCGATATAGGCCTTGAGGTCGCCCCTGGTGCCGAGCGGGAACACCGTCTCGTCGTCGGCCACGCGCGGCGCGGCCACCGCGGTCCCCGGCGAGAGACCGAGACCGCCGACCGCGAGCGCGACGGCGGTCCCGAGTGTGAGCGAGGTGCGTTTGATCGTGCGGGTGATCATGTCAGCCCCCTGTTGGACGAGGAGTCAGGTCGTCGTCTTGGAAGCTACGACCCCCGGCACTCGCCACGGGTTGTACAGAACTGAATGATCGTCAGGACCCGGCAGGCCTTTTGCTGATGTGCGACGACATGAAACCCGCGGTCGATGAGCCGTGTGTCACCGATGAGTTCCGCGGGCTGGGCCGGTCCACCCCGTCGCACACCACCGAACCCCGGACTGGAGACCCACCATGACCACTCCCGCACACGCCGGTCGCATGCTGTTCGTGAACATCCCCGTGGCGGACGTCGAGCGCAGCAAGGCGTTCTTCGCGCGGCTCGGGTTCAGTTACAACCCGATGTTCACCGATGGGACCGCCGCATGCATGCTGGTGGGCGAGCAGGCCTGCCTCATGCTGCTCAGCCACGAGACGTTCGCGAAGTTCGCGAAGCTGCCGATGGCCGATCCCACCACGCACACGCTGGCGCTCTACTGCTTCAGCGTGGCAACCCGCGAGGAGGTCGACACGGTCGCCGAGGCCGCGCTCGCCGCGGGCGGCTCCGAGGCGGACGGCCCCGAGGACCACGGCTTCATGTACTCCCGCAGCTTCTTCGACCTCGACGGCCACGGCTGGCAGGTCATGTGGATGGATCCGTCTCAGGGCGTCTAGGACTCAAATGTGGTGGTTCAGTCCGAGCGCTGCTGTTCGTGCTTGTTGGTGTCAGCCGCTGATGTCAGCCGCCGCACGCGGTCGTTGCAGGGGGCGACGCTGTTGAGCAATTGGGGCTGTCCCTGGTGTGGCAGAGGATGGTGCTCATGTGCGCTCTTTTCGACCCCCCCGAGCCTCGCCGCGTCTCGCCGGGCGAGTACCCAGTGTGGGACCAGGCTCTCGCCCTTCTGAACCGGGATCTGGCGGTGACGCTTCCCCGGCTGGAACCCCTGCAACTGCTGGCCCTTCCGTCCTACGCCGTGGATGATCCGGAGGATGAGCCGGAGAACGTCTGCGTCGCCATGGCCAACGGCGAGTGGCACGGCAATTACCTGGACCCGAACTCGCAGGACAGCCTTGCCTCAGCGCTGGCGAGCGTTGCCGATGCCGCGCAGGAGACCGTCATGGAGCTTCTGTGGCAGGCGTGGCCCCTGTGTCCCGAGCATGGCCTCGGCATGCATCCGAGGGAGGATGCAGAGGAGCAACTGTCCTGGTGGTGTGCGGGAGAACGGCTGCGTCGCGACTCGGCTCATATCCACGCGGCCGTGGGCACACTCGAAGCCTTGGGTTGACGTGAAAGGTGGCGCAGGGGCCGCCGGCGACCAAGCGGCCGATCTTCACCGGGCCGCGCGATGATCACGTCTGGCGGACGTCCCTCAACGAGGAGGCGCGGAAGCGGGCGCTTGCCTCGGCTGGGGTGATCCCCAAGCGGCATGCATGCCCTCCGTCGCACCTCAGCGTGTGCGTGACGGACGTCGTCCAGGTCGTACGTCGACTCACGGGGTTGAGCCTGTGGCGCAGCAAGGTGCTCGCGACGCAGGTTCCCGCCGTCATTCTCACGGGTTCTCGTCAGTCCGCAATGGACGGTCGACAGCGTCAGACGGCCGGGCACTTCTCATGCCACCTTGATGACAACCTTGCCCGAGGTGTGACCATTCTCGACGGTGGCGAGGGCGGCCGGGGCGTCGGAGAGCGGATGGACCGCGGTGATTACGGGTGCGAGGAGTCCGTCGAGGGCCAGCCGGGCCGACCGCTCCAAGTTCTCGCGGTCGACGCGACGCTCGACGAAACGCCCACCGAGGTCGGGCACAGACATATCACCCACAGCGATGACGTTGCGGAGATCCCGGGCCAGCGGAGCGACCGTCCGCAGCGAGGTGCCTCCGGCCAGGTCGACGATCCCGTCGAAACCGTCCGGAACGAGCTCGCGTGCCGCCGCGGCGACGTCCCCGGCGGTGTAGTCGATGAACCGCACCCCGATGGCCTCGGCGTGCTCGCGTTTGGCGGTACTCCCGGTACCTATCACATGCAGCTCGCGCCCGATGGCCAGCCGGGCGACGGCGAGGCCGACCCCGCCCCCGACTCCGTTGACCAGGACCGTGGCACCGGCCGGGAGGCTGAGCTGGTCGAGCACGTCCACCGCGGTCGTCCCGGCTACTGGCAGCGTTGCCGCCACGGTCGCGGACAGACCCTCCGGGATGCGCGCGGTGTTCGGCGCGGACAGCACCGTCGTCTCGGCGTAGGTGCCGCCACCGGTGAGTGCGAAGCCGAAGACCGCGTCACCCACCTCGAGCCCGTTGACGTCCTCGCCCCGGGCGAGAACGGTTCCGGCTGCCTCCATGCCCAGCACGCGGGGAAACGGGCGCCCGCCGGCGAGCCCGTCGACCAGACCCGAGCGCAGAAGGTGGTCGAGGGGATTCACGCCGGCGACGTCGACCTGGATCAGCACCTCGCCGCGACCGGGGACGGGATCGGGACGATCGAAGAACTCCTGCACCTCGGGCCCGCCATACCTGCCGAAACCCCACGCCTGCCCCATTTTCCGCCGCCTCTCGTATGACCGACCCGGTGATTCCGGGCGTTGTCGCCATCCTCACCTCTGACATTGATGTGAGGGGCAACCGGCTGAGATGCAGATCACAGCATCAGGTCGACTGCGCCACCGGTTCCGGGGCCGTGGACAGCTCCGCCCGGTGTCGGCTGTTGGCCCTGATCAGCACGTCGAGTGCATCCCGGGTCTCGATCAGGTGCGCGATGTCGCCGTCGATCCGGTCGCGCTCGCGCATCATCGCCGTGAACGTCTCCTCGGCGACGCCCAGGTCACCCGGGACGTCCACACACGGCAGCACAGTCGCGATCACCCTGCTGGACATACCCGCGTCGAACAGCTGTCGGATGAGTGCCACGCGCTGGACCACAGCACCGGAATAGTGACGCTGCCCCCGTTATGTTTTCCGCGGTCCTGCAAGAGGACCGCTGGCCTCCGGGCCCGGCATGACTGTTCCCCCCTGTCGAACGGATGACCTGGGGGGT
>NZ_JBITJV010000074.1:0-23369 GCF_044460385.1 Streptomyces sp. NPDC050121 | reverse complement strand
CGCTGCCGTTCGTTCAGATGCGGCAGCACCACCGCGAAACGGCAGTCGAGTTGGGACAGCATCTCCTCCGTGATCGCCATACCAGGCCAACGAATCGCTGATCGCGAAGCAACAGGTTGATCCTTGACGGCTTCTGTGAACCCAGCACCGCTGATGACGGGCGGCCGGAAAGACCTCGGCCAACGCCTTCCACAGCCCCATCGCGCCGTCGCCGACAACCAGCTCGGGGTCGCGCATGCCGCGGCGGCGACAGTCGCGCAGCAGGTCCGCCCACGACTCGGTCGACTCGCGCAGGCCCTCTGCCAGCGCGATCAGTTCCTTGGTGCCGTCCAGGCGGACACCGAGCAGGACCAGCACGCACGAGTGCGTCTGCCCGAGCCGGACCTTGGGGTGCACGCCGTCGGCCCACACGTAGACGAAGTCGCGGTCTGACAGGTCCCGGGCCTGGAAGGCGGCATGGTCATCGGCCCACTGCCGCGTCAGCCGGGTCACCGTCGCCGGCGACAGACCGGCCGTCGAGCCGAGGAACTGCTCCAGGGCGGGCACGAAGTCCCCGGACGACAGTCCGTGCAGGTAGAGCAGCGGGAGCACCTCGGAGATCTTCGGCGACTTGCGGCACCACGGCGGCAGGATCTTGGAGGAGAACCGCTTGCGCTTGCCGGCGGTCGTTCACTCGCGGTGCACGCACCTCGACCGGGCCGGCGGCAGTGCCGACGGTCCTGGGGCGGTGATGACCGTTGCGGACCACCAGCCGTCGGCCCGCCTCATCGGTCTCGGCAGCCAACTCGGCTATGTACTGGTTGACTTCCGCTTCCAGTGCCGCGGCAAGCATCCGCCGGGCGCCCTCACGGACGATCTCGTCGATCAGGGAGCCGGTCCCGGTCGTTCCATCGGCATTCACTACGCTCAGCACGGGCGCGCCTTCCCGACCGACGGTGCAACGTCGGCCTACTCGATGACCAGAAGTCGATCACTCGGGAAGGTACGCCCTTCGCGTCCCACCCGAGGCCGATCCACAAGTCATAAGCATTGCTCTCGCCACGGCGGCCCCCACCGCCTTCATGCGCCCGCGACAGCGGCGCAGTCCCGCACCCACCGCTCTCGCCCCAGGACACGCGCAGGCGACGCAGCACGGTTCTCACGGGTGAGCAGGGGTCGGAGTCTGGCGCATCGGAGCCCGGCGTGCGGCCAGCGCCGGGCTCCGCCGGGCCTCCGCCCTTGCGGCGCACGTCGCAGGTGGCGCACAGGTACGCGAGCCAGGCCGGGCCCGTCCCGGGCCTGGGCGGCGGGAGTCCTGCCGGAGCGCGCTTGCCGTGCCGGCGCAGTCCAACTCCCCGCGCAGCGAGGTGAACTCCTGATTGCGCCCGTCTCTGGGGGTAGTTGCTCGCTGGACCAGGAACTCGCCAACCGTCTCCAAACCATAAGGAGTTGGTTAGTGATGGCTGTTCGTCAGTTGTCGACTGCCACAGTTGCGGCGAGCGGCGACTGCTGTACACCATCAGGTGCCCTGTCTTAGTCATCCCTGGGCATGACGCGGCCCATCCTCGTACTGGACTACCTTCGCGCAGGTTAGAAGATCCGTTCGAAACGGGGAGGGTGCATGACCAGCACACTCAAGAAGTTCGTAACCACCACGTCGGCGTCGGGCCTCCTGGCCGCAGGCATGATACTCGGCGCCACGGGGGCGGCCCAGGCCGCCCCCGGCGGTCCGTCCGGCTGCACGGCGTACGTCTCGCACACCGACATCCACACGGCCGTGGGCTTCTGCACGTCGGGCAGCGGCACCTGGAACGTCCAGGCCATGTGCGCCGGTCCGGGCAGCACGCACGGCCCCTACAAGGGAGACCCCGGCTACCGCACCCGCGGTGTGGAGAAGGCGGCGACGCTCAACTGCGGTGGCGGCTACCCGACCAACCTGAAGGTTGTCGACATCAAGAGCTGAGTCTGGAGCGTGTCTCTTCAATGAGTGGTCAGTTGATCGGACGGACCTGTCCGGCAAGCGATCACTGATGCGATTGTGGGACCGGATCGCGCCGCTGATATCGGCCGATCCGGTTCCGCAGTCGGACGACGGCGCGAGCGCTTCTGGGCCGTGGAGTTCCAGGAGCCCTGGGG
Source organism: Streptomyces sp. NPDC050121 (assembly GCF_044460385.1). Classification (NCBI taxonomy): domain Bacteria; kingdom Bacillati; phylum Actinomycetota; class Actinomycetes; order Kitasatosporales; family Streptomycetaceae; genus Streptomyces; species Streptomyces sp. NPDC050121. Next base: position 21,254 of record NZ_JBITJV010000074.1, on the reverse strand, counting down.
TGGCATCGCTCTGCCCCCGGCCCGGCGTGCGAGGGGGCCCGCGCGTTCTGGAAGCCGATGTCCCAGAGGGTCACGTGAACGGATGGCGGTTCCCGGCCAGCGACTGCCGAGTGTCCATGGCACTGGCCCACCACGGGGGCTACTGATCCAAGACCGTCACGAAGCTCGAGGGCGACGCCGTCGAGGAGCTGGAACTCAAAGGATTCGAGCCGGTACCCGAAGTCCAGCGACGGCTGGCCCCTGGATGACCAGACTCTCCTGCCCGGGCCTCCAGCTGCGCGCCCGCCTGGCCGGACAGGCCAACTACAGCGCTCCTTACCTTGTTGGCGGGTTGATTCCGCGGCCAAGACCGTACTGGCGCTGGACGAGGAGATCTCCAGCATCGACCTGAAGATCGCTGCCCGCTTCCGTGAGCATGGCGACGCGGAAGTGATCGCCAGCATGCCCGGAATGGCCCGTTGCTGGGGGCGGAGTTCATCGCCTGCACCGGAGCGGACATGGACGCCTTCGGGAGTGCGGGACGCCTCGCCGGAGTCGCTGGTCTCGCCCCGGTCCCACGGGACTCAGGGCGCATCAGTGGCAACATGCGCCGGCCACATCGCTACCACCGCCGGCTCCTGCGCGTCTTCTATCTCTCCGCTCAAATCGCCGCTCTCTTTTGTCCCACCTCGAAGACCTTCTACGACCGCAAACGGTCCGAGGGCAAGAGCCACAAGCAGGCGATCCTCGCCCTTGCCCGTCGACGCCTCGACGTCCTGTGGGCCCTCATCCGCGACCAGCGAACCTTCGACGTCCTACCACCTCAGCGCGGTCTCGCGGTGGGCTGATCCCTGTTGTCTGGGACGGCGTGTGCTTGCTGCCGCGGTATGTCTCAGTTCCTGATGAGAGGCTCGTAGGAGTGGCCCTCCGGCGTGAAGATGAGGACGAAGTCTTCTCCCATCCGAACAGCTACCTCCCGCAAGCGGACCAAGACGTCTGCCTGGGCCGGCAGGTCGAGGCCCAGGGCCGCCGCGGCACGGTCTCTCCGGGCCACGAGATCCGGCATGTCCTCCAGGTACTCGGCCGAGAGCTCTTGACTCTCCTCGTCCGTGAACGCTTGGCAGTCGCGCCACCAAGGGGCAACCAGCAGCAGCCGCAGGAGCTCGGGCAGGCCGATCGCAACCAGAGCCGCACCTCCTTCGGAGTCGGCATAGAGGATGGGACGTTCCTCGCCACCATCACCGCAGAAGAAGTACGTGCCCCCAGCGCCGTCGCCGGCGAAACCCTCTAGCGCAGCCCCCGAGGCGAGGTGGACCTCTTCGGCATGGTCGCCTCGATCCAGGTCGAAGTCGCCCGGCCAGGCGAGAAACCGGGCAGCCTCGTCCTGTTCGCGGACGGCAGTGATCAACGAATCCATGAGCCGCACCCTACGGCTCACTGGTTGACAAGCATCATTGGGAATCAGTCACACCCAGCCCCAAAAGATCAGCCGCCGCCACCGGAAACCTATAGGCGCGCCAATCACCCTGCGCAAAAACCGGCACCACACTCTGAACCGCCCCGGGTCGGGCACGTGGGGGGCGGGCCCAGTCGCGTGAGGAGCTGTTGAGCCGGACGGGCCCGCAGCACTCGGCTCTGGTCTGGGAGGGTGCCAAAAACTGATTCCACCCCCTGTCCGGGCCGGGCACACGCCCCAGCCCGGACACGGCGAAAACTCCGACGGGAACGCGACCCCTTGTCAGGGTCATGGCCCTCTTCTACAGTCCTGGATACGGAGACTGTGGGAGCGCTCCCACAGTGGGGGTGCTCCAGCGCTCACTCCGAGAGGAGTCCCACACGAACGTTACGGCGCCCCGTCACGAAGAAGGCGGATCCCCCCATGCAGCTTCTTTCGATCCACCGCTCGCCCGCCCGAAAGCGCATTGCTGTGTTGCTGGCAGCGCTTTGCTGTGCCGCGTTACCCGTCGTGGCCGCGGCCGCCCAGCCGCCCGTGGCGAGCGCCGCCGCTGCTGAGGTCTTGGGCAACGCGACCCACTTCGACGGACTCGGGAGCCCCTACGGCGGCTGTGGTCTGCCGCAGCGCGAACTGGACAGCCAGGACTTCGTGGCGCTCAACGTGTTCAACACACCCGGCGACTACTCGGGCTCCTACCCGCGCCCGGTGCCGGACTCAAGGGAACCGATCAAGGGTGCCTTCGACAACGGCCGCAACTGCGGCCGCTGGGTCAAGGTCACCATCGGGGACTACTGCTCCGGCACCAACGACGGCGCCCCTGGCCAGCCCTTCTGCCGCAACGGCTCCTGGGCGGCCGACAAGTACAACGGGGCCACCCTGACCATGCTCGTCGCGGACAGCTGTGCCGATTCCAACGCCTGGTGCCGGGACGACCCGAACCACCTCGACCTGGCGACCGATTCCCTCAACCGCTTCCGGATCGGCGGCACCCCCGTGGGGGCGATGTACCCGGACCGCTGGAACAACCGTCATGTCTCCTGGAGCTTCGTCCCGGCCCCGGACTACAGCGGCGACATCCGTATCGGCTTTCTCAGGGGAGCCCAGCGGTACTGGCCCGCCATCGCCGTCTCCCATTTGCCCAACGGCGTCCACGGCATCCAGTACCTGGCGAACGGCACCTGGACCGACGCCACCATGAACAGCGACATGGGGCAGTCCTATGTCATCGGCGCGACGGCCTCCGGCGGAAGCGACTTCACCATACGGATCCGCGACGCCGCCGACGCCTGGCTGGGCGGCGGCCGTACGTACTCCTTCTCGCTGCCGTCGAGCTGCGCGGGAGGCTGCTCGCAGGACTACACCGCCGTCCCCTACACCACTGACACCTCTGGAGGGACACCGCCTCCCACTCCCGCGCCGAGCCCCTCCGGCGACACCGCCTGCACGGCGCAGTGGAAGCTGACCGGCTCATGGCAGGGCGGGTACCAGGCCGACGTCACGGTCACCAACACCGGGTCCCGGCCGGTCACCGGCTGGTCGGTGCACCACACCCTGCCGGGCGGTGTGACCGTGGCGAACCGCTGGAACGCGATGGTGGATCCGTCCCGCCCCGCCACCACCGTGCACAACGCCTCCTACAACGGCTCCCTGGCGCCGGGCGCGTCGACGACCTGGGGAATGACGCTCAACGGCGACGACCGAGACCTCGGCACACTCCTCTGCACCGCGTCCTGACTCCCGTCGAGAGAGTGATCATGGCCATGACTTCATTACGCGCGCGCCGCCACCGGCTGCCTGCGTGGGCATTGGTTCTGACCGTGGTGGCGGTTGCCCTTCCCGCCATCGCGACGTCACGCGCACAGGGCGCGGCGACGGGCTGCACGGTCACGTACACCACCAACGAGTGGTCCGGCGGCTTCACCGCCCAGATCCGCGTCACGAATCTCGGCGCCGCCCTGAACGGCTGGCGGCTGGAATGGGCCTACGGCGGCGACCAGCAGGTCACGTCCGCCTGGAACGCGCAGGTCACCCAGTTGGGCAGCGCGGTGACCGCCGTGAACGCCGCGCACAATGCCGTGCTCGCCACCGGCGGGTCCGTGGACTTCGGCCTCCAGGGCACCTGGCGCACCGCCGACCCCGCCCCCACCGCCTTTGCCCTCAACGGCGCTCCGTGCGGCGGAACCGCGACTCCCACGCCGACGCCGACGCCGACGGCGACATCCACGGCGCCGGCCGAATGCGCCGGAGCCGGGGCGACGATCTGCTCCGACTTCGAGGACCAAGCCGGCACCGTGCCCTCGGGCGCCTGGCAGACCACGGCACCCGACTGCCAGGGAACGGGGAAGGTCAGCGTCGACACGTCCGTCGCCTACAGCGGCACCAGGTCGCTGCGCGTCGACGGCGGCGCCGGCTACTGCAACCACGTCTTCGCAGCCTCCACCCGCGATCTGTCCTCCGTCGGGCCCGTGGTGTACGTGCGGATGCGGGTCCGGCACACCACCGCCCTGCCCATCAACCACGTCACCTTCGTGTCCATGCCGGACGCCCCACAGGGCAGCAAGGCGCTGCGCGTCGGCGGGCAGAACGGCGCGCTGCAGTGGAACCGCGAGAGCGACGACGCGACGCTGCCGGAACAGAGCCCGGCGGGTGTCGCGCTCAGCACCCCGCTGGCGACCGGCCGGTGGCTGTGCCTGCGGTACCAGATCGACACCACCGCCCAGTCCATGCGCACCTGGGTCGACGACCAGGAGATCGCCGGACTGCGCGTGGACGGGGTGCCGACCCAGAACGTCGACGGGCAGTGGCTCGCCCGCAGGACCCCTCCCCGCCCCACCGGCCTGCGCCTGGGCTGGGAGAGCTACGGCACCGGGGACGACACTCTCTGGTTCGACGACGTGGCCCTGGGCTCCTCACCGATCGGCTGCTGACGCCCGCATGGAATGTGCCGGGACGACAGGATCTGAACGCGCGACAGTTGTCGATTCCTTGATCCGTACGGCGCGCAGCACCCGCCTGGTGGACCGGTCAGCTGCAGGCCCTCGGCCTGGGCCCTGGCTCACCCGTCCGTCGATCAGATGGGTATCGAGCTCATCGATCCCTTACGCAACAAGGAGATCAGGTGAAACGTCGTCACACCTTAATAGCCACCGGCGCCGCCGGTGCACTGATCCTGGGTGGCCTTGCCATCGCCACCCTGCCCGCATCGGCAGCCGCCACCGGCTGCTCGGTCGCGTACAAGGTGCAGAGCGAATGGCCGGGAGGGTTCACCGCGGACCTGGCCATCACCAATCTCGGCTCCCCCGTGCGAGGGTGGACCGCGACGTTCGACTTCCCGAACTCCGACCAGAAGGTCACCAACGGCTGGAGTGCCACCTGGGCACAGTCCGGAACCCACGTGTCCGCCACCAACCTCGACTGGAACGGGACGCTGGACACGGGCGGGTCGGCGTCCATCGGGTTCAACGGTGCGTGGAAGGGCGCCAATCCGCAACCCGCATCGGTTGCGCTCAACGGCGTGACCTGTACCGGCTCGGTGACATCCCCGACCCCCAGCCCCACCACCACTGCGACCGGCGGTCCCAGCGGTCCGGCCCCGGAGCTGAAGGTTTCCGGCAACAAGATCGTCACCGCGAGCGGCAAGCCGTACCGGCTGCTGGGCGTGGACCGCTCCAGCGGTGAATACGCTTGTGTTCAGGGCAAGGGACTGTGGGACGGCGGCCCGGTCGACCAGGCTTCCGTCGACGCGATGAAGACCTGGAACATCCACGCGGTACGTGTGCCGTTGAACGAGGAATGCTGGCTCGGCCTCAACGGCTCGCCCAAGGGGACCGCTTACCAGCAGGGCGTCAAAGATTACGTCAACCTGCTGGTCGCCAATGGCATCACCCCGATCCTCGACCTGCACTGGACGCGGGGCGCCTATACCAACGGGCCGGACTGGCACTGCAAGGACGCCACCGCGACCTGCCAGAAACCCATGCCGGACGCGCAGTACGCCCCCCAGTTCTGGACCGGTGTCGCCAACGCCTTCAAGGGCAATGACGCCGTCGTCCTCGATCTGTTCAACGAGCCGTACCCGGAGATCGCCGCCGGCTGGGACAAGACCGTCGGCTGGCAGTGCTGGCGCGACGGCGGCACCTGCACGGGCCTCCCGTACGAGACGGCCGGCATGCAGGACCTGGTCGACGCGGTCCGGGCCACCGGCGCGACCAACGTCCTCATGCTGGGTGGCCTTGAGTGGGCCAACGACATGCGCGAGTGGCTGACGCACATGCCGAACGACCCGCTGAACAACATCGCCGCGTCATGGCATTCGTACAGCTTCAACGCCTGTGCGACAGTGTCCTGCTGGGACAGCCAAGTCGCGCCGCTCGCCCAGCACGTGCCGGTCGTCATCGGTGAGTTCGGCCAGGACAACTGCGGCTTCGACTACATGCAGCAGTTGGTGGACTGGGCCGACGCGCACAACATGAGTTATCTCGCGTGGACCTGGAACCCCTGGGGCTGCAGCAATGGTGGCGTGCTCATCAAGGACTGGGCGGGCACCCCGGAACCCGGCGTCGGAGAGGGTCTGAAGGCCCACCTGATCAGCCAAGACCCCTACTCGACCCCATAACCGAGTGCCCAGGTTCTCGCCCGGGTCGTCGACGGCGCACCGGCCGGTGCAGAGATCGTGCTGGTCGGTGTCTGCCTGCGCCCCGACACGGTCGACCCCGGGGTGGTGGTCGGCAGGGAGCTGGACATGTACGGGCCGTTCGGCGGCAGCCCGGGTGAGTACCGCCAGACGTTCATGGTCGGGTCCGTGCTCGCCCCACCACGGCAGTCCGGCCCGGCCGTGAAGCGGCACCCGGGCGGGTGATTTTCCTTCGCGTACGCGGGCGCAGTCCTAGGCCGTGTCTTCAAATGATCTTGAGTAGTGGATCATGGTTGGGTGATACGTCGCCATGAACTGTCCGATGCTGAGTGGGAGTTCGTCCGGCCGCTGCTGCCCGAGTCCTTGCGGGGGCGGAAGCGGTTGGACGACCGCACCGTGCTCAACGGGATCGTGTGGAAGTTTCGGACCGGCACCGCTTGGCGGGATGTGCCCGAGCGGTACGGTCCGTGGCACACGCTGCACACCCGCTTCCGTCGCTGGGCCCTGGACGGCACCTTCGAGCGGATGCTCCGTGCCGCCCAGGCGCGGGCGGATGCGGCAGGGGACATCGACTGGCTGGTGTCGGTCGACTCCACGGTCGTGCGGGCCCACCAGCACGCCGCCGGAGCCCGAAAAGGGGGCTCCGCAGCCCTGGACGACGTGCTGATGCTGGTCTGCGACGGGCTCAAGGGCCTGCCGGAGGCGGTGGAGACCGTCTGGCCTCGCACGATTGTTCAGACCTGTGTGGTTCACCTCCTGCGCAACAGCTTCCGTTACGCGGCCCGCCAGGACTGGGACAAGGTCGCCAAAGCCCTCAAGCCCGTCTACACCGCCCCGAGCGAGGACGCCGCGGCGGAACGGTTCGGGGAGTTCCAGGATGCCTGGGGCCGGAAGTATCCGGCGATCATCAAGCTCTGGGAGAACGCCTGGGCAGAGTTCGTGCCCTTCCTTTCCTTCGACGTCGAGATTCGCAAGGTCATCTGCTCGACGAACGCCATCGAGAGCGTCAACGCCCGCATACGCAAGGCCGTCCGGGCCCGCGGCCACTTCCCCAACGAAGCCGCCGCCCTCAAGCGCGTCTACATGGCGTTGATGAGCCTCGACCCGACGGGCCAGGGCCGCAAGAGGTGGACCATGCGCTGGAAGGCACCCCCCAACGCGTTCCAGATCGCCTTCGAGGGCCGGCTCACCCCGGCCAACAACTGAACCTCAACAACCAAGATCAGCCGTTGACACAGCAAGCGGCGGCCGCATCGTGAAAGTCGATGCGGCCGCCGCTGCCTTGAGAAGGTTCCGTCGCCCGACGGTGATGCCGGGATGACGAGAATCAGACGCCGTAGGGGTTGTCGATGATGTAGACCCAGTCCCCCTCGGCCGTCCTCCTCATCACCTCGACCGCCTTCCCCTCCACGATGCCGCTCTCGCTCGTGATCCGCCAGGACGGCTGGACCATCGCCAGGTCGCCGTTCTGATGGACCGACGTGGCCACGACCTCCATGGTGCTGGGCGAGGCGAGGTAGGGCTTGAGCGCTTCCTTGATGCTTTCCCTGCCGTAGACCGGCTCCTGTCCCGGTCCCGGCACGAACATGGCGTCTTCGTCGAACAGGGAACCCAGTCCGTCGAGGTCCCGGTCCTTGAGGTACTGGGCGAAGCGCTCGTGCACGACTTCCGGCTTCATATTCTTTCCTTCTCTCTTCGCTTCTTCGTTGCGGACGGGCAGGTCGGCTACCGGCCGATCCATGTGAGCCATTGACCGGTGACGGACGGCGTCAGCCCCGGAAAGCTGCTGGGCGCTGTCGTGCGCGCCGATGATCCTGTCCGGCACGGGGGGCGAGGCCCTCATGCAGTGCGGTAACCGCGGCAGCTCCCGCGTCTGCGGCGGCATGGGAGGCGGCCGGTGTGTCGGCGGCGGCGTTGAGGTGTCAGAGGGTGTGGGGGTCGGGCAGGGTGACGGGTTCACCCGGGGTGGGCCAGTGCAGCGGGGCGCCGGCGGCGTCGAAGGTGTGCTGGACGTGACTGCGGTCTTCGGTGTAGTGGGCCCAGCCCTCGGCGTGCACGGCGACCACAAGGGGGTCGCCGAGCAGGCGGCGGGCCTCGACGGCCTGGACCGCGGTCAGCGACAGCCGTACGTCACCGAATGCCTCGAAGCCGGCCGCGCCCAGGTGTAGCAGCGCCACGTCGATGCGGTACCGGCTGGCCAGGGCGCTGATCGCGTCCAGGTCAACGGTGTCACCGGAGACATACACGCTCGGCGTGGAGCCGTCGTCGGTGTGCAGGAGGAAGCCGGTGACCGGGCCGGTGAGTTCCTCGGTGCCGAGGGGGCCGTGGCGGGCGGGAACCGCGGTGATGTTCAGCGGCGTGCGGCCCGGCATCGACAGGGTCCGGGTCTGCCAGGGCTCCAGGCCGACGGCCGCACCCCCGAGATCGGTGGCGCCGGCGACGGTGGTGAACACCTGCGAGGCGCCGGAGGCCACCGCACGCCCGGCGGTGTCGAGGTTGTCCAGATGCCCGGTGTGGCTGACCAGGACCGCGTCGAGAGCGGGCAGTTCCCCGGGCTTCAGTGCCGGGTCGGCGGTCTTGCGCACCGGGACCGGGCCGTCCTGGTACTCGGTGCCGGCGGCGTCGAAGGTCGGGTCTGTCAGCAGCGTCCAGCCGGCCAGGCGGATCAGCGCGGTGGGGCCGCCGAGCACCGTCACGGTGTTCGCGTCACGGGTCACGGCGCCGTCGGTTGCCACGGGTTACTCCTTGACGATCAGGGGTTGGTCCCCTCACTCTGACCGAGTTACTTTCTAGAGGGAAGTACATACCTTCAGGTGAGGTGAGCACGTGCAGGAAAGCACGCGAGGCAACGTCCGTAATCCCGCCTGCCCCGGCAGGCAGCTGTTCGACCTCGTCACCGCCCGGTGGGCCGCCCTGGTCCTGGTCGACCTCATGAACGGCCCGCAACGCTGGTCCGAGCTGCGCCGTCGGGCCGGCGGCGTCAGCGACAAAATGCTCGCGCAGACCCTGCGCGACCTCGAAACCGGCGGACTGATCACCCGCACCGTTCACACCGGGCGCCCACCGACGGTGCAGTACGCCCTGACCGACCTCGCCCGCGACGCCACCCCCGCACTGCAACACCTGCAGAACTGGGCCGAAGAACACACCCTGGACTACGACCACCACCGACGCACCCACACCACCCACCCGACACCCTGAACAAGGCAGGTTCAACGCACACACGTCACCGCGCTTCCACCGTCTGAGTCAGCGCTCTGACCAGCATGAACCGCGTGCAAGGGGCCTCCCCCTGAGTGGTGGACACGCTGATACTGGATCTGCTTGATCCGGAGGAAGCGAGAAGACCGCCGATGGCGATGAAGGACTACTCGGACGAGTTCAAGGCCGATGCCGTGGCCCTGTACGAGTCCACACCCGGGGCGACCTACAAGAGCATCGCCGCTGACCTGGGCGTCAACCGGGCGACCCTGCGGGAGTGGGTGCTGCGGGACCGCGAACGCCGTGGCATCACCGCCGCGGCTGCGCAGCTGGCCGCCCCGCCTCGGAAGGCGGTGCCGTCCGCTGATCCGCACGAGCGGGTCCGGCAGCTGGAGGCCCGGGTGGCCGAGCTCGAGGCAAATGAGCGCAAGCTCGCCACCGAGCGGGACATCCTCCGCGAGGCGGCCAAGTATTTCGCCGGAGAGACGAACTGGTGAGGAGCCGCTTCCAGTTCGTTGACGACCACCGGGACACCGACGAGGTGAAGCGGCTCTGCCAGGTCCTGGACGTGAACCGGTCCAGCTACTACAAGTGGCTCGCCGGCGCCGAGGCCCGGGCCACCCGGCAGCACCAGGACCGGATCCTGGCCGAGGAGATCCGCAAGGTCCACGCAGAGTCCGGCGGCGCCTACGGCTCCCCGCGAGTGACGGCCGAGCTCCGTGAGAAAGGGCGGCGGGTCAACGAAAAACGGGTCGCCCGGATCATGCGGACGTTCTCCATCACCGGCATCCGCCTGCGCACACGCGTGCGCACCACGATCCCGGACCCGGCCACCTCACCGGTCCCGGACCTGTTCCAACGGGACTTCACCGCCACCGAACCGGGGCGCAAATACATGGGCGACATCACTTATCTCCCCCTGGAAAACGGGGAGTTCCTCTATCTCGCGACCGTGCTGGACTGCGTCAGCCGCAAGGTCGTCGGCTGGTCCATCGCCGACCACATGCGCACCAGTCTGGTCGCCGACGCACTGCGGATGGCGGCCTCGACCCGTGGCGGCCTGGACGGCGCCGTGTTCCACTCCGACCACGGGGCCCAGTACGGCTCCCGGGCCTTCGCCGGCCTCTGCGACCAGCTCGGCCTCACCCGGTCGATGGGCGCGGTCGGCACCAGCGCCGACAACGCGGCCTGCGAAAGCTTCCACGCCTCCCTGAAACGCGAGACCCTCCGGGGCGCCCACGACTACGGCGACGCCGACACCTGCCGTAGGACCGTCTTCGCCTGGCTGACCACGCTACAACACCCGCCGCCGGCATTCCGCCAACGGCCACCTCAGCCCCAACGAATACGAACGCCGGCACCACACCGCTAAACTCACGCTCGCCGCGTGAGCAATGACCGCGTGCCCACCTTCACGGGGGAAGGCCCCACCGACGCCCTCGACAACACCACCCCCGTTGCCCGGGTGACGACCGCGCCGACTCGTTCCAGGGTCCACAGGTCGGCCTCGAAACCATGAGCCTGGGCACCTTGCTCCAACGCAGCCCGGACCATCTCGACCTGGGTGTCGTCCAGCTTGGGTGGGCGTCCGGTGGCTGCCCGTCTCCGCAGGCCCGAAGCACCGTCTTGCTCCCACCCCCGCCGCTCCAACGCCGCACACTCTCGGCACACACCCCCACCGCCCTCGCGATCTCCGCATTCGAGACGCCGCCCTCCAATCAACTCGACTGCCCGAACACGACGCGCCTCCGCCCACTGAGGCCGCGACAAAGGAGGAAGGGAGGAGCCGGCACCCGAAGGGGAAGGTTGATATGCCACCCACACGGCCACCACACCCACCGAACTTACGAAAAGATCAGTAAGCGTGGAACGGTCTCACGTGCAACCGGGCGCTGCAGCATGCTGTCGCAGCGTGCGGCTGCCCGGCACGGGCGTTCCCACTGTTGAGGCGGGCACGAGCGCTTCCCGGCCAGCTCCGCCGCGCGCGGGTCAGCGACGGCGGTGGAAAGCCGTCGCGCGGGCGGCGGCAGACAGAGCGGCGGCGACCGCGGCGACCGCCGGGGTCGGCAGAGGCCAGTCGAGCAGCCAAGCCGCCGACGAGCCCAGGAACCAACCGGCGCATGCCCCGGACACGGCGAAGAGCAGCAGGTCGAAGCAGCGCCCGAACGACCGGAGCAGTAGAGCCTCTTGGCGCGGCTGCGCCAGCCACGGCAGGATCAACGCCAGTGATGCCAGGAAGGCGATCAGTCCCGGCTGCACCGGCTTCGGCAGAGGCACCTTGTAGCCAAGACTCTGGATCGCGGCCAGGGCGAGCAGCAGAGAGCCCAGCACCGAGGTCTGGCTGAGCGTCAGCCGGTCTCGCCGGGCCTGAGTCAGCCGGTCCGCGGCGGTTGATCCACGCCGTGCTGCCGCTTCGGCCCGTTCGTCCGCCAGCGACAGTGCCTCGGCGACGGTACGGATCTGAGCCCGTGCCCACCTGACCAGCCGCAGTTCCGGGGTGGCGAGACCGGTACTCTCCTCACCCAGCAGATGCAGCGTCTCCTCGGCTGCCGCGAGGTCCGACTCCCTCCTGCGCAGGCGCTGTCCTTCGGCCGCCGCTTCTTGGCGGACCGTCTCCAGCGCGCCAAGGACGTTCTCGAGGCGCATCAGTCGGTCTCCGGCGGCTGCCGACCCGGCGGCAGCCGCCACTCCCACCGCCTCGCACGCCTGCCCCACCCGGTCGACAAGCTCCCACAACGCGGGCACCTCGTCGCGCAATTCGCCGCTCTGGTGCCGGATCCGCGCGGCCACCAGCAGGTGAACGGTTGCCGGGGGTGCTCCGGCCTGTGTGCCCTGCCAGGACCACCGGCTCAACTCGGCCGCGTCTGCTTCGGCGGACACCGTCAGCAGCCGGTGGTGTCCCGCCCACCAACCGGGCCCCACAGGCAGTTCCCACACGTGGACTGCGCCAGCCTGTAGGGGCGGGCCCTGCGGTCCTGGCCCCGGGACTGTCGGTGCCAGCCACCCGGCCAGTGCCTCTGGGGCAAGCCCGGCCTCGACGGACGGCAGTTCGCCGAGCAACTGCTCGGCGCTGCCCAGCAGTCCCGGTACCGCCGGCCCGGGGTACCCAGCCGCCCCCCACCACCGCAGGGCCAGCCCCGCCCAGTCGGAGCGGTCGTCGTTGGGCGCGAGCAGTACCGCCGCGACCACCATGTCGTGTACAGCGGTCACCACAAGCATCTCGTACGCCCCGCCAGCGGAACGCTGGACCGCTGCCAGCACACGCGGCCGCAGCTCCACCCGGCCGGGACGGGCCGGCACGGGCTCAGGAAGTCGGTCGGGCCGCCCGCCCACCGCATCAACCATCCCCAGCGCCTGCGCCGCCTGCCACCATCGCCGCAGCATGGAGCTGGCCGGGGTTCCCGCCACCAGGGCTGCGTCAGTGAGGAACAGCCGGGCGACGAGCGCCTGGCGCAGCGGCTGCTCCTGCGGACAGTTCACGGCGTCCCTGTGCCTCCGCCCGGCGCTGCGTGCGGGGCCGGCGGCGGTGCTGCGTCGAGCGTGCTCTCCAACCGGGCCAGGACGATCAGCACCGCTTCCTTCCCATAAGTCTCCGACTCATCCGGCAGGGTGCCGTCGGCGAGGGTCGGCCGGGCCAGGGCGACCCGGCGCAGCGCGGTGTCGAAGGCTGCCGGATCACCGGTGGCGCTGGCCCCTTCCAAGTCCCGCAGCGCCGTCGGCAAAGGTGCTGGCACGCCGTCGTCCAGGTTCCATTCCCCCCGCGATGGCGCGCACGAGCCGCAGGGCCCGCTTCCGCTGCTCGGCGGATATGCTCACTCGTCCTCCAACGTGCGTGTCCTGTACGTAGATTCGGCATGCCGGAACAGGGTCGCGGAAAGGTACACCGACGCGACGCGGAGATGCCTACCCGGGCCGAGTCCGCGCAACCGCGCTCGCATCCCGCGCATGTGCGGGATGCGCAGGCAGGGGGCCACATGTCAGAGGTGAACGAGTTACTGGATGCCGCGCAGTCGATCGGGGCGAAGTACCTGGAGAACGGGAGCCACAGGGCTTTCCGCTTGGCCCGGCTCGCGGCCCGCACAGCTGAGGCGGCCGCCCGATTCAGCGGCACCCGCGAGCAGCTCGCCGTGGCGCAGTGGCTGTACGGCTTCCTCGGCCTGGTCGGCCATCAGCGGGGCCACACCGGCACGGGCATCCTCGTGAAGGCGCGTCAGCGATTGCGCGAGGTCGCCGAGAGCCCCGCCACCCCCGAGGAGCTGCGGGCCCCTGCGGTGGACGCCCTGGCGGCGGTCCTGCTGGCCCGCCACGAGGCGACCGGCGAGGCCTCGTACCTGCACGACATTGTGGAGCTGGTGTCAGGCGCATTGCGCGCCCTGCCGGCTGGGGCACCGGAGGCCAGACGCGGCGTGTACCTGACCCACCTCGGTGTCACCGAGTCCGCCCGGGCTCGCCACCAGGGCAATGCCGTCCTCGCCGACGCCGCTGCTCGGCGTCTGCGCGAGGCCATGGCCCTACTGCCCGAGGGGTCCCACGAGTATGCGCTGGCAGTGGCCCAGTCCGCCCACGCCGAGCAAGTCGCCGTAGAGATGGGCGGCCTGGCCCACGGTCAGCGGGACACGGCGGACGCCCTTGTGGAACGCGCCCGCCGAGCGGCGGCGGCCGCCGAGCGACTGGGACCCGCCGGAAGCCCGGACGTCCTCGGGCCGGGCGCCCCATACCTTCATCTGAGCAATGCGCTGTGCCTGCGCTTCGACGCACGCCGTGATCGCGAGGACTTGGCCGAAGCCGAGCGGAGCGTGAGCCGCGCCCTGGCCCTCGTACCGGAGGGGAACACGGCCCGGCCGATCTACCTCATGGCCCGAGGCAGTGTCGCCACGCGCCGCTACCTCGCCACCGCCCGGTCGGCGGAGGGCACCCGGGAGGGCGCCGAGGCACACCTGGACAGGGCCGTCGCCGACCTTCAGGGCGCGGTACGACTGCTTCCCCTCACAGCGCCCGGCCGAGCGCTCTACCTGGGCAAACTCGCTGAAGCGCTCCAGAACCGCTACCAATACGACACGCTGCGAACGGCCGACCTCCGCAAGGCGACCCGCCGGGCCGAACAGGCGGTGGCCGCGGCAGGCTCACAGGCCGCCGCGTCCGGTCCCCTGCTGACCCTTTGCGACCTGCGCGTCCTGGCCTACCAGCGGACCCCGGACCTGTTCGCCGGCGCCGCGCTCACCCTGGCCGAGAGCAGCCTCGCCCGCGCCCTGTGCGAGCTGCCGATCGACCACCCCGCCATCGCCACAGTCACCCTGCTCCGGGGCCAGTTGTACAGCTCAGTGTTCCGCCGTACCGCACAGGAGGAAGATCTCGACAGCGCACTGCTGTCGTACGCCTTCGCCGCCCGCCACGAGACCGGTTCGCTGCTGCGCCGCGCCACCGCAGCCAACCTCGGCGGCCTTCTCGCCCAACGCTCCGGCCGCCATGACACGGCAAGCGAACTCCTGGGCCTTGCGGTGGAACTGCTGGAGGCCATGACCGAGCCAACGCTGCTCGGCTGGTACAGCCGTATCGACCACATCGAGCAGTTCGGCGGCCTGGCCGTGAACGCCTGCGCCGCGCACCTGTCCGCCGGTCGGCCCGAGGAGGCCCTTGCCGTCCTCGACCGGGGCAGGGGCCTGTTGCTGGCCCCGGTCTGGGGCCTGGCCTCACGGGCTGCAGGCCTACCTGAGCAAGACCTCAAGCTGTACCGGGAGGCAGTGTGGTCCTCGTTTCGCTCCGATCAGGCGGCAGAAGCCACAACCTCGTCACTCGCCGCCGGTCCCTTCACGTCCCCCGCACCGTCCGCCGGGCCGGACCAGCAGGGGTATTCCGACCCTCGGGAGCACCGGCAGGCAGCAGGCCGGATCCTTGCCGCGCACGCATCCAAACTCGCGCCCGCAGGCATCGACATCGAAGCGCTGGCGCGCAGGCTTGGCTCGGGTGCAGCAGTCGCGCTCAGCACGACCGCGCTGCGCAGCGACGCGCTGATCCTCACCGCCAAGGGCATCGAGGTCGTACCGCTTCCCGGCATGGCCCCCGATGCCGCTGAGACGTACTCCCGGCGGCTTCACATTGCAGCCAAGGCCCGTACCGATGAGTCTGTCACCGTCTTTCAGGAGGTCACCGGCTGGTTGTGGGAAAGCCTCGCTGCGCCCGTGCTGCAGGGACTCGAACGGCTAACATCACAACTGCCGGAACGCGTGTATTGGGTGCCCTCCGGCCCTCTGTGCCTACTCCCCCTGCACGCCGCCGGGCTCCACAGCACAAGCCCGGACGTGGTGCACGACACGCTGCTCGGCCTGTTCGTCTCCTCTTACGCGGCAACCCTGCGCACACTCGAACGGGATCTGTCCCGGCCCACCGAACCAGTCGGCCCGGCTCTCCTCGTGGCGCCGGGCCGGTCGGGTCGGATGGGCCCGGTGACCGTCCCGGCACCACTGTTCGAAGCGCCCGGGGCACTGCAACTGACCGAGTCCCAGGCCGGGCCCCGGGAAGTACTGGATGCGCTGGCGGGCCGGGCAGTGGTGCACTTCGCCTGCCACGGCACCACCGACCCGTCCGACCCGGTCGCGAGCGCGCTGCACCTCGCCAAGGGTAAAAAGTTGCCGTTCGTCTCCGTCGCCCGCACCGACCTCAGTGCGGCCCGGCTGGCGTTCCTCGCCGCCTGCGAAACCGCGCTGACAGGGCACCGTTTCGCTGACGAAGCCCTCCACATGGCCTCCGCCTTCCAACTCGCCGGCTTCCCGCACGTCATCGGCACCCTGTGGGAGGTCTACGACGACCTCACCGCCTCCGTCTCCCGATCCGTATACGCAAACCTCGCGGCCGGCCCGGCGAAGGCCCTGCATGAGGCTGTCCGCGAACTCCGCAGTTCCGACCAGGGCATCGAACTGGGGCCACTGGCCTGGGCACCGTTCATCCATTTCGGAGTCTGATCGGCCGAAGAGCGGGCCCTCGTGAACACTGTTCTCCCCCGCTGGGCGGCCGGTGCAAGCGTGATCGCGCCGATCCTCACCCCCGAGGGCGAGCGCCACCATGTTCTGCGTCGCCGCCACACGTACGTCAGGTTGCTGTATCCCTTGTCGGCCGCAAGGCTGTCGGGCTTCGTCCGTGGCCGGCCTGGTGACGACGTCGGCGTCATCGCCGGCGACCTCACCATCGCCACCCGCCTCCGGCCCGACGAACGCGCCCAGATCGCGATGCGGCAGCGAGAGGCGAGGAGTGATACCCCCTCACCGTCAGCCCCGTGCCCCTGCCGCCGGGCGGGCTGGCCGCGCTCCATGCGGACGTCCTCCAGCGCGTCCAGCACGGAGGTATGGCACAGGCCCCGCGTTAGCCGGAACGCCAAAGGCGGATGCGCCGTTCGACGGCCCGCAGGTCGGAGGACAGCGAGCCCGATGAGGCTCTCCACGCACGAGACGGTGCAGCGCATCTGGACGGTTCAGCTGCACCCGCAGCCGGGCGGGCCGGTGCTGACCTGCCCTCAATGCACACTGCACGGCTACCGGCTGCAGGCCGCCTCAGCCCGCTCCGTCGCCCTGACGCACCTGGCCCGCCACGCCCGGCGCGATGTGCTGCCCGGGCACTTGCGGACCTGCCAGTGCCGGGCCCGCAACTGCTCCTGGCACCCGCGCCACCGCGGCTGCGCCGGCCCCGTTCTCCTGGCGCTGACCTGCGACCGCAGCGGACGCTTGTGGCGCCTGGCGGACGCATGCGCCGCCTGCGCGGCCGCCACCAACACCGCCGTCGTACCCGACACCCTGCCGGCCTCCGCACTCCCGCGGCCGGCCGGTGCAGCCGCCAGGCGCACTCGTCCCCCGCACGGACCGGGCGAGCGGCAGCGTGTCCGGGAAATGCTCACCTACCTCGGGGTGGCGCTGCCCCGCTTCTCCTCCTCCGCCGCCCGGCTGCTGGCCCTGCAGTGCGCCCTGCGCGCCGACGGCCGAGGCCGCGTCCGGCTCCCCAGCGGTCTTCTGCGCAGCATGCGGCTGCACGGCCGTGCCGAGCTCTGGGCCGAGCTGGAACATGCCGGGTGGCTGCGCTGTTCCCTCCCGCGACGTGCCCACGTGGAAGCGCATCTGCTCGATGCGGACATGCAGACCCAGACATCCGGTCGTCGCGTCCGCGCCCGCGCATCCCACTGGGCCCTGCGCCCCGTCCCGCTGGTCGCGCCGCGCGGGATGTCCCCCGCGGTGCAGCTCACCGCTCTGGTCCTGGCAGCCCACACGTCCGACGGCTTCAAAAGCGCGGAAGTCGACGTCCTTGCCCGGCTCGGCGGTCACTCCCCGCAGCAGGTGGAGGATCTCCTCGACCAACTGGTCCGCTGCCGTCTCCTGGCCGCCTGGCAGCACCTCAGGGAACACGACGAGATCTGCTGGCGCCTGCCCGAACGCAGCGCACCGAGCAACGCCACGCCAGGAAGGTGATCACCTGGCAGCCCTCACCTCCCTTCGAAACGGCGCGGAAGGCAGCACGTTGAAGCCGCGTCCCGCCACGGTGAGATGAGAGACGCACGGCAGGTGGGCCGCAGCTCCCGGCCCACGGCGGCAGGAGTCAGATCCGGTCATGTTGTTTCGAGGCAGAGTGAGACGCCATGAGACGCAGGGAGACACCGACGGACACCCATGAACGCCAATGAACGACAACGACCGCCAACACCCCTGGCCAGGAGTGTCCGAGACGGGGCACCGGGTTGTTTCGACCTTGAGGAGGAGAGCAACACTTGCCGGTATGCCGAGCTTTCAGCAAAGGAAGGCCGTGGGCGACGCGCACGAAAAACGTGTCGCTGAGGAACTCGCCCTGCGCGGATGGGACGTCAGCCCCTGGGGCCAGGGCGTGCTGACCGAAGCGGTGCGACTCGCCCTGCGGGGCACCGAGAGTTCGCTGCGGTGGACACCCGATCTGGTGGCCGCCAAGGACCGGCAGGTGTTTCTGATCGACTGCAAGAGCCGCATGACCAGCCGCATCACCCATCGCCATGCGGTGCAACGGGCCGCCGTCATGGCGCACCTCCAGCTCGCCGCATGGACGCAGCTGCCGATCTGCTGCGTCTTCGACAACCTCGACGTCCTCACTCCCCTGGACGTCCTGATACTGGGCCGCACAGGTCCGCAACCCGCCGCAGGCTCAGGCTCCCCCTACCACCTGGTGCCCACGAGATGCTCCCTCGCATTCGACGAGGTGTTCGGAACCACGCAGCAGCTACACACCCCCGGACTCGGCGCCGCCTGACCCGGTCGGAATATGGAACCGGTCGAACAATGACGACAACTGACCACGTTGCGCGCATGGTCGGGCAAAGAGCGGTCCCTCTTCATTCTCAGTGGCCGGGCATTGCCGTGCGGACGCTAGCGTCCCCCGGAGTGCGCACTTCTGCGGGAGGCTGGACGTCATAGTGGAAGCGGTCTCGGAACTTCTCACCCTCACAACGGACTACGCGGCCAAGATCGATGCCGACCTGGAGCTCGTCGAAAAGGATCGCGAGCGTGTCCGTGCGGAGATCACCGCGTTGCAGGATCAGCTGCACACCCTGAAGGGCAATCACGCGCTGCTACTGAGCATGCGGGAGGCCCTGTCGGGTCACTCCCCCGCCGCCTGCCCGGAGCCGGGGCCGGACGGTGCAGCCACAACTGGCAGCAGTCCTGCCGCTCCGCCTGTGTCCGACGGCGTGCCGCACACCGGCGACGATGCTGCTGGTGATGGTGGCCGGGGTGACGGGGCACCGGAAGCGGGAAAGAAGGCGCCGACGCTTCGGAATCTGGTGGCCGATGAGCTGACAAGGCGGGGCGAGCCCTGCTCGTCGCACGACGTCGCCACCGCACCGGCCCGGGCGCACCCGGGCCGGAGGATCAAGGAGCCTGCGATGCGTCACGCGCTGGAGGCGCTGGTCGCGCAGGGGCGAGCGGGGCGGTCCAAGCGCGGCTCGCGCGTCTTGTACTTCTCGGCCGGCATGGGCAAAGACTGACGTCCGCCCGCCCGGCGGAGCGTGGTCGCTGGTTCAGGCAGCCGTCTCACGAAGTGGCTGCGCGGACGACAGGAAGACCGGCATCGTCTCGAAGCCCAGAGCTGCCAGGCCGGCTTGCTGTCGGGGCGTCATCTGGGCGCTGTCCCTGCGCCGTCGAGCCAGCCAGGCCCCGAGGTGGACCTGGTCGCCGAAAACCTCTTCGGTGTGGTCCTTGGGCATGTCGAGGTGCCCAAGGCGCTGGTGGTACTGGCGTGCCGCGCGCAGCCCGCGGTTGAAGGCCCGCTCGCGCAGGCCGGTGGGCGGGTCAGCAGCATGCTGTGGGGGTGGGCGTCGGGGCAGGCGCGGGCCAGGGCGGCCAGGAGATGTTTTTGCTGGGGATCGAGCAGGTGCATGTGGGTGATCTGGCGGTCCAGCCAGCTACCCTCAGTGTTCTGTCGCTTCTTGCCCGAGACGAACGCCCGCCGTTGCGGCCGGTGTGCCTTGGGCCTGCGAACCTGGACCTCGGTCCGCCCCCGACAAAATGGGAAGCCAGTCGTCCAGGTTCCAGGGACAGCCTGCCGGGACCTGCCCGGTCAGGGCACCTTCAGAGAGAAGACGTAAGATGCGTGCTGTCATCGTGTCCGAATATGGTGGCTCCGATGTGCTCCGCGTCGCCGAAGTGCCAGCCCCTGAGCCAGGTGACGGTCAGATCCGCATCCGGGTCGCGGCGGCCGCGTTGAACCCCGCCGACGCCCTGATCCGGTCCGGCGCCCTGGCCTCGCGCGTCCCCGTACAGGACTACTACGTTCCCGGTCTCGATGTCGCGGGCACCATCGACGCCCTGGGCGGCGGTGTCCGTGGCTTCGCGGTTGGCGACGCCGTGATCGGCCTGTCCGACTGGCCGGACACCCAGGCGGGCACGCATGCCGAGTACGTCGTCCTGCCCGTCACGGCGGTCGCCGCCGCACCCCGGCACGCAAGTCCGATCGAGGCGGCGACACTCCCACTGAACGGACTCACTGCCTGGCAGGCCCTGGACCTGCTCGGCGCGGCCGACGGCGCTACGGTGGCGATCACCGGTGCGGCAGGCGCCGTGGGCGGCTACCTTGTCGAACTGGCGGTCGCGCGCGGTCTGCGGGCCGTCGCCGTCGCCGGGCCGCAGGACGAGGAGCTCGTGCGCAAGTTCGGGGCCGACATCTTCGTTCCGCGCTCCAAGGACCCCACCGCCGCGATCCGCACAGCCGTTCCCGGCGGAGTCGACGGGCTGATCGATGCAGCCGCCTTGGGCGGGCCGGTGATCGGTGCAGTGCGAGACGGCGGCGCGTTCGTCAGCGTTCGCGGCGCGGGTCCAGGAGCGGAGCGCGGGATCCGGATCTCGCAGATCCAGGTACACAGCGACGCGGTGCGGCTCGCCGAGCTGGCTGCGCTCGCGGACATCGGCGGTCTCACCCTGCGGGTGGACCGGACGATGCCGTTCGCGGAAGCCGCCGCGGCCCACGACGCCCTGGCCTCGCGCGGCCTGCGCGGGCGCATCGTACTCGTGCCCTGATCAGCTGATCCCGGCCGCGGACCGGCCCGGGTGGACAGAACCGCGGCTCGGGCCACACCGTCCTCTGATCGTGGGGCTGCTCGTCGGCGTTCCCGAATCACATGGCCGATCATCTCGGGCATCCGGACACCACCCCCACGGGCCCCGGTGTGGCACCCTGCCGTGCCGCCAACTTGCCCTGACAGTCCGTCATTTCACGCCATCGGCGGCCGGAGGCTGTCAGAGGGCGTGTGGCCCCCGGCGCGCAAAGCGACCCTGTGCCCGCCGGTTGCGCGGTTCACATCCGCACCGCCCGGTGCGCCGCTTGCGCCAGGCCCGTTTGCGGCAGCGGGGAGAGCCGTGCGCCGCCGGGACGCGACGGTCGAGGCCCGGCCGCCCAGAACGTCCCGCACTCCCGGCGGCCGGCCGCCACGCCGGCCTTCACGATGTCGCCCCGCCCAATGGTGCAGCAGCCGCTCACGGGCGTGAA
>NZ_JBITJV010000073.1:0-24453 GCF_044460385.1 Streptomyces sp. NPDC050121 | reverse complement strand
GCGAAGGTTCCTGGTATCTGGGCTGGAACCGGCGACACCTCGGTCCAGATGGTCTTGCCCGTTGGCGTGTACCGGGTTCCCCACCGCTGCGTGAGTTGCGCGACCAGGAACAGTCCTCGGCCGCCCTCGTCCTCCATCGCGGCCCGCCGCAGGTGGGGCGAGGTGTGGCCGCCGTCGGAGACCTCGACGATGAGGCCACGTTCCCGAATGATCCGGAGACACACCGGAGCGCCGCCGTAGCGGATGGCGTTGGTGACCAGTTCGCTGACGACGAGCTCGACGACGAACGATGCGGCTTCGTCAACTCCCCACACGGCCAGCTGGTTGCAGGCCAGCGACCGCGCTCGTGCGACTTCTCCTGGGTCGGAGGCCACATCCCACATCGCCACCAGACTGTCGGCCAGGGCGTGGACGCGGAGCAGCAGCAGTGCGGCGTCGTCCTCGGGGGCTGGGGCAGGAGTCTGGTGATGACCCTGTCGCATGTCTTGTCCAGTTGGCCGTCCGCGGGCCCGGCGAGTGCGGTGCAAAGAGCGCGGACTCCCGCGTCGATGTCCGTCTGACGGTTTTCGACGAGTCCGTCGGTGTAGAGAGCGAGCGTGGCGCCTTCCGGCAGCTCGATGTCGGCGCATTCGAACGGCAGGCCGCCAAGGCCGAGGGGCGGTCCGGCGGGAAGGTTCACCAGCTCGGCGTGTCCGTCGGGGGTGACGAGCACGGGCGGCAGGTGGCCCGCCCGCGCCATGACGCAGTGCCGGGAGACCGGATCATAGATCGCGTACAGGCAGGTGACGCCCAGCGCCTGGTCCTCGGCCTCGGCGGGCCCGGAAGGCGGGGCGCCGGTCCGCGCCACGAGGTCGTCGAGACGGGCGAGCAGTTCGTCCGGCGCGAGGTCGAGCGCCGCGAGCGCCGCGACGGTGGTGCGCACCCGGCCCATGGTGGCGGCCGCGCCCGTGCCGTGGCCGGCGACGTCCCCCACCACCAGCCCGACGCGTGCCCCGGAGAGGGGGATGACGTCGTACCAGTCCCCTCCGACGCCGGCGGGCCCGGCCGCGGGCAGATAGCGGTGAGCGACCTCCACACCCGGCTGCTGGGGCAGGGCGCGCGGGAGTAGATCACGCTGGAGCGTGAGCGCGGTCGCATGTTCTCGGGTGTAGCGGCGGGCGTTGTCCAGGCAGACCGCGGTGCGGGAGACGAGCTCTTCGGCGAGCTGTATCTCCTCGTGCTCGAAGGGGTCGGCGTGTCGGGAGCGTGCGAAGACCACGACGCCCAGGGTGGCGCCACGGGCTTTGAGGGGAAGGGCGAGCGCATGGGCGGCCGCGTCGGTGGCCGGCGCGTTCTCGGCCAGGCACCGCAGGCGGACGGCATCCAGCGCAACGTAGGCGGTGTCCTCGGCTGCGGCGGGATCGGTGCGGGCCACCCGGCACAGAGCGGGGCGGGTGCCGGCGCGCTGCGGTTCCTGCCCGTCCAGGACTGGTTCGAAGACGTCCACGGTGACGGCCTCGGCGAACTCAGGGACCACAAGTTCCGCCAGATCGCCGGCCGTGCGCCGGATGTCCAGGGTCCTTCCGATACTGCCGCTCGCCCGGCTGAGCAAGGCGAGACGCCGGCGCGCCACATAGCGGTCGGTGATATCGAGGCTGGCCTCACAGACTCCGAGCGGCCGGCCGTCCTCGTCCTGAAGCCGGAAGTAGGAACACGACCAGACGCGTTCGTGATGGGGGTCCAGGTGAGTGGTGCTGCGGTAGCGGACGTCGATCACGGGTGCGCCGGTGCGGGCTACGTTCTGGACGATCTCTTCGACGCTCGTGGCTGTCCCCTCCCCCTCCTCCAGCACCTCGCCCTGCGGCAGGATGTCCTTCAGGAACCTGTCGGCAGCGTCCTCCAGCAGGGTTCCGAACTGTCTTTCGATCGCGGTGTTGATCCAGCGCACCCGGGCGTCCGTGTCGTAGACCACCAACTGGACGGGCGCTTCCCGGTCGAGTCCTTCGAGCATGGCTCGGCCGACGGCCTCCCGATGCGCCAGCTCGGCGTCCATGGCCGTCAGCAGCCACCCGGTCGCGCCCGCCCCCAGGACGAGCGGGGTGAGAGACAAGGAGACGGACACCGGGCTGCCGTCACCGCGGCGGACCAGCCGAGGGCCGAGCGACCATGCCGCACCACCGCCACCAGCGGCCGAGACGCCGACACCCGTCTCGGTATCGGCCAGGACGGCGTCGGCTGACCGGCCGAGGACCTCTTCGGACGCCAGAGCGAACAGTTCCTCGGCTCCCCGGCTCCATGCGGTGAACCGCAGGTGCTGGTCCAGCACCGCAGTCGCGCCGACGGGCGTCGGTACAGCTGAGGAAAACCTGCCGTGCGGCCGGACTGGCTGGTCACGCCCTTTGAAAATGCTCGTCATCGCCGCTCCTGAAGTGGGTGCAGGAGAGCTTCGGCTCATTCAATGTACCGCTGGTCGCCCTCGATGACGCCTGCGCGCGATGGGCAGCGAGGAGCCGGCGCAAGGCGTCGAGACTCTCCTCGGTGCGCTCCCGGGCCCCGGACGTGACCTGGTGGAAGACCATGCCTTCCAGGGCCGCGAAGACGATCTCCGTCATCTCCTGCGACACGTCGAAGCAGGCCAGTGCCTCGCGGACGGCATCGCGGTAGGCGTCGTAGAGCAGGTCGACGTGGTGGCGCAGCTCCGGCCGCCGGCTGGATTCGAGCTTCAGCTCGTACTGGAAGGCCTGGACGTCGGGGTCGGCCGCGATGAAGTCGGCCAGGGTCGCGGCGAAGTCCTCGAGCCTTCCGCTGGCGGGCACCAGCGAGGAGGTCTCGATGCTCCGGGTGACGCACCACCGCAGCGCCTCTTCGAGCAGCGTGTCGCGCGAACCGAAGTGGTGGGCGACCAGTCCGTGCGTGACACCGGCTTCGGCGGCCACGGCACGATAGGTCAGTTTCCGCAGGCCGCCGCGGGCCACCACCCTGACCGCCGCTTCCAGGAGCGCCTCCCGTCCTTCGCCGTAACCGGGCCGGGCCTCCTGGCTGGCCTCACCGTCCGTCTCCACCTCGGCAGTCACTCGCCCTCCCTCCTCTGTCTGACCGTTCCCCGAAGCGCAATCTATCCTATTGACAAGTTATCCAGATGGATAGATTCTCGCTGCAGCGCACGTCTCCTCTCTCCACTGGAGTTCCCATGGCCATCCCCGAAGGACTGAGCACCACCCCGTTCGCTCCCCGCTACGCAGACCGAGTCGAGGAGTGGATCGACGTCTACGGCAACGCCGTACCGCTGGCCATCGGTGATCCGGCCGAGGAGTACGAGGCCATCCGCACCGCTGTCGGGGCTTCCGAGTACTCGATGCTCTACAAGTGGCATGTCGAGGGTGAGGATGCGGTCGCCACCGTCGACGCCGTTTTCTCGCGCAGCGTCAAGGGGCTGGGCGCCGGACGCATCGCCTACGGGGTGGTGGCGGATGCCGACGGGATGATGCTGGACGACGTGACGGTGGCCGTCCTCGCGCCCGACCACGTCGTCGTCACCGGCGGCAACCCGGCCACCCAGCAGTCGCTGACCGCCCACGCCCCGGCCGGAACCACCGTCACCGAGCGCCGCGACGAGTCCGCCGTCCTCACCCTGCAGGGCCCGCGCAGCCGCAACGTCCTGCAACGCCTCACCCACGTGGATGTGTCCAACGCCGCGTTCCCCTACTACACCTTCCTGCGCGACGCCCTCATCGGGGGCATTCCCGCACAGGTCAGCCGGCTCGGGTTCACCGCCGAGCTCGGCTACGAGATCCAGGTCCCGCGGGATCGCGCGCTGGAGCTGTGGGACGCGGTCTTCGAGGCCGGAGCGGACCTGGGGATCAAGGCCTTCGGCGCCATCGCCCTGCTGACCTGCCGCACCGAGGCCGGGATGATCATGGGGGAGCTGGAGTACGACCACACGGTCACCCCGTTCGAGTGCCGGATGGGCTGGGCGCTTGATTTTGACAAGGGCCCCTTCCAGGGCCGGGACGCGCTGCTGGCCAAGAAGGACAGCGTCACCGGCCGCGTCGTCAGCGTCGTCGTCGACGCCGCGCCGGAGGCCGCCGAGGGCGCCCGGCTGGAGTTGGACGGCCGGGACATCGGCTACGTGACGATGGCGCTGCCCTCCCCCGTCCTCGACGGAGTCACCCTCGGCCTGGCCCGGGTGCACCGCGACGCCGTGAAGTCCGGCACCGCGCTGACCGCCGTCGCCGCCGACGGCTCCAAGGCCGACGCCACGGTCCGGCCCACCCCCGTGTACGACCCCGAGCGCGCCCGCGTGCGGGCCTGACCCGACGGAGATCCTGACGTGCAACGCTACATTCTCACGCTCCGCTGCCCCGACCAGCCGGGCATCGTCCACGCACTCGCCGCGGGCGTCGCGGAGGCCGACGGCAACATCCTGGAGAGCGCCCAGTTCTCCGATCCCGGCACCGGTATCTTCACCATCCGGGTGTGCCTGGAGACCCCCGAGGCCGACACCGAGAAACTGCGGGACGAACTTGCGCTGCGGCTGGCCCGCTTCGACCCGGTACTGACCGTCCGGCCCGAGGAGCAGCGCCGCCGGGTGCTGCTGATGGTGTCGAAGTTCGACCACTGCCTGGTCGACCTGCTCTACCGCTGGGACCTGGGCGAACTGCCCGTCGACATCCCGCTGATCGTCTCCAACCACCCCGACCTGGAACCGGTCGCGAAGCGGTACGGCATCCCCTTCGTCCACCTCCCCGTCACCCGCGACACCAAGCCCGAGGGGGAGGCCGAGCTGCTGCGGCTGGTGGCCGAGCACCAGGTCGACTTCGTGGTGCTCGCCCGCTACATGCAGGTCCTCTCCGACGACCTGTGCCGCAAGCTGTCCGGGAGAGTCATCAACATCCACCACTCGTTCCTGCCGGGCTTCAAGGGCGCGAAGCCCTACCACCAGGCCCACGACCGGGGCGTCAAACTCATCGGCGCCACCGCCCACTTCGTCACCGCCGACCTGGACGAGGGCCCGATCATCGAGCAGGACGTCGTCCGCGTCGGACATCGTCACTCCGCGCCCGAGCTGGTCGCCATCGGCCGGGACGTCGAGCGGATCGTGCTGGCCCGGGCGGTCCGATTGCACGCGGAGGACCGCGTCGTCCTCACCGGCTCCCGCACCGTCGTCTTCGCCTGACGACCGCACCGAGAGGCTCGTACGACATGACCACCGCAACGCTGCTCGACGGGAAGGCCGCGGCAGCCGACACCAAACGTGAACTCGCCGAACGGGTGGAGATACTGAAGAGCCGGGGCATCGCTCCCGGCCTTGGCACCATCCTGGTCGGCGACGACCCCGCCAGCCACTCCTACGTCGGCGGCAAGCACCGCGACTGCGCCCAGGTCGGCATCGCGTCGATCCGGGTGGAGCTGCCCGGCACGGCCACCCAGGCCGACGTCGAGGCCGCCGTGCTCAAGCTCAACGCCGACCCGGCCTGCACCGGTTTCATCGTCCAGCTGCCGCTGCCGGCCCACATCGACACCCACGCCGTGCTGGAGCTCATCGACCCGGCCAAGGACGCCGACGGGCTCCACCCCGCCAACCTGGGCCGACTCGTGCTGGGCATGCCGGGGCCGCTGCCCTGCACCCCGCGCGGCATCATCGATCTGCTGCGGCGCAACCGCGTGCCCATCACCGGACAGCAGTTCTGCGTCATCGGCTGCGGGCTCACCGTGGGCCGCCCGCTCGGCCTGATGCTGACCCGCAGCACCGAGCACGCCACGGTGACCCTGTGCCACGAGGCCACCCAGGACATCGCTGCCCACGCCCGCGTCGCCGACGTGGTCGTGGCCGCGGCCGGCGTGGCACATCTGGTCAAGCCCGACTGGATCAAGCCGGGCGCCACCGTCCTGTCCGTGGGCATCACCCGGACCGTCGAGGGCATCCTCGGAGACGTCCACCCGGACGTCGACCAGGTCGCGGGCTCCTTCGCGCCGCCGGTCGGCGGAGTGGGGCCGATGACCCGGGCCATGCTGCTGACCAACATCGTCGAGGCGGCGGAGCGCAGCGGCTGACGTCGGCGCATTGCGTGGGGGGCAGGACCATGCGGTCCTGCCCCCCACGCCGTCTGCGTCGCCGTGCGGCCGGAGAGCCGCACGTACACCTACCCGCGACCGGAGTAGGCGGTGTAGCACTCCACCGGGTCCCCCTCGTAGTTCCACGGCCAAGGCGTCACCAGCCCGCCGACCGCGGAGAAGACCGGGTCCGCATCGCCGCTGCGGCCCGCGCGGACGGCGTAGGCGAGCGTTCCCAGGTCCGCGACGGCGGCCGCGTGACGCAGGTGACCTGGTTGCAGCCAGTGGGCCATGCCGTGGTCCAGCAGTCGTGCGGTGTGCGGCTGCGACCAGTACCGGCTCACCCCCAGCGCCTGGATACCGCCGCTGCTTCTTTCGCGGTGGTACTGCCGCACAGCCGCCGTCAGGGGCAGGCATGCCGTCGGCGCGTCCCAGGGCATGACCGCGATGGCATCGTCGAGAAAGTCCCGCAGCGCGGCCTGGCTGCCCTGCTCCTCCGGGGAGAGGTAGCCCAGGATCTGCAGGTGCGCCTCCCGGTGCCATGGATCACGTGCGCGTATCTCCTGCCAGACGGGAGAAAGCTCAGAGCTCGGCCGGCCCAGAAGTCGCAGCGCCGCCAGCGCGGCCACCCACGGGGTCGGATCTGCCGGGGCGGCCTCGGTGGCAGCGCGGCAGATCGCCAGGGCACCCCGCGGATCGGTCGCCAGTTCGGACCAGGTGGCCAGTACCAGGGCGTCCGGGTCGCGGGGCCGGCGCTCGCGCCAGGTCCGGGCCAGCGCGGGCGCGGCCTGCGCGAGGACCCCGACCCGGTGGCAGCGGCGGTCCCAGTCGTCACCGGTGTTCCGCAGGAGCCGCTCCATCTGGGCGATGGCGAGGTCCTGCGGTCCCGGTCCGCGGGCGGCGACGATGCCTCTCAGCACGCGGCCCAGCGGAACGTCGTCGAGTTCGGGGGCGCGGCGGGGTGCCTGTCGCTTGGGGCCAAAGAGAGCCATGTCCTTGTCAGTGTCCGTGGTGGGCGGCGTCAACCAGTGCTTCGAACAGGACCTGCTGGGCCGGGTCCTGGTCCGCGGTGTCCTCGGGGTGCCACTGCACCGCCGCGAACCACCCCGGGTGTCCGGGCAGTTCGAGTCCCTCCACCGTGCCGTCGGCGGCCCGCGCGGTGACCGTGAGCCCGACGCCGATGCGGTCGACTCGCTGATGGTGGTAGCAGGAGACCTCCGTCTTCTCGGTGCCGGTGGCCTGTTCGAGCAGCGTGCCGCGCTGGATCGCGACCGGGTGCACGATATGCCGGTGCTCGCGGTCCGCGCCGCCCATGTCCTGTTCCAGGCTGCCGCCGAGGGCGACGTTCACCACCTGCAGCCCCCGGCAGATCGCGAGCATGGGCAGGCCCGAGTCCAGGGCCCGCCGGGCGACTTCGAGGTCGAACACGTCCTGGAGGTCGTCGACGTCATAGACGCTGTCATGGGTGTCGGTGACGCCGTAGCGGTGCGGGGCCAGGTCCCCGCCGCCCGGAAGCAGCACGCCGTCGAAGCGGGCGAGGCGCTCGGCAACGTCGGCTCTGGCCGGATCGGCTGGATGGATGCTCACCGGCTCACCCCCGGCCCGCCACACGGCCTCGACCAGCGCGCGGGCGTTGACCTCGGCGGCGTAACGGAGCGCGGACGTGGTGGCGGCGAACCGGGCCGGGATCGCGATCAGGGGTCGCGGGTGCGTAGGGGTCACAGCTGGATCCAGGTGGTCTTCAGTTCGGTGTACTTCTCGATGGCGTGGGCGGACTTGTCGCGGCCGTTGCCCGATTGCTTCATGCCGCCGAAGGGGACGGTCAGGTCGCCCTCCTCGTAGCAGTTGACCCAGACCGTCCCGGCCTTGAGCGCACGCGAGACCTTGTGGGCGGTGGACAGGTCGGAGGTCCACAGGCCGGCGGCGAGGCCGTACTCGGTGGCGTTGGCGAGCCGTACCGCCTCGTCGAGGTCGTCGAAGGCCAGGACGGACAGGACCGGGCCGAAGATCTCCTCGCGGGCCAGCCGCATGCCGGGGTCGACCCGGTCGAACACGGTGGGCCGCAGGTAGCTCCCGCCGGTCTCGGCCAGGGTCCGGCCCCCGCCCACGCGCAGCCGGGCGCCTTCGTCCAGGCCGGAGGCGACATGCTCCAGCACCCTGCCGAGGTGGCTGTCGCCGACCAGTGCGCCCATCTCGGTGGCCGGATCGAGCGGGTCGCCCACCCGCAGCTCGCGCGCCCGCGCCACGACGGCCTCGGTGACCTGTTCGGCGATGGAGGAGTGGACCAGCAGCCGGGAGGGGGCGGTGCACATCTCGCCCTGGTTGAAGAAGATGCCCCAGGCCGCGGTCGCCGCGGCCTTCTCCAGGTCGGGGGCGTCGGGCAGCACGATGTTCGGCGACTTGCCTCCGAGTTCGAGCCAGACGCGCTTGAGGTTGGAGTCGGCGGCGTAGCGCAGGAAGTGCCGGCCGACCGCGGTGGAGCCGGTGAAGGCCAGGACATCGACGTCGGGGTGAAGGCCGAGCGCCCGGCCGGCCACCGGCCCGTCACCGGTCACGACGTTGAGGACGCCCGGCGGCAGTCCGGCGTCGGTGGCGGCGCGGCCGAGCAGGAGGGCGGACAGCGGAGAGGACTCCGACGGCTTCAGGACGACCGTGCAGCCGGCGGCGAGCGCGGGAGCGACTTTCCAACTCGCCAGGGTGAGGGGGAAGTTCCATGGCACGACGGCGCCGACGACACCGGTCGGCTCTCGGGTGACGAGAGCGAGCGCGTCCGGTGCGGTGTGCGGGGACTCGTCGGTGAGCTTGTCGGCGAGCTGCCCGTACCAGCGGAAGGTGTTGATCGCGGCGCGCAGTTCGATGGCGTAGGCGTCCGTGATCGGTTTGCCCATCTCCAGGCTCACGGTCAGTGCCAGTTCCTCGCGCCGTTCCTCCAGCAGCTCGGCGATCCGCAGCAGGATCCGGCCGCGCTCGGCGGGCGCCAGGTGCGGCCACGGCCCTGTGTCGAAGGCGCGGCGCGCCGCCGCGACCGCGAGATCGACCTCCGCCTCCCCCGCGTCGGCGACCTGGACCAGGCTCTGGCCGTCGCGCGGGGATATCACGGCGAATGATCCACCGTCACCGGCTTCGCTCCTGCCGTCGATGTGGTGCTGCATGGGCAGGTCAAGCGCCTTGGCGCGGCGCAGCAGTTCCTCGTGGGAGGCGTTCAGCACGCGCTCTCCCCTCCGTTTCATCCGTTTCGTCGGGCGACAGACAACGCACCCGGTCCGGCACAAGGCCCGATACGGCCGGGGCGCAGGCCCCGGCCGTACCGGTGAGGCATCACGGTGTTCAGTCGGTGGTCTCCGCCCGGGACCGCGTCAGCCGGGCGGCGACGACGCCGAGGACCAGCACCACCGGAACGGTGATCTGGAGCCATATGGCCGTCGTCTGGTCACCGCCGATCAGCGTCGTGAAGTTGGCGATGATGAGCCAGATGGCACCCGCGATGCCGAGTGCGCCCAGTACGGGGGCGATCAGCGTGTTCCAGGGGCGGGTGTCGGCGCGCGAGCGGCGGAAGAAGACGACGATCGAGGCCGAGGTCAGGAAGTACAGCAGCATGACGCCGAGGACGGCGACTCCGCTGAACCAGGAGAAGAGGGTCAGCACCGGGTCCTTGCCGAGAATCGCGAAGGGCATCACCAGCAGGACGGAGAGCACGGTCTGCGCCGTGCCCGCGACCCAGGGCGAGTGGCGCCGGTTGATGGCGGTCAGCCCGTGGGGCAGCAGGCCCTCCCGGCCGAGGGAGAACAGGTAGCGGTTGGCGGAGTTGTGGAAGGCCAGGATGCCCGCGAAGAGGGAGGTGGCCAGCAGGATCGGCAGCACGTCGTTCGCCCAGCCGCCGAACAGGGCGGCGATCGGGGCGAAGACGAAGCTTGTCGCGTCGCCGCTCTGCAGCGCCTTGCCCGCATCGCCCGTCACCTGGGACGCGCCGTGCGCCGAGACCAGCATCCACGAGGTGAAGGCGAAGAAGCCCGTGATCACCGCGACCGACAGGTAGGTGGCCCGGGGGACGGTCTTGCGGGGCTCGCGGGCCTCCTCGCCGTAGATGGCGGTGGCCTCGAAGCCGAACATCGAGGCCACGGCGAACATCAGGGCCACACCGGGAGCGCCCTGAAGCGCGGCGGACGGCGAGAAGCTGTCCGTGAAGCCGAGGCCCTCGTGCCCGCCGCCCTTGAACAGGGTCACGAGGGCGAAGGCGATCAGGATGCTGAACTCCGCCAGGACGAAGACGGCGAGGATCTTGGCGCCCATCTCGATGCCCGAGGCACCGAGGACCTGCACGATCACCATGGTGACCAGCGTCCAGACCCACCAGGCGACATGGACGCCCGAGTAGTGCTCGACCAGACCGCTCACCGTGACGCCGTACAGCCCGTACATGGCGGCCTGGACGGCACAGTAGGCGAAGAGGGCGACCCCGGCACTGCCGGAACCGGCCGGGCGGCCGAGCCCCTTGCCGATGTAGGTGTAGAAGGCTCCGGCGTCCACGACATGGCGACCCATGGCGACGAATCCGACGGAGAACAGCAGGATGATGACGCCGGCCGCGAGGTAGGCGGCAGGAGCACCCGCACCGTTGCCGATGGCGACGGCGATCGGCACCGCCCCCGCGATGCCTGTCAGCGGCGCCTGGGCGGAGAGAACGAAGAAGAGAATGCCCAGGACACCGAGAGAATCGGGCTTGAGCCTGCCTGTCATGGATGCATCATGACCGGATTGCGTGGGAATCACAGTCTGACTGTCCACTCGAATCACCTACCGGGGACGGGGAGGGGCGGAGGATTTTGTTTTAGGCCAAACGAGTTGCCTCATGGTGGGCTGGAACTATCCGTTTGGCAAGGGGTTGCGGGGAGATCCTTCTTCGACCGCAGAGGTCTTTGCAGGACCGTGACTCAGAGGGCGGCCCGGTCGGCCGTACCCCGGTGTACGAGTCGTACGACGACCGACTTCGACGTCGGGGTGTTGCTGAGGTCGGCGGTGCTGTCCAGGGGTACGAGGACGTTGGTTTCGGGGAAGTAGGCCGCGCAGCAGCCGCGGGCGGTCGGGTAGGACACGACCCGGAAGTCGGGTGCCACACGTTCGGCGCCGTCGGGGTACTCGCCGACCAGGTCGACCCGGTCGGCATCGGCCAGCTGGAGAGCGGCCAGGTCGTCGGGGTGGACGAAGACCACCCGGCGCCCTCCGTGGATGCCGCGGTAGCGGTCGTCGAGGCCGTAGAGGGTGGTGTTGTACTGGTCGTGGGAGCGGATGGTCTGCAGGAGGAGCCGTCCCTCAGGCACGCGCAGCACGGTCATCGGATTGACGGTGAAGCGGGCCTTGCCGGTCGCGGTCGGGAAGTGCCGGTCGTCCCGTGGCCCGTGCGGCAGGACGAACCCGCCCGGATGGCGTACGCGCCGGTTGAAGTCCTCGACGCCGGGGACGACCCGGGCGATGCGGTCGCGGATCAGGTCGTAGTCCTCCGCCATGGCCCGCCAGGGGACGCTTGGCGGCTCACCGCGGGCGGCGAGCACCCGCTCGGCCAGTTCGCAGACGATCGCCGTCTCCGAGCGCAGCTCGGGCGAGGCGGGCGCCAGGGTACCCCGGGAGGCGTGCACCGAGCTCATCGAGTCCTCGACGGTGACGAACTGCGGTCCGCCGCCGCGCAGGTCGGCCTCGGTACGGCCGAGCGTGGGAAGGATCAGCGCCCGGCGGCCCGTGACCAGGTGGGAGCGGTTGAGCTTGGTGGAGACCTGCACCGTCAGGGCCGTACGGCGCAGGGCCTGCTCGGTGACGGCGGTGTCCGGGGTGGCCGAGACGAAGTTGCCGCCCATGGCGAAGAAGACCTTCACCCTGCCGTCCCGCATGGCGCGGATGGTGTCGACCACGTCAAGCCCGTGGTGACGCGGCATGGGCAGGCCGAACTCCTTCTCCAGCGCGTCCAGGAAGTCGTCCGCGGGCTTCTCGTAGATCCCCATGGTGCGGTCGCCCTGGACGTTGGAGTGGCCGCGCACCGGGCAGACCCCGGCGCCGGGGCGGCCGATGTTGCCGCGCAGGAGGAGGAAGTTGACCACCTCGCGGATGGTCGGTACGGAGTGCTTGTGCTGGGTCAGGCCCATCGCCCAGCACACCACGATCTTCCGGGCCTTCAGCACGCGCTGGTGGATCCGCTCGATCTGCTCGCGCTCCAGGCCCGTGGCCTGAAGGACTTCCGCCCAGGGCGTGGCGCGCACGTCGGCCGCGAACTCCTCGAACCCGTCGGTGTGCTCCTCGACGAACGCACGGTCCACCACCGTGCCCGGGGCCCGGTCCTCGGCCTCCAGCAGAAGCCGGTTCAGGGCCCGGAACAGGGCGAGGTCGCCGCCGAGGCGGATCTGTGCGAACTCGTCCGCCAGCGCGGTGCCCCGGCCGATCATCCCTGAGGGCCGCTGAGGGTTCCTGAAGCGCAGCAGGCCGGCCTCGGGCAGCGGGTTGACCGCCACGACGTGCCCCCCGCCCCGCTTCGTCCGCTCCAGGGCGGAGAGCATGCGGGGATGGTTTGTCCCCGGGTTCTGGCCCACGACGAGGACCAGGTCCGCCTGGTGCAGGTCGTCGAGCGAGACGCTTCCCTTGCCGATCCCGATGGTCTCGGACAGGGCCACGCCGGAGGACTCGTGGCACATGTTCGAGCAGTCCGGCAGGTTGTTCGTGCCCAGTGCGCGCACGAACAGCTGGTAGACGAACGCCGCCTCGTTGCTGGTACGCCCCGAGGTGTAGAAGGACGCCTCGTCCGGCGAGTCCAGCGCGGCCAGTTCCCCGGCCACGATGTCGTACGCCTGTTCCCAGGTCACCGGCGTGTAGTGCCGCGCCCCGGGTGCCAGGTACATGGGGTGGGTGAGCCTGCCCTGCTGGCCCAGCCAGTAGTCGCTGCGCTCCAGCAGCTCCGCCACGCTGTGCTCGGCGAAGAAGGCCGGGGTGACGCG
Organism: Streptomyces sp. NPDC050121; assembly: GCF_044460385.1. Taxonomy (NCBI): domain Bacteria; kingdom Bacillati; phylum Actinomycetota; class Actinomycetes; order Kitasatosporales; family Streptomycetaceae; genus Streptomyces; species Streptomyces sp. NPDC050121. Next base: position 11,443 of record NZ_JBITJV010000073.1, on the reverse strand, counting down.
GCGCAGTGTGGCCTCCTCGGCCACCGCCTTGGCGCCGTTCTCGCAGAACTCGGCGGCGTGCCGGTGGTCGCCCTCCGGCCAGGCGCAGCCGGGGCAGTCGAACCCGGTCTTCTGGTTGACGCTCAGCAGGGTCAGCAGGGTCCGCTTGGCACCCATCTGGCGGCCGCCGTGCCGCAGCGACTGGACGACGGCCGGGATGCCGGCCGCGTACTCCTTGGGTGGACCGACGGTCAGACCGCTGTCGCCGGGGTCGTTCTCCGGTGGCCCGGACGCCATCGGTGACATGCCGCGTTCCCGTCTACTCGTGCACCGTGATGGCCTGCAGCGGACAGACCTCGGCGGCCTCGTACAGCTCCTCGGCGCTTGCCTCGTCCACGTCGGCCACGTAGACGTCCGTCGCCTGCGACCGCAGGGACAGGCGTCCCTCGTCGTCCAGCGCGAACAGGTCGGGGGCGGCGTACACGCACTGGCCGTGGTCCTGGCACTTCTTGAGGTCGACTTCGACCTTCATGACTGCTCCTGTCTCTCGCAAGGGGTCGGGGGATCAGAGAAAACGGACGGGGAGGTGGGTGATCGTGCGCAGGAACTCGGTGTGCGCGTAGGCGGGCTCGCCCGCGGGCTCGACCCCGTCGAACCGGTTGACGATCGAGCTGAAGACGATGTCGGCCTCGGCGCGTGCCAGGACCTGGCCGGCGCAGCCGTGCATGCCGGAGCCGAAGGCCAGGTGCTGGCTGGCGGCGACCGGGCGGGTGTGGTCGAAGGTGTCGGGGTCGGCGAAGACCTCGGGGTCGCGGTTGGCGGAGGCGATGAGCAGGGCCAGCGCCTCTCCGGCCGGTACGGTGGTGTCGCCGATGACCGTGTCCTGTGTGGTCAGGCGCACCACCATCGACTCGGGTGTGTCGATCCGCAGGATCTCGTTGATGATGCCGGGCCGTGCCTCCGGCTCGTCCCGGTAGGCGGCGAACAGCTCGGGCCGCTGCGTCATCAGCCAGATGCCGTGGTTGATCAGGTGCTTGACGTCGAGGTGGCCCACGGCGAAGAACAGGAAGATGGTGTAGACGACCTCTTCCTCGGTCATTTTGCCCTCGTCCTGCGCGGCGATGAACGCGTCGATCAGTCCCTCGCCGGGGTGGGCGCGCTTGTAGGCCACGAGCCGGCGGATGTGCTCGGCGAACCAGGCGAACGCCTTCGTGGTGGCGCGGGCCTCCTCGTCGTTGCCGCCGGGGCCGAGGCTCAGTCCGATCTCGTAGGTCTTGCGCTGGATGGTGTCCATCTCGGTCGGCTCGATGCCGAAGATGTGGCAGGTGGTCTCGAAGGTGCACTTCAGGGAGAGGCCGTCGGCCGCGTCCAGGGTGCCGTCGCCCTTCTCGACCTCGTCGAGCACGGCCTGAACGGAGGCGCGCATCACCTTGGACCACTCCTCGACGGCCTTGGGTGTGAACCAGCGGTTGGTGATCCGCCGCAGCCGCGTGTGGTCGGGGGCGTCCTTGCCGAGCATGGTGTGGTGGATCGGGGCGGCCGGCCCGAAGTCGAGCTGCTGCACGCTCAGGCTGGGGTTGCGGATCAGCCGGGCGACGTCCTCGTAGCGGGAGACGACGTACATGCCGACCGGATGCCGGTAGACAGGGTGCTCCTGCCGCAGCCGCGCGTAGTACGGGTACGGGTCCGCACGGAAGCCTGGGTCGCGGAAGGGCAGCAGGTCCTCGGTGGCGGACGCGGGTCCGGCAGTGGCGACGGTCATGTAGTGGCACTCCTCGTATCGGGCGCGAGGCGGAGGGGGAGCTGGGGAGTGGAAGAAGGAGGGGCGAACCAAGGGCCCCGTACCGCCGAGAATTATCCAGCCGGATAATTTCGTCAATACTTCGCGGGCACGTAATCAACTCTTTACGCCGCCGGAAACGGACGAGCCCCCGTCGCCAGGCGACGGGGGCTCGTCCTGACCTGCTGTTATGCAGGGATTGGCAGAGGGCGGCTACTCTGCGTCTCCTGGCTGCCGGGTCAGCAACGACCGCAGTTCCTTCAGCGCGGCCTCGGTGACGTCCGGCTCGTCGAGGACCAGCTGGTGCAGCACGAGACCCTCCAGGGCGGCGAAGACAAGCCGGGTCAGGGCCGGGCTGGTGCCGTCGGGCAGGCTGCGGGACAGCTCCCTCTCCGTGGCCTGGAAGTACTCGTCGTACAGCGCGCGGATCTGCGGCAGCAGCTCGGGCCTGCGTCGGGATTCGAGCATGAGCTCGTACTGGAACGTCTGCATGGCCGGCTCGCGGGTGACCATGTCCGCCAGTCCCGCCGCGAAGTCCGCGAGGTCGCCCGTGCCGGGTTCCAGGGAGCTCGTACTCGCGCTGGTGCGCACTGCGTGTTCGAGGGCTGCCTCGATCAGCGCGTCCCGCGAGCCGAAGTGGTGCACCACGAGCCCGTGCGTGACACCCGCCTCCTCCGCGACGGCGCGATAGGTGAGCTTGCGCAGCCCGCCGCGGGCCACCACGCGCACGGCCGCGTTGAGCAGGGCCTCACGGCCGGTCCCGTAGTCCACGCGCTTGCGGGGCCTGACGGCTGGCTTCTCGGCGGAATCGCTCATGAGCGCGACCCTACCCGTATGCGGGGACCGGCAGACCGTCGCAGGGGCGTCAACGCTTCGGCGGGCGGATGCCGCGGAACTCCCAGTCGCCGCCGAGCGCGGTGGACAGCACTTCCTCCGACTCGGTGGGCTGGGCGCCGACGTCGGTGCGGACGGGAGTGGGGCCGGTGACGATGTGGTTGGTGAGTCTACCGAGGCCCTCCACCTCGACCTCGACGACGTCTCCGGGCTGGACGGGGCGGGAATTGGCCGGGGTGCCGGACAGCAGTACGTCTCCCGGGTACAGGGTGATCGTGCGGGCGATGTCGGCGACGAGGTAGTGCATGTCCCACTTCATCTCGTCCGTCGTACCGTCCTGGACGACCTTCCCGTTGACGTACGTGCGCAGGGCCTTGCCGTGGAAGTCCCAGTCGGTGACCAAGCCGGGGCCGAGGGGGCAGAGGGTGTCGGAGCCCTTGACGCGGAGCATGGAGCCGGCGTCGGTGTCGCGGAAGTCGTGCAGTCCGTAGTCGTTGGCGATGGTGTAGCCGGCGATGTACTCGCCCGCTTCGGCCGGGGAGATGTTGCGCGCGGTCTTCCCGATGACGATGGCGACCTCGCCCTCGTAGTTGAGCCATTTGCAGCCCTCGGGGCGGACGATGGTGCCCTTGTGGGAGTTGAGGGCCGAGGTCGGCTTGTGGAAGTAGGTGGGCGTCTCGGGGAGGTCGATCTGGAACTCGTCGACGCGGCTGCGGTGGTTGAGGTGGACGGCGATGACCTTGGAGGGGACGACCGGGGGCAGGTGCTGTGCGTCCTCGGTCTTGACGCGGCGGCCGTCCCCGGCGACGAGTTCGTCACCGTCGACGGTGACCTGGACGGCGGCGCCGTCGAGGAGGATGCGGCGGTACTCGGGCATGTCACGGACTCCTAGATGCGGCTGTGGGGGGTGAGCGGGGTGGGCAGGCCCGTGCCGGTCCAGCCGTCGGCCGGGCGGTCGAACCAGAGGTGCACCTGGCCGGTGCCGATCGAGTTCTCGTACTCGCCGTACTGACGGGCCTTGGCGACACAGGCGCGCTCGCCGAGGGCACCGGCCATCATCAGGTAGTGGAAGAACTTCGCCTCCGGCTTGTACTTCCAGAACGCGTCCATCGTGTCGAGGACCTTGTCGTGACGGCCCTCCTTGAACCAGGCGATCCGCTCGAAGTCCGCCTCGCGGGCCTCGGGCGTGAAGATGTGCACCGGGTCGCCGGCCTCGTGGTCGCGCAGCTCGCGCAACGGCCAGAAAGTGTGCGAGAGGGCACCGGAGGCGATCAGCAGCACGCGTCGCCCCGGGGTGGCGGCGATACCGTCCGCCAGGGCGCGGCCGAGGCGCAGGTGGTCCTCCATGTCGCCGGTCTGGCAGACGCCGATGGTCACCCACCGCTTGTCGGGCAGCCCCTCGCCGAGGAACTTCCACAGGTTGATGGTGGCGTAGTAGATCGGCAGGTAGTCGTCGTCGATCGCGGTGATCCAGGTGCCGTGCTTGTCGGCGAACTTCGCGATGTTCCCGGCCAGTTCGGGATCACCGGGGAAGTCGTACGGCATCCGGCACATGCCGCGTGGCAGTTCCTCGGAGGTGAACAGGCCGGCGCGGCGGGCTTGCGCGGTGACGACGAACTCGACGGTGGTGGCCCAGTGGGAGTCCAGGACGACGACGGTGTCGTAGTCGTCGCGGGCGAAGACGTCCTGACGGAGCTGGTTCAGGCCGGTGACGAGGGTGATCTCCTTGCCCCCGTTGAGCTCCAGCCGGGTCTCCTCGGGCAGCACGATGGTGGGGACGTGGGCGAGGAGGCCCGCCCCGACGATCTCACCCATGGTTCTTCCATCCGTTCGGGGCGGTCACGGTGTTCTTGACGTCGCAGTAGAAGTCGAAGCTCCAGGTGCCGCCCTCGCGGCCGACGCCGGAAAGCCGGGAGCCGCCGAAGGGGGCCTGCAGGTCGCGGACGAAGAAGCAGTTCACCCACACCGTGCCCGCGACCAGCCGCGCGGTGACGCGCTCGGCGCGCTCGGCGTCGCCCGTGAAGACGGTGGCGGCCAGGCCGAAGCGGGTGCCGTTGGCGAGCCGGACGGCCTCCTCCTCGTCCGTGAAGGTCTGCAGCGTCAGGACAGGGCCGAAGACCTCCTCCTGCACGATCTCGGAGTCCTGGGCCACATCGGTGAGCAGGGTGGGCGCGTAGTACTGGCCGTCCCCCCGGTGGCCGCCGATGACGGCGCGGGCACCGGCGGCCACGGCCCGCTGCACGAACCCGTCGATCTTCTCCAGCTGGCGGGGGTGGATGTTGGGCCCGATGTCGGTGGTCTCGTCGCGCGGATCACCCTGCTTCAGCGCGCTCGCCTTCTCGACGAACCGGCGCGTGAACTCCTCCGCGACCGACTCCTCGACCAGCAGCCGGGTACCAGCCAGGCACACCTGGCCGGCGTTGTCGTACTGCTCCACCGCCAGGCCGACGGCAAGGTCCAGGTCCGCGTCGGCGAACACCAGCAGCGGCGACTTGCCGCCCAGTTCGAGACTCAGGGGCGTGAGGTTCGCGGCCGCCGACTCCGCGATGCGCTTGGCCGTGGGTACCGAGCCGGTGAAGCTGATGCGGCGCACGTCCGGGTGCGAGGTCAACGCGTCGCCGATCTCGGAGCCGTAGCCCTGGACGACGTTCAGGACACCCGCCGGGAGCCCGGCCTCGGCGGCGATGTCGGCCAGCAGGGAGGCGGTCAGCGGCGACCACTCGGCGGGCTTGAGGACGACCGTGTCGCCTGCGGCGAGAGCCGGCGCGACCTTCCAGGTGGCCAGCATGAGCGGGGCGTTCCACGGGGTGATCAGGACGCAGGGGCCGACCGGGTCCCAGCTGACGTGGTTGGTGTGGCCGCGCGTCTCGAAGTCCTCGTGCTCCAGATGGAGCAGCCAGTCCGCGAAGAAGCGGAAGTTGTGGGCGACCCGCGGCATCACCCCACGGCGGTGGGAGCGCAGAAGGGCTCCGTTGTCGGTGGTCTCGACGATGGCGAGCTCTTCGATCCGCTTCTCGACCCCGTCGGCGATCGCGTGCAGGATGCGGGCGCGTTCCGCGCGGGAGGTGGCGGCCCAGGCGGGGAACGCGGCCTTCGCGGCGGCCACGGCGGCGGCCGCCTCCATGGCCGTGCCCCGGGAGATGTCGCCGATCGTGCTGCCGTCGATGGGCGAGACGTCCTCGAACGTCTGTGTAGAGGCGACGCGCTCGCCGCCGATCCAGTGCCGGGTGTCGACGGCGACCCCGGCCACGGTGATGGTGTGTTCGCTCATGCTGTGTTCCTCCGGTCTCGCGAGGTGGTGGGGTCTACTCGGCGCCGGAGGTGCCGGATTCCAGCAGTCGGCCGCCGTCCCAGACGACGCCGACCTGGCGGTAGTAGGCGGCGATCGGCTCGCGGATCTCCAGGCGGGCCAGTTCTTCGGTGGGCGCCTCGAACAGCTCCATCTCGGCGTCGCCGCGCCAGGCCTGTCCCGCCTCGAAGGACGCGGCGCCCGACTCGATCAGCTCGTCCAGGGCGAGGCCCTTGCCCTTCTCGATGGAGGGCAGCCAGCGGTGGTGGGCCATCGGGTGGGCGTTGACGAAGCCGTTCGTCTCCGACGGCTCGCGCAGGGTGACCACGGTGTGGGCGAGGCGCCGGTCGGCGGCGGCGAGCGTGGCTCCGAAACGGGCCCCCGCCTCGATGCGCGGGGCGGGGCCGTACGGGTGCGGGCGCGTCTGGTGGATCGAGCCGAGCTTCTTCGGGTAGCCCTGGTGCAGCCCGCGCGCGATGGCGAAGTCCTTGTCGACCCAGATGTAGACGCAGCGCGAGTAGGTCTGTCCCCGGTACTTGCAGCGGACGACCGCGAAGGCCTCCTTGTACTGGGAGAGCACCGGGTCGAGCAGTTCCTCGCCGGAGGCCGAGCAGGACTGCCAGTCGGCCCAGATCAGCGCCACCGCGCCCGGGTCCTCGTCAGCGAGCTCCAAGGGCTCGGGAAGCAGTTCACGCACGCGTGCCGGGTCGGTGCGGTACTCGACGGTGAGCAGGTCACCGGAGTACCGCCAGGGCGGTGAGGGGATCAGCGACGAGGCTCCGCTCGCCGTCTTGGGGAAGAAGAATCCACGGACGGTGGTCATGTCAGCAAAGTCCTTGAGGGGTGAGGGCGGGCTGCTTGAGCAGTTCGGCGCGGTAGCGGGAGGCGGCGGCCGCCGCGGCCTGACCGCCGAGGGCGACGACACCGGCCAGCCGGCCGCCGGCGTGGTAGCCGACGACGACGTCACCGTCGAGGTCGCCTTCGAGTACGCGCACGTCCTCCTTGCCGAGCACCGGAGCCCCGAAGGACTGCAGGCGGAAGTCGTGCTGGTCGCTCCAGAAGGTGGGCAGCGGCGCGAACGGGGACAGGTCGTGGCCGGTGCCGGTCAACGCGGTGACGAGGGTCTTCGCGGCGTGCTTGGCGGTGTCCGTGGGGATGCACCAGTGCTCCACACGGCGCGGTACGCCGTCGTAGCGGGCGTTGGGGAAACGGGCGACGTCACCGACGGCCACCACGTCGGGCCGTCCGCCGACGCGCAGGTGCTCGTCGGCGAGGACGCCGTCGCTCAGGTCGAGGCCGTTGCCGTCCAGCCACTCGGTGTTGGCGACCGAGCCGACCGACTCGACCACCACGTCGGCGGGCAGGACGGTGCCGTCGCCGAGGGCGACGCCGGTGACGTGGTCGTCGCCGGTGAAGCCGGTCACGCCCGTGCCGAGGGCGAAGCGCACGCCGCGTTCCTCGTGGCGCTTCAGCAGGGCCTTGGCGAGGAGCTCGCCGAGGGGGCCGACCATCGGCAGCGGCAGCGGGTCGACGACGGTCACCTCGCGGGCGCCCAGAGCGACGGCGGTGGCGGCGACCTCGCAGCCGATGAAGCCGCCTCCGACGACGACCACCCGTGCTCCGGGCCTGGTGAGGGCCTGTCGCAGGCCCTGCGCGTCGTCGATGGTGCGGACCGTGTGCCGGCCCGCGAGCGGGCCGGGGCAGCGCAGGCGCCGGGGCCGCATTCCGGTGGCGACGACCAGTCCGTCGTAGGAGAGTGCCTCGCCGTCGTCGAACTCGACGATGTTCTCAGCGAGCCGCGCGGCGACGACCTTGGTGCCCAGCCGCCACTGAGCGTCGGCCACGCTCGCCCGCGGGCGGAAGGCGAGGGACTCGAAGGGTGCCTTGCCGGCCAGGACCTCCTTGGACAGAGGTGGCCGGTTGTAGGGCATATGCGGCTCGTCACCGACGAGCGTGATGGCTCCGGTCCAGCCGGCGGCCCGCAGCTGCTCGGCCGCGCGCAGGCCGGCCATGGAGGCGCCGGCCACGACGATGCGTGCGTTCATCATCAGCCCTCGAGACGGATGGCCTGGAGCGGGCACACGTCGGCGGCTTCCTCGACCTCGTCGCGCAGCGCGTCGTCGGGGTCGGAGACGTACGCCAGGTGGCCGCTGTCGTCCATGGAGAAGACATCGGGGGCGGCGAAGACGCACTGGCCGTGGTCCTGGCACTTGTTCATGTCGACGACGACCTTCATGGCCGGTCCTCCTGAAAGTGAGGGCGTCGGGGCGGGGGCAAGGGGGAGGAAGAGGGGCCCGACCGGCGTCGGCCGGGCCCCGGCCAAGAGCCCGGCAACTGACCGGACCCCTACTCATTTGGCTTCAAACAACATAGGAAGCCGCCCACCCCTGGTCAATACCTATCCATGCGGATAATTTTTTTTCCATCCCCTCTTGCGGGGTGCTCGTAGCCCTCATACCGTTTGGCACCAAACAAGTCAGCCCTGTGCCCCCACCAGCACCGGCCCTCTGGCTTCCCTCGCCACCCACATCCCCCAAGCGCCCGAGGAGACATCGGTGAGCGCAGCTCCAACCCCCAGCGTCCGTCAGCACATGCAGCGGCTCGCCGCCGAGGGCATCGACGTGGTGCGCGTGACCTATCCCGATCTCATCGGCACCGACCGTGCACGCGACATCCTGCTGGACCACCTGCCGTCGGCCTGCGACCACGGCCTGGCCTTCTGCCGGGCCGTCTACCACACCAGCCCCCAGGGCGACGTGGTCGCCGTCTCCGGCGGTCTCGACGCCGGCCTGCCCGACATCACCGTGCGACCGGACCTGGACAGCCTGGTCCCCCTCCCCTGGGAGCCCGGCGTCGCGTCCTGCCTCGCCGACGTCACCGACCCGGCCACCGGCCTGCCCGCACCGGAGTCGCCCCGCGATCTGCTGCGCACCGTCCTCGCCCGGTGTGCCGAACACGGCCTGCGTCCGGTGGTCGGCCCCGAGCTCGAGTACTTCCTCTGCGACGAGGACCCTGCCTCCCCGAGCGGCTGGAAGCGCTACTCGGGCGCCGCCGGCGTCGTCTACACCGCCGGTCTGCGCGCCGACGGCGACAATCATCTGCTCCGCACGCTGCGTCTGCTGCGGGACATGAACATCGGCGTGACCAGCGGAAACCACGAGTTCGACGGCGGCCAGTTCGAGATCAACCTCACCCACTCCGACGCCCTGTCCGCCGCGGACCGTGCCTTCCGCTTCAAGTCCGCGATCAAGGAGCTGGCCCGGAAGGAGGGGAAACTCGCCACCTTCATGGCCAAGCCGTTCAACGACGCCGGAGGCTCCGGTTTCCACCTCCATCTGTCATGCGACAGCTCCGACGAGGAAGGCGCCGGTAACGCCTTCGACGATCCCGCAGGGCCGTACGGGCTGTCCTCCACCGCCCGCCACGCCGTCGCCGGCATCCTCGCCCACGCCCCGGCCCTGGCCGCACTGGCCAACCCGACCGTGAACTCCTACAAGCGTTTCGGCCCGGACACCCTCGCGCCCTGGCTGATCGACTGGGGCCTGGACAACCGCAGCGCCATGGTCCGCATCCCGCCCGAGCGCGGCTCCGGCGCACGGTTCGAACTGCGTCTCGGTGACGCCAGCGCCAACCCGTACCTGCTGATCGCGGGCACAGTCGCCGCCGCGCTGCTCGGGGTTCTGACCGGCGAGGAGCCCCCCGCCCCCTTGGAGGGGTACGGCTACGACACCGCAAGGGCAGCCGTGCTGCCCATGAGCCTGTCGGCCGCGCTGGACGCCCTGGAAGCGGACACGGAACTGACCGACGTCCTCGGCAAGGACTTCACCGACTCCTTCCTCTCCTACAAGCGCAACGAGATCGATCGCTTCCAACGGCACGTCACCGACTGGGAGTTCACCGAGTACGCCTACCACCTGTGACGACTGGGAGCCATGCGATGACGACTGAGACCCCGACCGCCGCCGTGAACGAGCCGATGCCGCTTGCGGACGTCAACCTCGCCGACCTGGACAACTTCACCGACGGCATCACCCCATGGCGTATGTTCCACACCCTGCGCCACCAGGACCCGGTGCACTGGCAGCCCGAGGAGGCCCCCAACTCCGGCTTCTGGGCGGTGACCCGGCACGCCGACATCGCCCGCGTCGACCGCGACGCCGAGACCTTCACCTCGATGAAGTTCGTGAACCTCGAAGAGGTCGACGAGGACCAGATCAAGACGCGTGCCTCCATCCTGGAGCTGGACGGAGTACGCCACCGCGCCATGCGCAGCCTGCTCCAGCGCCAGTTCGGCGCGAGCGTCATCAACAGCTACACCGACTTCCTGCGCGGCCTGACCGCCACCACGCTGGACGCGGCCCTGGCCAAGGGGACCTTCGACTTCGTCAAGGAGGTCTCCGCCGACTTCCCCATCAACGTCCTCGCCCGCCTCCTCGACGTTCCGCCGGAGGACAACCAGCAGCTCATCGACTGGGGCAACCGCATCATCGGCAACACCGACCCCGACTACGCCGACGTCCTGCTGGACAGCGCGGAGAGCGAGCAGTACCGGCACCTGCCCTTCCGCTCGCCCGCCTCGCTGGAGGTCTTCGAGTACGGCCGCGAGTTGGCCCGACAGCGGCGCGGCGGCGACGGCACCGACCTGGTGTCGAAGCTGGTGAACACCACCCCGAAGGACGGTGTGCCGCTCACGCCGCAGGACTTCGACAACTACTTCCTGCTCCTCGTCGTGGCCGGCAACGAGACCACCCGCCACACCATCACCCACTCCATGCTGGGCCTGCTCCAGCACCCCGAGCAGCTGGCCCGGCTTCAGGAGGACCCGTCCCTGATCCCCGTCGCGGTGGAGGAGTTCCTGCGCTGGGCGTCGCCCGTCTACCACTTCCGCCGCACGGCGACCCGTGACGTGGAATTGGGCGGCAAGCGCATCAAGGAGGGCGACAAGGTCGTCATGTGGTACGCCTCCGGCAACCGCGACGAGGAGGTCTTCGGCAACCCGTACGACTTCGACGTCGCCCGCGCCGACAACGACCATGTGACCTTCGGCAAGGGCAGCCCGCACCTGTGCCTGGGCAACCTGCTCGCCCGCACCGAGATCCGCATCATGTTCGAGGAGCTCATCCCGAGGATCGCCGACATCCGTCTGACCGGCGAAGTCCCGCGCGTGCGCTCCAACTTCGTCAACGGCATCAAAAAGCTGCCGGTCGCAGTCACCCTCGCCTGACCGCCTTTCCGAGCCGCCCAGAAGGTGCGGCCGCCCGGGGCGCCCCGCCCCGCACGAGCGGCCGCACCTCTCGTCCGCCCGCCAGAACACTCGGCCCGAGGATCACCACGATGACCACTCCCCGCATGCAGCTCGTCCTGAGCGAGAACTGGACGATGACCGGAGGCCGCGCGGATCTGCCGACCGTGATCCGCTGGGCCCGCGAGGCCGAGGACGCCGGATTCGACTCGGTCATGATCAGCGAACACATCGTGCTCGGCCCCGACGCCGGAGCAGGCGGCGTGATGGGCAACCCCCGCGACTACGCCCTGCCCGGCAACCAGGACCCCCACACCCC
>NZ_JBITJV010000072.1:0-25139 GCF_044460385.1 Streptomyces sp. NPDC050121 | reverse complement strand
GCGGAGGGTCGTCCGCGTACTGGGCGTACGCGGACGATCCCGACAACGCGGCGAGACGCCGTGCCAGGCGTCGCGGGCCAGACGGGACTTTCGAAACACGCCCTAGTGTGCTGCGCCTGAAATTCCTAGGTAGTTCCGGCTGAGTCGCGGACGGTCAACACGCCGGGTCGGCGACCGAAGTTGGACCGCCAGGACGAGGCAGATCTACCGACGGACTACTGGCGCAGGACACTAGTTGTCTTCCCAGTGCCGCGTGGCGGTGGTCGCGATGACGTCATTGGCGTAGACGAGTGCCACGCGGTGGTTGTACTGGATGGTGTACATCTTCTTGCTACCGATGACGACCGTTCCGGATGAGGCGAAGTAGTCGTCGGTGGCTGTCGCCGGCTGGGTGGCAACATAGGCCTGGCCCGCCGGAACCGAGTACATGCTCAATGGTGCTTGCGTCGACGCGCCCAGGCCTGCGGGGTACTCGGACTTGTCCGGGTAGCTGGATCCGTAGACGGCCACGGGTGTGGCGCCAACGGGCTTGATGATCTTCGCACCGTAGACGGGCCGGGAGTTCTTGCCTGCGGGGTTGTGGAACCAGACCTTCGCGCCGCTGTACCAGACGGCAGTCCAGTCGCCCTGAACCTCGACGACGACAAACTGCTGGCCGGCCTGTGCGGTGCTGCCCCAGTCGTTGATTCGATTCGTGCCGGCAGCGGTCCCGTGGATCGCCTGGTCACCGAAGAGAGGTGCATCCACGTCGGGAGCGGTGCGCAGGTACACGAAGTTCGACGCTTGCTGCTTGTCTGTGCAGGACGTCGTGGCGCCCGTCGGATCGTCGGACGGGCAGACCTGGACCGTCTGCACATTGCCGTCGAAGGACGGGTCGATGGATACGACCGAGCCCTCGGACGGGACGCCGGGCAGTCCGCTTATGGGGCGGCCGACCAGGCGCATGAAGTGGTCCCAGTCCCAACCGTTGCCCGGGTCCCAGTGCATGGCGGACACCAGCGAGGAGTTCGGCCCGGCAACGTTGTCATGGCCCAGGATGTGCTGACGGTCCAGGGGGATGTCGAAACGGTCCGCAAGGTACGTCACGAGGTCAGCCGTGGCCTGGTACTGCGCCTCGGTGTACCAGGTCGCGCCCTGCACGGCGTATCCCTCATGCTCAATACCGATGGAATGCAGGTTCGTTGAGTAGTTGCCCGCGTGGAACGCGATGTTCCTCGTGGGCACCATCTGCGTCACTGCGCCGTCCGAGGACCGCATCACGTAGTGCGTCGAGGCGACGTTCTTCGGGTCTGCGAGTCCCCTGACCCCGGAGTCGTAGGAGCCCTCCAGGTCGTGGATCACAATGGTGTCGATCCGTATGCCGTTGGCAGGCCGGTTCGAGACCTGGCCTCCGGCCGGAGAGCCGGCGACAAACGTGCAGGCCACGGTCGACGGACATTCAGTGTCGGCGTCTGTCGTGGCCTTGAGCCGCAACTGGTCGATCTGCGCATCTGCAGACCGCACCGAAGGACTGGCTTTCAGCTGGACCTGCTGACCGTCGTCGGTGACAAGGGCAACTCCGCTACGGATGGTGCCGTAGACACGGTTCGCGAAGCGAACAGCCCCCTGCCTCTGGGTCGACTGGCTGTACCGGGCCACTGCGCCGTACCACAGCGACGGGTCTGCCGGCATGCCGTCAGTTATCTGCTTCGCGTAGGAGGCAAGTAGCGCCGCACCGCCTCGAATGTTCTCTGCGGGGTCCTTCCGCAGTATCTCCGGGCTCTGTCCGGTGAGCTTCGCGGCAGCCTGCAGCGTATGCAGGGCCGGATTCGAGGCGAGGGAGGCAAGGTCACTGCGTCCCGCGGCACCCGCGTCACCGCCGACGAGCATGGCCGGGGTGACGTCGGTGAGGTGCATCGGCCCAAAACCGCCGTCGGTGCTGGGCTGTGCGCCATGTGACTGCCACCGTGACTCCTGGTAGGCCACACCGAGCAGGACGCTGACGGGGACGTGGAACTCAGCGGCTGCCGCTATGAAATCCTGCTGACGGGAGTCGCCGTGGGACTCGCCGGCACCCTCGGCCAGTGCGGTGAACGGCAGCGTAGCAAGGCTGCCTGCTACCAGCGCGCCGATCGCAATGGCGACCGAGGGACGGAGCCGCACTCTTCTCTTGTGCAAGATGCTGATCCTTATGCGGTTGAAAACCTGTCGAAGAAGCCACCGCCGGGCGGTCGCGCAGCACTATCGCTGGAACGGTCCGGAGGCAACGATGCCAACATGACAGGCCAGCCAGGCGAGTTGTGACACCGTTGCCACGGACCGGAACGTGTCAGCGCCGTGACCTGCCCGGCGAGGCCACGATCCTTCTCGGCGGCAGCACGCCATGGGCCAGCCAAGGTTCACTGACTTTCTCGACTGCTCCCGGGCAAGGAAGTCATCCGCCCGCTCTCACCGCCCCCTGCGGGGCAGAGACTTCGACCCGCCGACTCAGCGGCATTTGTGACCGGCCCACCCTCAGCGATCGGACCAGTCGGGACGATTAATTTCGCCCCGGCGGGTGCTGTACTGCTGCAGCAGTGTGTCCGCCGCAACCAGCGCCTGCTCGGCGGTGCGCACTCCGGTCATGACGCACAGCGTGTATATCGCGTCCTCCAGAGCCCGGCTGGTCCGACCCGTGGGACAGATGTCGTACTCGATCCGCGCTTGTGCGAAACGGGCGAGCGCAATGCGCACTTCCTTCTCCACAGGAACGATCACTGCGGTTCCCTCTCCCTCTCGTAGCCAATGCTTCAGGCGCCTTTATGCACTTCGACGGAAGCAACACGACGGACAGCATTCATAGCCACCCGAGCAGTCGAAGACGCCGGGCAGTGCTTTCAGAAATCGTTCAGGGAGCGATCGTGCCTGCCGATGCCCCCCTCCGACATGTCGGCCAACCGCACGGCAACTCTCCGAACAGAACGTCCAAATGGAGCCTGCCTCCACACCCACTAATGCCGCCCGCCCGACGCGCCCGCAGACAGCGGTCAAGGAGGCTCTGTTTATGCCATTCCTGTTCAGGCACAGCTTCTTCGCTGCATCGAGCGTCTCGCCGTCCTCACACAGGGACCACCCAGAGCACTTGTTTGTGACACCACGATGGGCGGGACGAACTCTCACACGGTGGTAGCCGCGTCGATCCGCGGACGAAGCTTTGGGGCGCCCCCTCCTTGGGACGGCAGCAAGACTGGCCGCCCGCCAAGAGCGTGTCACACCTGAAGCAGGCACTCGGTCTCTATGGTCGGGCCACCCGGCCGGAGCTCAAAGTCCGTTCCTGACTGCGGACTTACTGTGGCACGGCCGCTACTCAACGGCAGAGACACACGGAACAACATCTCATGGTGCATCTCATGGATAAATCAAAGGTCCAATCCAGGCGCGGAACTTCCGCCAGACGCACCTGGTTCCAGAGGCTGCCCGACCAACCGACGATAACGACCCCCTATCTTCGGCATTCCGAGGCCTTCCTCAACGCCGAACGTGCACGCCTTGCCGCCCAGCCGGGTCTTGGATTTGCCGGGCTATTGGTAGTCGTTCCACTCGCCGCACTGCTCGCCTTCGGACCGGACGGCGCCGAGAGTGCAGTGGTGATCCTCTCGCCACTCATGACCTTCGCACTGCCGGTTCTCTCAATGGTTGCGTTCTGGTGGGAGGACTGGCCGGGTTCGACCCTGCGCCCTGGTTGGTCGGCCCTCGTGGACACGCTTCTGATTGCAGCGGCGGGTGTCGCCCTGGCGGCCGTCGGCCAGATGATCGTGGGCCATTCCGACGTGTCCGGCCTCTTCGACTCCACCCCGGAACCCGGCAGCGCACCCTTGTATCCCGCCGCAATGCCGCTTGGACTCACGGTCTTCACCGCGATGCTGCAACTCACCCTCGTGTGCGAGGGCTGGCCGTTCAAGCGACTGCCCAGGCTGGTCGCGGGGTTCGCAGCGCTGGCACTCTCCTGGGGACTGGCTCTGCTCGTGCAGTACACGGCGTACAGATTCCGCGCGCCGGCGGGCTCCGGCCTGACCAGTCAGGATGGTCCCTTCTCGCACGAGGACCTCAGTGCCGTGTTCGCACTGTGCGGGGCGTGGCAGGTTTGGTTCTTCATCGTTTGGCGTGGCTGGCCGTTGAACAAACTCGGCAGACGATGGCTTCGGATCACTCTGGGGAATCTGCTCGTGTTCGCCGGCACGGCGTTCAGCTTCGCACTGCTCGACGGTTTGTTCGGCGTTGCAGCACGTACCATCCTTGCCACCGTTACCAGTTTCAGCACAGCCGGGCTGCTTGTGGCCATGCTCTTCGAGGGAGTCTTCCGCTCCCGGGTATCCGCGGCGTGGGAGCGGGCGATGACTCTCTTTGTCTCGGTGGGTGTGGGTGCTGGGCTCTTCGGCGGGCTGATCACCTATGCGGGCACGTTCACCTGGACAACCTCGAGTGCCGAGGGATGGGTGTCCCATGTCTGCGTGAACGCCCTTGGCTCGGGCGTGCTTTTCCATGTGGGTGTCAGCCGCCGTTGGCCGCTGAACGGTACGACATCCCCTGCGCAGCGGTCGGCAGCACATCCGCCAGCCGACGATCTGGGGTCGAGCAGTTCGACACCCTGACCAATGCCGGACCTTCCTGTACGCCCCGGAACCGGAGCTCACCGTCTCACGCCACCCTCGAACGCGATGGTGGCTACCCCCAGAAACCCGAACGCGACAGCACTCGCGTAACCACGGCGAGAAATGTGGCCGCACTGCTGTAGAGGCTCGGAGGGGCTGGCCGACTTCCTCGATCATCGTCGCCGACTTGGTTGGCCGCCGTGTTGTTATGCTCCCACCGTGCAGGGGTCAAGATGAGCGGACAGGGTCGCAAGCAACTGCGCGGTCGGAGGCGCGAGTGCATTGCGCTTGAAGAGCTGGCGTCGAAAGTCGAGGCCGGACAGAGCTCAGCTCTTGTCCTACGCGGTGAGGCCGGAATAGGGAAGTCGGCTCTGCTCGATCATCTGGCCCAGCACGTCGCCGGATACCGCGTCGCACGCAGCGCAGGTGCCGAGTCGGAGATGGAGCTCCCGTTCGCAGGCCTGCACCAGTTGTGTGCACCGTTCCTCGATCGCGCCGCCTCCCTTCCGCAACCGCAGAGAGAGGCGCTGACCACGGCGTTCGGGGTCAGCGCGGGCCCACCACCGGACCGGTTCCTGGTCGGTCTCGCCGTGCTCGGGCTGCTGACCGAAGTGGCGGCCGAAAAGCCGCTGTTCTGCTTGGTGGACGACGCGCAGTGGCTCGACCGGGTATCCGCACAGACTCTGGCCTTCGTGGCACGGCGGATGCTCGCTGAACCCCTGGCACTGGTTTTCGCCACGCGTGAACTGCAGGCACGCGACGAGTTCGCCGGACTGCCCGAACTGACGATCGACGGCCTCGAGAACAGCGACGCGCTCGCGCTTCTGGCTTCGGAGGCCGGCGGTCCGTTGGACGAACGAGTCCGCGACCGAATCCTCGCAGAAGCCCGCGGCAACCCCCTCGCACTTCTGGAACTTCCGCGCAGCCGGGAAGTGACGGAACCCACTGACGGATTCGGCCTCCCGGATCCCGGACCGGTGACCGGCCGCATCGAGCGGAGCTACCTTGAGCGGGTCCGCTCGCTACCGCCCGCGACGCAGCGGCTGCTGCTGACAGCCGCCGCCGAACCGATCGGCGACGTGACACTCCTCCGACGCGCAGCGGCACTACTGGACATCGATCCTGAAGCGGCAGGCCCGGCAGTGGCAGCGGGGTTGTTCGACATCGGTGCTCTGGTGCGATTCAAGCATCCGCTTCTGCGCTCGGCAATCTACCGGTCGGCCGGACTGGCGGAGCTGCGAGAGATCCACCGTGTCCTGGCAGAGGTGACTGATCCCGTCCACGATCCCGACCGCCGTGCATGGCACCTGGCACGATCAACCGTGCGGCCCCACGAGGAGATCGCCACCGAGCTGGAGTCATCCGCCGTGCGGGCGCTGGCGCGCGGCGGCACCGCCGCGGCTGCGGCGTTTCTCGCTCACGCGGCTGTATTGACTCCGCAGCCACAGCGCAAAGCGACGCGTGCCCTCGCCGCAGCTCAAGCGAAGCTTCGCGCCGGTGCACCAGCCGCGGCGCGTGATCTGCTGGCCCTCGCCGAGAGCGGAGTCCTGGACGAGGTCGGTCGCGCTCGCGTGCACCTCACCCACGCTCAGATCGCCTTCGCCACCAGCCGCGGGACCGAAGCGCTCCCCCTCCTGCTGGCCACCGCGCAGCGCTTGGTCCCGCTCGACGTCGGCCTGGCTCGCGAGACGTTCCTGGACACTGTGTCGGCAGCCATGTTCGCAGGGCGCCTCGCTGTTGGGGCTACCTTGCGAGAGGTGGCGGAAGCAGCGCGCAGGACGTCACCGTCCAACACACAGCCGCCACGCAACGCCGACCTTCTCGTGGACGCCTTGGCCACCCGGTTTACCAGTGGATACCGTGCCGCCGTCGCCGGCGCGCGTGACGCGGTGAGCGCGCTCCGCCGGGAGACCGACCCCGAGCAGGTCCTGCGCTGGTCATGGTTGGCCTCGGCCCTCGCTGCCGAGATGTGGGACGACGAAGCTTGGACTGAGCTGGCGACACGCCACGTGCAGACCGCCCGCACCGTCGGCGCGCTGACAGACTTGCCACTCGCGCTCAACTCACTGGAAGTCGTCCACACGTACGCCGGTGAACTGGAGGCGGCGGCACTGCTCATCGCGGAGAGTCTCAGTGTCCAGGAGGCCGTCGGCAGCAACAGCTTCGCACCCTACGGACCGCTTACCCTCGCCGCCTGGCAAGGAAGGGAACGCGAGGCCGCCACGCTTGTCAGGACCAGCCTGAACGATGCCATGAATCGCGGTGAGGGCGTCGGCGTGTCCGTGGTTCATCGGGCCGCAGCTGTGCTCTACAACGGTTTGGGCCGATACGAGGAGGCATTCGACTCCGCCCGTCAGGCGAGCGCGCACCCGCAGGATCTCGCCGTATACAACTGGGGATTGACTGAACTGGTGGAGGCCGCAGTACGCAGCGGTCACCGCGAGGCAGCCGAGGCCGCGCTGGCCCGACTGACCCGGGCTACCGAAGCCGCAGCCACGGATTGGGCCTTGGGTGTTCAGGCACGGTCGCAGGCTCTTCTCGGCCAGGAGGGCTCTGCCGAAGAGCTCTACCGCGAGGCTGTTGAGCGACTCGGACGTACTCGTGTCATGACGGAATTGGCACGGGCACACCTACTGTACGGCGAGTGGCTGCGACGGCAGAACCGGCGCTTCGATGCCCGTGAGCAACTTCGCGTGGCGCACACCCTCTTCAGTCGATTCGGCGCCGACGCGTTCGCCGAGCGTTGCGTCCGCGAACTGCGGGCCGCCGGCGAGACCGTGACCCGGCGGCGGACTGGTACGGCCCCGGCCACGTTGACCCCCCAGGAAACGCAGATCGCGCAGCTGGCCCGTGCGGGACTCACCAACACCGAAATCGGCGCACAGCTGTTCCTCAGCCCGCACACCGTGGAATGGCACCTGCGCAAGGTGTACGCCAAACTCAACATCACCTCTCGCCGACTCCTGCACACGGCGCTCTGACCGATACGACGCCCTTGCAGTCCTACCCGGACCTGGCGGATGCTTTCCCACCCTCTCCGCACTGATCTCAAGCGACTGATCCGCGGCTACCGACGCCAGACCAACAGTCCGGTGACGTGACGGACGCCCCAAGGGCTCTCCACGAGGTGACCACGAAGCCACCTACGGCTTGTCAAGGGCGCGACCAGGTGCCTGTCTGCATGAACCTGATGTGAGCCGCCCTTTGATGGAGCGGTGCCGAGGTGAAGAAGCTCCATGAAAAAATTGCTGACTCTGTCCGGTGGACACTGCAAACGCCCCGGGTCCCTATGAAGAGGGACGGTAATCAATCCATGGGGTAGACCAGAAACGGCGCCGATATGCCTGATCACGAGACCGAAAGCAGCCCGCGACGGCCGGCTGAATCCTGCGGGTTCGGTCTCTGAGGTTCCCCCGCTGCGCGGGAGTGGCTGACTAGCAGGTCAGGGCGGGTTGACGTGGTTTCAGGTTCACTTGTTCGGCCGTTGCCCGGCTGGCGTAGCGCGAGGCGGTCTTCGTCAAGGCCGTCCACCGCCGGCCGCTGATACTGGCTCTCGGTATGGCGGAGGCGTAGGAACACGTGCTCCCACTCGACGTCAAAGTACAGCAGATTCTCGATGTCGATCATGACGGGATGGCCGTCTCGGTCGACCATGACGTGGTCCGGGCCCAGCTCGCCGTGGACGACGGAGTGCTCGGCGCGCGGTCGCATCGCCGCGGTCAGCTGACAGCCGCTCCTCCAACTGATCGCGGGCGTCGGCGATCATGTGGTCGCGCGCGGTCGCCTCGGCGAGGCAGCGCAGCGCGAAGGCGATCGCTGCCTGCTCACACGAGGCCCGACGTGACATGCCGTCCACGTCGATCAGGGCCACCTTGCCGAAGGACGGCGCCCGGTGGCCGCGCATCGTCGCCAGGCTCTCAGCGAGGCGCATCATAGTCGGCTCCGCGGCACGCGAGTCGCGGTTGCGCAGGTCCACCAGGTCCTCGCCGGGCACGTCCTCGACGATCGCGAGGTCGGCCGGATAGTGGGTACGGTCACCGTCGACCAGGTGATCTCAAGGACCCGAAGGCCCAGCGTCTCCAGCCGCTCGTGCGCGGCCTCGAACAGGTCGAGCCCGGTGCCGGGCGAGAAGGCGTCGGGGTCGCCATCGTGCTCGGTGATCGGCCAGTAGTTCTCGGAGTTCTCCCACAGATAGGTGATCGCCGTCATGGCGTCGCCATCGTCAGCTGACGCCCTTCGTAGTGCCGCTCGGGAGTCGCTCGACCGCTTCCAGCCGTCGCCCGCGGCCCAGCGCGGCCCGCGGCGCACCCGCCAGCTGATCCCACGTCGCGTTCTTGGGTGCCACGTCCGCACCCCGCCCTCCGCCTTGATGACTGGGTCCGCGACTGCCACCTGAAAGGCAAGGCGTCCATTACATGGGTGCAGCTTCACAGCGGTCGGGGACACACGCGGCTCCGTGCCCGGCCGGCCTCGCGGCTCCAACGGCCGGGCCGCTCTCCGTCGTCAGAAGTACCTGCTCCAAGCGGTCCAGGTCACCTCCCTGCGCCGCCGCGAGAAAGGCCTGCACAAGACGGCGGTGGCCAATGGAATCCACCGGTTGCCGGTGACGCTTCGCTACGAGTCGCCGCTGTGCGCGAGCGACCTGCTGCCTGGCGTTGACGACGCTGAGATGCAGAAGACCGGCAATCCGCTCATACGGATAGCCGAACCCCTCCCGGAGGACGAACGCTGCCCGCTGCGGAGGTGTCAGCGTCTCCAGAAGCAGCGAGACCGCTCGCTCCACGGCGTCCTGCTGCTCGGCTCCTGATTGCGGGCTGGGGCCAGGGTCCAATGCCTCTGGAAACCAAGGTGTGGCACTGCGTTCCCGGCGTCTGTACGCCGACTGTACCGAGTTGATCGCCAACCTGACGGTGATCGTCCGCAGGAGCGCCTGCGGACTTCGCACGAACGTGCGGTCGGTGCACTGCAGCCGCAGCCATACCTCCTGGACCACGTCTTCCGCCTCGTTCTCGTTGTCGAGGATGCGATAGGCGATCTTGAGCAGTGCCGGCCGATTCCGCAGGTACATGGAGGCCGCATCCTCCAGATCGTCGATGGTCGAGGTCGAGGCGTGGCCGTCCGCCCTCGGCAAGCGTCTGGCTTCGAGCAGGTACCTGTCCATGGTCGGCTCCTCCGCCGGGTAGGTCAGCAGCCTGGAATTCGAGCTGTGACCAACCTCGCGCCGAAGCGGCGTGGCCGCGCCTTCAGGACTCCGTGGGACCCCGTGGGGAAGTGCGTGGTGATGCCGTGGTGAGTCCGTGGGCACCCCGCTCGGCTGCGGGCTTGGACAGGACCTGCACGCGTGATGGACTCAACAGTCCTTGCGCATCGAACCACGCAGAACAACGTCGCAATACACCTAGGCAATGGCCCATGTGTTCCCAACATCGAACACGGCTAGCGCGTGGTCGTCATGCCTTCCGGCCGCACCGAAGAGATCTCTTTGCGGGAGGAGATACCCAATTTCGTGAACACCTTGCGCAAATGCCATTCGACCGTATGGGGGCTGAGGAACAGTCGGGCGCCGATCTCCGGGTTCGTGAAACCCTCCTCCGCAAGTCGCGCGATCTCGACTTCTTTTGGCGTGAGGACCGCCGGCACAACTGAGGCACGTTTGCGTACTTTCGCTCCCGCAGCCTGGAGCTCACGTCGTGCGCGCTCCGCGAATGCCTCGGCGCCCGCCTCGCTGAGCATCTCGTGCGCTTCGCTCAGCCGTTCACGAGCGTCCGCTGGTCGGCCTTGACTTCGCAGCCACTCACCGTACCTGAGTCGAGCGCGGGCGCTGTCCATCCGGACCTGCGTCCTGTCGAGTAGTTCGATGGCTTCTCGGTGCAGATCGTCGGCTGCCCTTCCGTCGCTCACAAGGGCACGGGTAGCGGCCGAAATACCGAGTGCCCAGCTGGTTTTGCTGGCTTTGGCCATCTCTTCGATCGTCCGCACGGCTTCGGCCGCCCTGGGTGTTCGCCCCAACCGTACGGCTGCCTCGACGAGTTCCACCCTGGACTGGAGGGACAAGCCGAGTTCCTGCGGGTTCTCGCATCCACGTTCTGCGGATGCGTAGGCCTCTTCGTATCGCCCAAGGCCGTTGTAGAGCACTGCCAAGGCCCACTGCGTGGCTGTCGTGACCTTTCCCTCGTCCTGCAGGAGACGGTCTTGCGTGAGCGCTTCGATCGCCTGGTAGGTCGAGGACTCTCGTCCCTTGAAGGGTTCCAGAACCAGTGCGCCGTAATGCGCGAAGAAACTGCTGCCCGTCGCCTCACCGATCGCGTTCGCCTCCGCGACAAGGGAATCGGCGCCCCGCAGGTCGCCGGCGAATGCCCGATTCGACAGACGCAGCAGGAGGGATGAGGGCAGGACAGCGAGGGCTCCTGTGCCGCGGCCCATCTCGACCAGCCGTGCGGAGAGCTCTGACCAGGCATCGAAGTCCCAAGTCGTGTGTGCCATACGGCACACGAGCGGGAGCCACCCAAGACCGTCCTCCGGCGCGACCTCCTCCGTGCGGAAGGCGGCCACGGCCTCCATGAGAACCGGCGCCCCAGCGGCGTAACCCTCGGTGATCACCCGTGCGACACCCTGCAAGAGGAGATCCTCACGGGTCGCAGGGTGAGTTGGGGGCGGTGCGCTCAGCACCGCTTCTGCAACGTCGCGGACGTCCCCTGCGGCCAGTCGGCCTGCGGTCAATGCCGCGTAGATGGCGTCCCGGTAGGTCTCACGGGCGAGCTTGGCGTCGAACGACTGGAGCCGTTCGGCTGCTTTGAGCAGCAGCGGTAGTCCGGCACTGGCGCTTTTGGAGACAGACATGATCTGCCCGCGGAGCAGCATGGCTTGCGCGGACCCGACTTCGTCGAGGTGGCTCAGTTCCGCCGCGTCGACCAGCTCCCGCGCAACGTCGAAAGCGCCTGCCTGGTACTTGGCCTGCGCCGCAGCCAACGCCCGGGGCCCCCGGCGTGCGGGGTCCGAGGTTAGTTCGGTGGCTCGCTGGAGGAAGGCTGCCGCCGTGGCGATTCCGCCGCGCAGTTGCGCGCGCCCGGCCGATCTCTCCAATTCGGCAGCCACGGCTTCGTCCGGTCCCGTAGTCGCGCTCGCCAGGTGCCAGACACGGGCTTCCGGATCGAATCGCGCGTCGATCGAGTCGGCCAAGGCCTTGTGGACCCGCTGCCGTTGTTCGAAGTCGGCGGCGCGATACGCCGCCGACCGAACCAACGGGTGGCGGAAGCGAACCCACGCACCGAATGAGACGAGTCCGGACGTTTCGGCGCTGGCCTCGGCAGCGCTGACAGGGATTCCGAGACGTTCAGCAGCCCGCCGTAGCAAGGCCACATCACCGACCGGCTCTGCAGCGGCAATGAGCAGCAGTTGTTGCGTTTCCGCCGGGAGTGACTGGACGCGACGGAGGAAACCGTTCTCGATCTGGCTGGACAGTGGCCGAGGCTCGAGTCCTACTAGCCCTCCTGCCAATTGGACCGCGGTCAGGCCTCTCGGCAGCTCCAGAAGTGCCAGCGGATTGCCGCGCGTTTCGGCGACGATGCGGTCTCGCACGCGCCGGTCGAGCGGGCCGGCGAGTACCGATTCGAGGATTCTGCGGGAATCTCTGTCGCTCAACCCGCGCACGTGAAACTCTCGCAGGTCGGTGAAAGCCTCGCGAGGGCCGGACTCGCGGACGGCGAGAACAAGCAGAACCGATTCGGCCAGCAGCCGACGAGCAACGAACTCCAGCGTCTGGGCCGACACGCGGTCCAGCCATTGCGCGTCATCCACGAGACAAACGAGCGGCTCGTCACCGACGGCGCCGGCAAGCAGACTGAGAGTCGCCAGCCCCACCAGGAAACGATCAGGCGGATCACCAACTCGCATCCCGAAGGCCGTGCGCAGCGCGTTCTGCTGGGGTTCGGGAAGATCATCAAGGTGGGACAGCAGCGGAGCGCAGAGTTGGTGCAGTCCAGCGTAGGAGAGCTCCATTTCGGACTGGACGCCGGCCGCCCGGACGATGCGGCAACCGATGGCGCGCTCGACCAGGTAGTTCAGCAGTTCGGTCTTCCCGATGCCTGCCTCACCACGCACCACCAGGACCCCGCTCTGCCCGGCCCTGGCTTCTGCCAAGAGGTGGTCGAGGTATTGGCACTCATTCCGGCGCCCGACGAGCCCGGCTCGCGCTCCGTCTCTCCGCATGGCAGCCTCCCCGGCTGCCACCATACCTCGGCCTCGTGTACGCGCTGTCTCAAAATCGTCCCGTGCGCGCATGACAGGACGACGAGCGTTTTGCGAGCCGTATCCATCAGCCTTGGCCTGTAGCCCCCGCTTCGATCGGCTCGCCCTCCTCCGTAAGCAGTGCGCGCCGCAGCGTAGGGCGCGCACTGAGCGAGGGCAACGGTTGGGGCACCTCCGAGTCGCGGAGGGCGCGAGGCCGGCGGTCGACCGCTCGTACGATCGGCCGCCCGGCGTATGGTCGGAGCGCGAGAACCCTACGGTGCTTCAGAGCGTCGTTGTGTCGTTCAGAGCGCGGGGAGTGGGCCGAGGCATCCAGAACACCGCTGGTCAGCCGTGAGTGGACCTCGGCAGTCGGACACCATCGACGTACAGGTCGACGTGCTCGTTGTAGAACGCGGTCAGCCCCGCGATGCGGTTGGCATGAATGGTCGGAAAGTCGTAGCCCCAGGCGATGTCCTCATGGGAGGCCTTGTCGCTGTCGAAGGACCAGTAACTGCTCGTCGTCCCCTTGTAGGGGCATCGGGTCACGGTGTCCGAATGCCTCAGTCGGGTCCAGTCGACGCAGCTGCGATCGAGGTAGTAACGGGTGGGGAGGCCCGTTTCGAACAGTTTCACACAGTTGGGGGCCTCCGCCAGCACCGCACCATCCAGCTCCACCCGAACGCTGCTTGTGGAACGCAGGGCGTCCACACGGGAGTATGGGCTCCTGGGATGAACGAAGACGGGTTCGTCTTCCTCGAACCAGGCGTCCAGGGCTTCCCATTCGAAGCGGACGGTGTCATGCAAGGGTCCCGGAGCACCCTCGCCCCAGAGCCAGGCCGCGCCTGCGCGGACGTGAGGGCCTACCTGCAGAGTGTGTCGGTGTGCCGGTCCGGCACCGAGCTGTTCCGTGTGTTCGTCGTCGTGGAGCACACCGTCCACAAGGTCCTCGATCGGGATGCTGAACTGAGGGTAGGCCTGCCATTCCCACACGTACAGGGCGCGGCGCGTATCGAAGGCGACGCGACCACCGATCGTGCCGCGGATGCGGCGGGGCACGGGCTCGACGTGCCCGATCGGAACGATCAGGCTTGGATGCAGAACACTCTCGGTTGCCATGGTGATCACCTTGGTTGAATTCGCCGGCTGTGCGCCCTCCGTACCGATGCCCGTGGACCCAAAGACCACGCGTACCAGGAGAAAGGGGCCACACATCCACTGAGTTGATGCTGTGGGCCAAGCCTGGTGGTGCATCACCAGGCTGTTGTCACATGGTGTCCCATCTCGATGCAATCCGCTGGGTCACGATTGCGGAGTCGAGATCAGGCGGTGGGTCGGGGGCGCGGAGGTGGGCGCGCTGCTTGAGTTCCTCTTCGTCGACGAGTTCGAGCATGGGCTTGCCCGGCGCGCACATCATGGTGACCACGAACTCGGTCGTCTCGTCGGCCAGGGCGTTGCCGTCCTGGTAGTGGATGGCGTCACCGCCCGGCTCCCAGAACGTGCCGCCCGCCTCGACGACACGCTCGGGCTCCCCCTCCAGCTCGAAACGGACCGCACCCTTGGTGACGTAGCCGAACGCCGGACCGGAGTGACGATGCGGCGGAGTGCCGGGGTCCCCGGGCTCCCAGTGCACATGAATGGTCATGGCCGAGGCTCCCACGGGAACGGTGATCGGCGCGGCGTCCTGCAGCAGCTTCGCCGCCCTGGTCCAACTCGGCCCGTCCTCGCCACCATCCCCATGCCCGTGCCCATGATGTCCGTTGTCCGACACTGAGAAACACCCTCCAGTCTGTCCACGAGCGGACGCCATGCCGTCCGCCCCAAGCGTGACCGCGTAGTCGTCGCGAATAACGGCTCGTATATCCAGACCGAGCGGCGCCCAGATATGTGACAGCGGAGCCGACGGGCGCTACCCGATCGCGGTCTCGACGTCACAACGCGCAGCGGCGTCTCGTCCAGACGTTGAGCCAGTTGTGCGCTTTCAAAGGGTCTACGCATCAACGTGGCAGGCGAACCATGGGAATTCTCAGTTCGCCCGAGGTCGCGGACGCACCCGGCACCACTGTGATCAGGAGCAATCCTTGACGGCGTGACAGGCGCCTCTCATACGCGGTGAGCGGGGCCCGATCGCTCTGAACGCGGTTGCAGCCGCGCGCCTCGATTCGGCCATCGCCGTCTGCCGCCCTTCCACCGCGTAGTCACGCACCCGATGGGTGTCTCGCACAATCGCTTCGTGGGAGCCAGGTCAGAAGACACCGGTAGGGACGTGGGATACCGGGCCGCGCTCATCCCAGTGCGGGTACTTGTTCCTCGTCCGGTTGACGGGGCGGGCCGTCCGTGTTCCCCCGGAGATAGCGGAGCAGGGGTTCGTCGGTGTCCTCGGCGTCGAGTTCCCGCACGGCCTCCTCGACCGCCTGGCGGAGGAGTGGCGAACCCAGCCGCAGTACGTCGTGTGCGACGGCGGTGAGTTCGGTTTCGACGCTCCGGCGGTCGTGCAACGAGGTGTGCGTGATGATCAGGCCACGGTCCCGCAGACGCGCCACGAGACGGCTGGTGGCGGACTGGCTCAGCCCTATCCCGTTGGCCAGGTCGTTGAGGTGCAACAGGCCCGTATCCGCCCGCACGCCCTCCCACAAGGCGCGAAGGGCGTAGAACTCGCTGGCCCCCAGGCCCAGATGCTGATGCAGGTGTCGCTCGATCCGGGTCTCGATCCGGCGATGGACAAGGGTCAGTGTGTTCCACTGCGTGATCAACGTGGCATCGTCACTCATCCGGGATGGCCTCCCTGTTGTCCGCAGCGCCCGACCGCTTCTGCGGGAAGGACGTCCCAGCAGGAGGAAGCGGCGTCGATCCGCCGCCGCTTGCCTGTACCGAGTAGACAGGCCAGGGGTCATCCTTGTGACAGGCATGTTGTTCTTGTCGCACAGCGTCGGCAGGAGCCTCTTTGCTCAGTCAGGTACAGGAGCCGACAAACCTGGCCTCTTGCCCGCCAAGCCGGATTTCCTGCTCCGTCCGCCTCTATGCCGCTTGTCGTACAGATGAGTGCCCCGGACGAAGCGATCGAGGGGCCGGCGGCAGCAGGCGGTGCACGTGGCCGTCGGGGGCGAGCAGTTGTATGAGGTCTTCCAGGTCACCGGTGCCGGCCGCGGTCCGGAACGCGGCGACGAGGCGACGGTGTGACTCAGCTGGGACCGGTCGCTCCCGGTCACGTTCCAGGCGGACTTGCGCGCGGTGGACCATTACCCGTGCGTTCGGGGTGCTGATCCGAAGCAGCCTCGCGAGATCGGCATAGGCGTAGCCGAAGCTCTTCCGCAGTACGTAGGCGGCCAGCCCAAGAGGCGTCAGCCTCGCCATGAGCAGGGCCAATGCTGCCTCGACGGCCACGGCTTGCTCAGCACCCAGTACGGGGTCCTGGGCGGCGCGGTCGCCGAGGCCGACCAACTGCGACTCGTCCGGGATTTCGTGGCGGTGCGACGCGGACTGAATCACGTTGATCGCCAGGCGGGTCGTTGCCGTGGTCAGGAACGCGGCAGGATTCTCGATCGACGCGCGGTGGGTGAGCTGCCAGCGCAGCCACACCTCTTGGACCACGTCTTCGGCTCCCGAAACATCGCCGAGAATTTGGTAGGCGATGCGGAACAGCCGTGACCGCTGGGCGAGAAAGTCGTCGAGGGCAAGCTCCAGGTCGTCCTCGGCTGACTGGGCGACAGGCGGTTCGGCGTGCGTCGTCGCCTCCGGGCTGGGCGCGGACATCAAGGGCTCCTCTTCGTGGGCGGCGCCCATCGAGGGCGTTGGTTCCACCCTCGGTCCGCAGCACTGCTCACCGCGCCCTTGGTGCTCGTGGTCGAGTCCGTAGGGACCCCATGGGGACCCAGGGAAAACCGGGGGCCCGGCAGGAACCCCGGGGGTCCGCACGACCTCAGCCGGATTGCGCCGCGGCCGCGCCTGTCGTGGCCGGGGCGCTCGCGATGGCAGCCGGCAGCGCGCGACGTGAGTTGATCCCGAGCTTCGAATACACCTTTCGCAGGTGCCACTCCACGGTGTGGGGACTGATGAACAGCTCCGCGCCGATCTTCGCGTTCGTCATGCCGTCGGCCGCGAGCGTCGCGACCTGCGACTCCTGGGGAGTGAGGGCGCTTGTCGGCTTGGCTTTCCGCGACCTGACGTGCTCGCCGGTTGCGATCAGCTCGCGGCGGGCCCGCTCGGCGAACGCGTGCGCCCGCATTCCGTCAAACATTTCGTGGGCCGTGCGAAGGTGCTTCCGGGCCAGCGCACGGCGCTGGCTGCGGCGCAACCACTCGCCATACAGCAGGTGGGTCCGCGCCACCTCCACGGCCACACTGCCGCGGCCGAACTCCTCGATCGCGGTCCGGTACAGACGATCGGCCTCTACACCGTCGGTGAGCAGGGCCTGACTGCGGGCGCTGGCGCCACGGGCCCAGCCGGAATCGGCGGCGCGGGTAACTTCGACAAGCCGGGCCAGCGACGCGCGGGCCTGGTCGAGTTCACCGCACCGGGTCGCGGCCTCGATGTGTTCGACCAGCGACAGGCCAGTGAAGTTGAACCCGTCGTGCTCGATGCCCGTGCGAGCTGCCTCCAGGGCCTCCTCGTAACGTGCCAGGCCGTTGAACAGCACGCCCTGGATGTATCCCATGGCCCCCAGCAGGGATACCTCGCCCCGTTCCACGGCACTCTGCCTGGCCTCTTTGATGATGTCGGCGGCGACGTCCGCTTCGCCCCGCCACGCGGCCAGAACGAGCGTCGCGTACTTGTGCGGAGCATGGCCGGTTGCGGCGGCGATCGCGTCGGCCTCGTCGATCATCCGGGCTGCCTCGGCGAAGTCGCCGTAGTGGATGTGCACTCCGCCGGCGTAGATCAGGGCCGGTGGCAGCGCGCTGAGCGCCCCGATGTCGCGGGCCAGGCGCACCGCGCGACTTGACAGCGCGTCCCACGCGTGAAGATCCCAGGCGTAGTGGATGAACGCCTCGAGCGCGACCGGGACCAGCAGAAGCCAGCGCACGGTCGCCTCCCGGGTGCTGAGTTCCTCGTGCAGGAGCAGATCCAGCGCGCCGCGCAGTGCCGGGACACCGGTCTCGTAACCGTCCGCGAGCAGCGCGGCCACACCGTCCAGGAGCAGGTCGGCGGCCTTGGAGCCCGAGGGGGGCGCCCCGGATCCGCGGGCTGCGATCGCGGCGGCGCGGGCACCTGTCGGACCGTGGACCCGGCCCGCGAAGATCGTTGCGCTGATTGCCTCCAGGTACGTTTCCCGCGCCAGTGGTGACCCGGCTGCGGTGAACTGTGCGGCGGCCTCAAGGAGCAGGGGCGCCGCCTCGTCACTGCGGCTGCGGGCGAAGAGAATCCTGGCCCGGAGGTGGGCCAGGCGGGCGCGGTCCAGGGCGCTGAGGGGACACAGTTCGGCCACCGTCGCCAGTTCCGTGGCCCGGTCTGGCGCGGCGGCCGAGAAGTGCGCCTCGGCGGCCGCGAGAGCCCGGCGCCCCCGTGAACTGGGGTCCGGCGTCACCTCCGCCGCGCGCTGCAGCAGTACCGCCTCGGCGGCGATGCCGCCCCGCTGTCGCGCACGGTCGGCAGCCTGCTCCAGCCCTGCGGCGACCTCCTCGTCCGGGCCTTCAGCGGCCTGGGCGGCATGCCAGGCACGCCGGTCGGGATCCAGGACCGGATCCGTGGCCTCGGCCAGCGCCTGGTGTACCGCCCGGCGCTCTTCGGGCTCGGCTCCGTGGTAGACCGCCGAACGGACCAGTGGATGCCGAAACCGAACGGACTCACCGAACTCGATCAGACCGGCCGCCTTGGCCGGTGCGGCATGGGGAGTGATCTTGAGAGAGGCGGCCGCGCGGACCAGCAGACGCGCGTCACCCACCGGTTCCGCCGCGGCGATCAGGAGCAGTGTCCGGGTCTCCGGCGGCAGGGAACCGAGTCGGCTGGCGAAGTCTCGTTCGACGCGGTTCACAACCGGCGCCTGGACACTCGGAGAACTCGACGCGTTCAGGCCGTAGGCCAGCTCGGCCGCGCTGCGGCCACGGGAGAATTCGAGCAGCGCGAGTGGGTTGCCGTGCATCTCGGCCACGAACCGGTCCCGGATCCGCTTCTCCAGCCGCCCACCGACGGCGGCTTCCAGGAGCTCTCCGGCCGCGGCGGTGTCGAGACCGCTGATCCGTAGCGTCGGCAGACCACTGAGTGCGGCCTGCCCTTCGGGGTCGCGTACCGCGAAGGCCATCGCGACCGCCTCGGCGAGCAGCCGCCGGGCCACGAACTCCAGGGTTTGCAGGGACACCTGGTCCAGCCACTGAGCGTCGTCGACCAGGACGAGCACCGGTCGGGTCTCCGAGGCCCTGGTGAGCAGAGTAAGCACGGCAAGGCCGACCAGGAAGCGGTCGGGCGGGTCGCCGGCCGCCAT
This sequence comes from Streptomyces sp. NPDC050121, assembly GCF_044460385.1. Taxonomy (NCBI): domain Bacteria; kingdom Bacillati; phylum Actinomycetota; class Actinomycetes; order Kitasatosporales; family Streptomycetaceae; genus Streptomyces; species Streptomyces sp. NPDC050121. The sequence goes on along the minus strand of NZ_JBITJV010000072.1, from coordinate 5,888 downwards.
CCCGAACGCTACGCGGAGGGCGTCGCGCTGGGGTCCCGGTAGCTCTCCGAGCCTGTCCAGGAACGGCGCACACAGCTGGTGCAAGCTCGCGTACGGCAGTTCCATGTCGGCCTCGATGCCGCGCGCCCAAGTCACCTTCATCCGCGAGGCCTGCGCGGCCACGTACTCGAGGAGCACCGACTTTCCGATGCCGGCTTCGCCACGGACCACCAGTACTCGGGAGCCACCTTGGCGCAAGCCGACCAGCAGGTCGTCGAGCGCCGCACACTCCCGATGCCGGCCGACCAGGTGGGGAAGGGGGCTGGCGATCATGCGACCGGCTCCTTCGAGGAATCCAGGGGAAGGCATACACAACGTTTGTTCGGAACGATCCTTGCAACGATACCTGGGGTGGCCCCCGCTGCCTGTGTGGAACTGCTGTGATTGACTCCACGTCAAGGAATGCCCAGATGCTGTCACATACGGTGCCACTATCCGGTCGACCACTGCCTGAGATGTTGTCTGTCCGCTGTCGCAGGAGGTCCCATGTCTTCGCTCGGTCATCAGCTCGCCACGTCCGTCCTCGTGGTGGGAGCCGGCAAGTCAGGCCTCCGGGCGGCCATCGAAGTCGCCGAGGCCGGTGTCGCGGTCATCGCCGTGCACAAACGGACGGCTGCCGATATCCACACTGCTGTGGCAACCGGTGGTTCCGAGGGAGCACACGTGATCCCTCGCCCTGGCCCTGGCGACACGTGGGAGCGGCATGCGGCCGACACGTTGCATGAGAGCCACCTGTTGGCCGACCCGCGCACCGCCCAGATCGTGGCCCACCACGCTGCACAGGGATTCCACGACATGGGGCGCTACGGCATGCGTTTCGACCGCCAGGGCGACGGCTGGCCCGCCCGGCGTCAGCTCGGCGACCGCATGGACCGCCGTGCCGCATTCACCGGCGAGCACACCGGACTGGAGGTGCAGCGAGCGCTCCGCGACCGCGCGAAGCAGCTCGCCATTCCCGTCCTGTCGGGCGTGTACGTCACCCGGCTGCTGGTCGACGACGGGACTGTGTTCGGCGCCTACGGTTTCGACGTCGTCGACGGCTCGCGCTACCTTGTGCACGCCGACTCGGTGATCCTCGCGACCGGAGGGCACACGCGCATCTGGCGGCGTACGTCCTCGCGTCGCAACGAGAACACCGGCGACTCCTTCCGCCTCGCCGTCGAAGCCGGTGCCCGGTTGCGTGACCCCGAGCTGGTGCAGTTCCACCCCGCCGGGCTGATCACGCCGGAGAACGCGGCCGGCATGCTCGTCAACGAGGCGGCACGGGGCGAGGGCGGGGTCCTGCTCAACAACCTCGGTGAGCGGTTCATGACGCGCTACGACGCCGAGCGAATGGAGCTTTCCAGCCGGGACAGGGTCGCTCTGGCGTCCTATACCGAGATCAAGGAGGGACGCGGCACCCAGGCCGGCGGCGTCTGGCTCGACCTGTCCCACCTGCCGCGCGAGACGGTCCTGACGCGGCTGCCGCGGGTGCATCAGGCCCTGTTGGACCTGCAGATGCTCGACATCACCCGCGACCCGATCGAGGTCGCGCCGACTGCCCAGTACTCCCTGGGCGGCGTGTGGGTCCGGCCCGAGGACCACAGCACGGATGTCAACGGGCTCTTTGCGATCGGAGAGGCGTCCAGTGGTCTGCACGGCGCGAACCGGTTGGAGGAGAACTCGCTGATCGAACTGCTCGTCTACGGCCGAATCACCGGCCGGGCCGCTGCGGAGTACTCGGCCGGGCTTACCAGCCAACAGCGGTCGCCGGCAGCGATTCGCGTCGCGGAGGCGGACGTGAGCCGACTTCTGGCCGCCGACGGCGACCACAACGTCCGCGCGTTGCAACGGTCAGTACGCCAACTGATGACGGAGCGGGCCGGTGTCGTGCGGGACGAGGCCGGGCTCGCCGCCGGACTCGCCGGACTCGACGACATCGAGGCTCGCGTGGCGAACGTGGGTGTGCACATCGACATCGGCGGCTTCCAGGACCTCGCGTACGCCTATGACCTCAGGTCCACCGTTCTCGCCGCTCGAGCGACGCTTGAGTGCGCCCTGGAACGGCGGGAGACACGGGGCTGTCACAACCGGTCCGACTACCCCGATGTCGACCCGGACCTGAAGGTCAACATGGTGTGGTCCCCGACGACCGGGGTGCGCCGCGAACCCGTCCCGCCCATCCCCACCGACATCGCTGAGCTGATGTACGACGTCTCTGCCGATGCCGAGTTGGTCGAGCAGCAGCCGGCCACGAGGGCACCGCGACGGGATCGTGGCTACCCGGATCGGTAGGCCGGACACGGTTGTTGCGGTTTGGGGCCCGGCGGCCAAGGACTTTATGGCCGCCGTCATCGGGTAGTTGTCGAGTTCACTGATGCCGACGTGCACCAGGTGCCGGGCCGGTCACGTGCAGGGCACCAGGTGGGGCACGGGCGCGATGTGGGCCGGTCCTCACCGGCACCATGGTTTCGCCGCACCTACGGCAGCACCGCCGTCGCCAGGTTCGGCGACGGCGGTGCTGCCGTAGGTGGTTGGCGCGTCGGCATCATGCTGTGCCGGTGCACATCGCCGTCGGCGCAACCTGCACATCACGTTGGCCGAACGGCATGCAGCACCCGATGTGCAGAGGATCCTGCTGCATCGCACTCTCTTCCCCGGACGGAGGGTTGGGGAAGGTGCGTGCTGGGTCAGGTGGTGGGTCGGGGGGCGCGGAGGTGGGCGCGCTGCTTGAGTTCCTCTTCGTCGACGAGTTCGAGCATGGGCTTGCCCGGCGCGCACATCATGGTGACCACGAACTCGGTCGTCTCGTCGGCCAGGGCGTTGCCGTCCTGGTAGTGGATGGCGTCACCGCCCGGCTCCCAGAACGTGCCGCCCGCCTCGACGACACGCTCGGGCTCCCCCTCCAGCTCGAAACGGACCGCACCCTTGGTGACGTAGCCGAACGCCGGACCGGAGTGACGATGCGGCGGAGTGCCGGGGTCCCCGGGCTCCCAGTGCACATGAATGGTCATGGCCGAGGCCCCCACGGGAACGGTGATCGGCGCGGCGTCCTGCAGCAGCTTCGCCGCCCTGGTCCAACTCGGCCCGTCCTCGCCACCATCCCCATGCCCGTGCCCATGCCCATGCCCATGGTGTCCGTTGTCCGACATTGTGTCGCACCTTTCATGATGTCCACCATGTCGTGGGGCTGTGATGTAGCCGAAGACATGGTTGTGAAGTGGGTCGCTGATCCCGTTGTTCCATATGACCGAGGACCCGGCAGATCTGTGACAGCCGAGAACGGGGCAGGTCTGCGGCTTCCTTGTCAGGGCTTCCGGGACCCGGTGATGTCACAGAACGGACGTCCGCCCTGTCTTAACCAACGGTCGGTCGCCCGATGCCCTTCCCGCCGCAGGGAAGTGTGGCGTGAAGAGAGTGGTATTCGACAGATCTGACCAGCCGGTGATGCGAGTGGGCAGCATCGGCATCACGCCAATCACCCCTGCACCCGAAATGGGAAAACCCGTGAATGACGAAGAAGTGTCGCATATCGGCCAGGAACCATCAGCACGGATCGAAACGCTCGACAGTCTTCGCGAGCACCTTCAATGGGCGATCGAACTGGAACACGCCACCCTGCCGCCCTATCTCTGCGCTCTCTACTCTCTCGACCCGACGCGCAACCCGGACGCTGCCCAAGCGGTCGGCAGCGTCTTCGTCGAGGAGATGATCCACCTGGCGCTGGCGGCGAACCTGCTCAACGCGGTCGGCGGGGAGCCTCGGCTGGAGCCGGCGACACTGCTGCAGCGTCATCCTCGCCCTCTCCCCCATGGCGACCGTTCCCTGCGGTTGTCACTTGTTCCGTTCGGGACGGAGGCACTCGAGATGTTCCTCCGTCTTGAACAGCCGGCAGCGCCCAGCGCTCTGCCGGAAGGTGACAACTACAAGACGATCGGTCAGTTCTACGACGCGATCGAAGAAGGGCTGCGTCACCTGTGCGCTGAACTCGGGGAGGCAGAAGTCTTCTGCGGTGACGGGGCGCGCCAGGTGACAGCTGGTCCCTTCGCCCATACCGGCGGCACCTTGACCGCGGTCAAAGACCTTGCTTCAGCGCTCGCGGCTCTGGAGGAAATCGTCGAACAGGGTGAGGGGACGGCACGTGGCGAAGTCTGGGACGGCGACCGAGACATCTTCCACCCCGGCCGCGATGAGGTTTCTCATTACTACCGGTTCCAGGAACTGAAGCTCGGACGCCGCTACCTGCGCGGTGATACGCCGCAGTCGGGACCCACAGGTGAGGCCGTCGTGATCGACTCGGACGGCGTCCTGCCGATGCGCCCCAACCCCCTGCTGGCAGACCATCCCCTGGGCAGCCCTATCCGACATGCTCAGGAGAAGTTCAACCGGACGTACTGCCAACTGCTCCAGCAACTCGAACAGGCTTTCAACGGCAGTCCGCAGATGCTCGGAGCCGCAACAGGCACGATGTACGCACTCAAGGCGCAGGCGCAAAATCTGATGACGATGCCCGACGGAGACGACACGACGGCCGGCCCGACATTCGAGTACGTCGAAACCCGGCCCTGAGGGGCTGTGAGATCTGACTGCTGCCGCGTTCCGGGAGTAGGTGAACCGCACCCGATTGAGGGCCTACTCCCGGACTCCGTAACGGCCGTAGGGCTCGCCGGGCGTCTGGCACATCACTCAGCAGCTGCACGATGCCGATCCGTTTCTGGACACCTCGGCCACCCGGTTCACCGTGCGTACCGCAACATGGTCGCCGTCTCACACGCCGCTGCACGCGCTTCGTCAGGAACGGCCTGGACGAGGTGCAGCGCTGGTTTCTGGGCCGGCACGGACGACGCCGTCAATCGCGGCGACGGTGTCGGTTCAGGCAGTCCCGTTGGTCCTCCCTGCGGGCCACCGCGGGGAGACCGTGATCCGGCACGCCGGATGCTCTCATCGACCGGTCGGCATGCGCCGCTCCCCCGCGAGGTAGTCGTCGAACGTGAACCGGCCTTGGTCGTAGTCTCCGTGAGGCAGCAGACCCCCTCCGGACATGGCTTTGCCGACCTTGCCCGGGAACGACACAGGAACGACGATCCGGCGCCGACCCTGGGAGCGCACGATACGGCGCGCCATGTCCACCATGCCCAGTTGCTGGGGTCCGGCGATTTCCCGTGCCATTCCCGCGGGGGCCTGGGTCACGTGGTCGACGAGCCTCTTTGCAACATCTCGGGCGGCAACGGGTCGGGTCAGCATGTTCGGTATCAGGACCACCGGTGACCGGTTGTCCAGCAGCGGCTCAGGGAACTCGAAGAACTGGGTGGCGCGGAGCACTGTCCATGGCAGATCTCCGCCGCGGACCAGTTCCTCCTGCGCGCGTTTGCCCATGTAGTACCCGAAGTCCACCTCGTCACAGCCGACGATCGACAGGGTGATCACATGCTTGATTCCAGTTCGCCGAGCGACGGAAAGCAGATTGCCGGTGGTCCGGGAGAAGAAGTCGACTGCGACCTTCGCTCTCGTCGTAACGACGTTCGTAACGTTGATCACCACGTCACAGCCGGACAATCGGTCCTGCAATCCAACGCCGCTGGTCAGATCTACGCCCTGCGAGCGGGCGAGGGTCACTGGCTGATGTCCTGCTGCGCGCAACTCGGCTACGACATACTTCCCTACCAGGCCGGTTCCTCCAGCAACAGCGATCTGCATGTGCTTCCTCCTCGTACCCATCGGTGGTTCCGACTCTGGCCATATGGACTAGGCAGACACTGATCCTGTGACAGAGCATGGGGCCTTCCCCCGTGAAGGTGGGCACGCGGTTATTGATCACGCGGCGAGCGTGAGTTTAGCGGTGTGGTGTCGGTGTTCGTATTCGTTGGGGC
>NZ_JBITJV010000071.1:0-27180 GCF_044460385.1 Streptomyces sp. NPDC050121 | reverse complement strand
TCTCCAGCGCCATCTACGGTCCCCAGGCCCTCGGCGTGGTCGTCGGCATAGCCCTCGTGTCGGCCTTCGGACTCTCCCCCATGTCCGGCTTCGCCGTCATCGCGGCCTTGCTGATCGTCTGTCTGGTGCCGTTCCTGGCCGCCCATCGCGACATCGCCTTCAACGCCGAGGCGCCGCTCAGCATCGCGGAACTGCTCGCCTCGATGGGCAGCTCGCTCAGGAACCGGGAATTCGCCTGGGCCTTCGGCGGACGGCTCCTGGTCAATCTGGCGAACTCGCTGGGCACGTGTTACACGCTCTACTTCCTCAGCGACGGCCTCAACGTCCCCGATCCGGCCGGCACCCTGCTGGTCTGCACCGTTCTCTATCTCCTGGCCGGCCTTGTGGCCACCGCCGCCGCCGGTGTGCTGTCCGACCGCCTCGGCCGACGACGGATCTTCGTCGCTCTGGCGGCGCTGCTCCAGGCTGCTTCCGGCTTCCTGCTGGCGAGTGCCCCAAGCCTCACCGTCATGATGGTGGCATCCGCTCTCATGGGCGGCGGCTTCGGTGCGTACATGGCCGTCGACCAGGCTCTGATCACACAAGTGCTCCCCGACGCCGAGAGCCGGGCCAAGGACCTCGGCATCATGAACATCGGCTCGGTCGTTCCCCCGGCGATCGCCCCGTTGATCGCCGGAGCGGTCATCAGTTCGGAACACGGCTACCCACTTCTCTTCGCGCTCGTGGGTGCGGCCGCCGCCGTCGGAGCGGTCCTCGTCTACCGCATCCGTTCCGTCCGCTAGATACGCGCAAGGCACCACCGCCCAGCTCACCGAGGAGGAATAGGACGTGGCAACGACCCGCTACGGCGCGCACGCGGGCAAGGACCGCGCGAACAGGAGTGTGTGGCGGAACTGGGCCGGGAACGTCACGGCCCGCCCGGTGAGGGACGTCGCACCCGCCTCGGTCGATGAGCTCTGCGCCGTTGTGCGCGAGGCCGCCGAGGACGGCCTGCCGGTGAAGCCCGTCGGCAGCGGCCACTCGTTCACCGCCGCCGCCGCGACCGAGGGCGTGCTGATACGGCCCGATCGCCTGAGGGGCATACGCGCCATCGACCGGGAGGCCGCAACCGTGACCGTGGAAGCGGGCACACGACTCAGGGACCTGAACGTCGCCCTGGCCCGGGAAGGCCTGTCACTCACCAACATGGGCGACATCATGGAGCAGACCGTCGCCGGCGCGACCAGTACGGGCACCCATGGCACGGGCCGCAGCTCCGCCGCGATCGCGGCCCAGATACGCGGCCTTGAACTGGTGACGGCAGGCGGCTCGTTGCTCACGTGCTCCGAGAAGGAGAACCCGGACGTGTTCGCCGCTGCACGCATCGGGCTGGGCGCGCTCGGGGTTGTCAGTGCCCTCACGTTCGCCGTGGAACCGCTGTTCCTTCTCACCGCGCGCGACGAACCGATGACGTTCGACAGGGTCACCGCGACCTTCGACGAACTCCACGCGGCCAACGAGCACTTCGAGTTCTACTGGTTCCCGCACACCGACAACTGCAACACCCTGCGCAACAACCGCAGCACAGGTCCGCTCGCCCCGATGGGCCGGTTCCGAGGCTGGTTCGAGGACGAGTTTCTCTCCAACGGTGTTTTCCAGGCAGCCAACTCGCTGGGGCGGGCCGTGCCCGCCGCCGTCCCGGCCATAGCGAGGGTGTCGAGCCGGGCTCTTTCCGCCCGCACCTACACGGACATCCCGTACAAGGTCTTCACATCCCCCCGCCGCGTGAAGATGATCGAGATGGAGTACGCCCTCCCGTGCGAGGCATTGATCGACGCCCTGCGCGAGGTGAAGGCCATGGTCGACCGTTCGGATCTGCGGATCAGCTTTCCCGTCGAAGTGCGTACGGCACCCGCGGACGACATCACCCTCTCCACGGCGTCGGGCCGTGAGAGCGGATACATCGCCGTCCACACCTACCGGGGCATGCCCTTTTGTGAGTACTTCGCCGCGGCGGAGCGCATCTTCACCGCGCACGGCGGACGCCCGCACTGGGGCAAGCTGCACACACGTGACGCCGACTACTTCGCGGCGGCGTATCCGCGCTTCGGTGAATTCACCGCACTGCGTGAGCGCCTCGATCCGGATCGGCGCTTCGGCAACGCATACCTTCGACGAGTCCTGGGCGACTGACCCGGCCCTGTCCACAGCTCATGACAGAAAGGTGGTAGTTAAACCCATGTCCTCCACACAGCTGACTTCGGTGGCAGATCTTCCCGCCATTGAGGACTTGATCCCGTTCGACGATTTCTCACGCGACTTCGTGGAAGCGGCACGGGAGTTGCGGGGCCGAGAAGGAACCGACTTTCTCCGGGGCCCGATGAACAGTCTCGTCGTGCTCCGTAACAAGGACGCCAGGACGCTTGCGGCGAATCCGGCGTTGGGCAACGTGCCCGCGGACATCGTCTTGTGGATGGCCACCGAAGCGGATCTCGGCTCCGGGCCCGTGGCCAAACCGGATCCCGAACAGACCGAAGGGTACGGCAGGTTCCTGCGGAACCAGGTGTTCACCACCAACCCTCCGCTGCATCAGCCGTACCGCAATCTCCTGGTCCGGCCACTGATGCCCCGGAACATCCTCCGTTTCGCTCCCGCCGCCGAACGCCTCGCACAGGAACTTGTCGAGGAGTGCGCCGGGCGCGACCGGACCGACTTCTCCCGGGAGTTCGCCGGGCGGTTCGTCACCCGATTCTGGGCCGAGCAACTCGGCCTGAGCAGGGACCAGGCGGCGCACGTCCAGCACCTCATGGAGGAGATGAGCCTGACGTTCCTGCTCACCCGCACGCCCGAGCAGTCGCAGCGCCTGTTCTCCGCTGCGGCGACGTACATGGACGTGGTCGGAGAAGCCGTTCGGAAGGCCTGGTCGGACGGTGGCAACGCGCTTCTCGACGACATGGCGGCCGAACTCAGCACGATCGACATGGAGGGCAAGCCGGAGGACATCGGCTCGTTGGTGGCCTCGAACTTCTTCGACGGCTTCCACACGATCGGTGTGGCGATCGAGAACGTGGTCTTCCGCATGCTGAGCGACAAGACGGCCCTGGAACAGGTCCGCGCCGACCCGGCGTTGGTCACCGGTGCCTTCTACGAGGGCACACGTCTGGAGTCCCCGCTGATGCTCAGTCAGCGACTGACGCTGCAGGACGTCGAGTACAACGGCGTCCTTGTCCCCGCCGGCACACCGGTCGTCATGATGTGGGCCTCGGCGAATCGCGATCCCGAGGTCTTCGACGACCCCGACAGCTACCGGCTGACCCGGCCTATCCAGCACGGCGCGACCTTCGGCGGCGGTGCCCACCTGTGCCCGGGCAGGAACGTGGCCCGGATGCTCACCGAGACCGCCGTGACCGCGCTGACCGCGCCCGATGTCGATATCGCACTGGTCGGGGACGATCACGAATGGGCGGCCTACTCCCTGATGCGGCAGCTGACGGCGTTGCCGGTCACCATCCGACGGGTGAACCGGTGAAGACCGTCGTCATCGTCGGTGCGGGACAGGCCGGCTCGGAACTGGCCGTGGCACTGCGGCAGAACGGTTTCAGCGACCGGATCCGGCTCGTCGGGGCCGAACCCCACCTGCCCTACCAGCGCCCGCCGCTGTCCAAGGCGTTCCTGCACGGCAAAGTCGAGCAGGTGGCACTGCGGATTCGCGCCCTGGACGCCTTCACCAACGCCGGCATCGAGGTCGAACTCGACACTGCCGCGGTCGGGATCGACCGCCGGACACGATCCGTCGCCCTGGCCGACGGCCGCACGCTGCGCTACGACAAGCTGGCCCTCACCACCGGTGGCAGTCCGCGTCCTCTGCGATTCGGATCCGGCCACGTCGCAGGCAGGACTCTGCACACCCTCGACGACGCGATCGCGCTGCGGCAGGAACTGCACTCCGGTGGCACCCTACTGATCGTCGGGGGCGGATTCATCGGCCTGGAGACGGCGGCCGCCGCTACCGACATGGGGATCGCGGTGACGCTCGTAGAGGCCCAGCCGCGAGTCCTGGCCCGGACGTGCCCACCGGCCGTCTCCGCCTTCGTCGAACGCGAGCACCGCAATCACGGTGTCGATCTGCGCACAGGCGTGTCCGTCCGCAGCGTCGCCCGGCGCGACGGAGCCCTCCTTGCGGAGCTCAGCGATGACACCGTGGTCAGAGCTGACCTGATCCTGACCGGCGTGGGGATTGCTCCGAACGACACCCTCGCCGCCACCGCGCAACTGGCCGTCGACGACGGTGTCCTGGTCGACGCCGTGGCCCGGACCGAAGACCCCGACATCGTCGCCGCGGGCGACTGCACGCGACAGTGGCACGGCTTCCTCGGCCGCAGCGTACGCCTCGAATCCGTCCAGAACGCCACCGACCAGGCCAGAACCGCGGCCCGCACCTTGTGCGGAAAGCCGACCGAGCGCTTCACGGCGCCCTGGTTCTGGTCCGATCAGTACGACCACAAACTCCAGATGGCCGGCCTGCCGCAGACCGGCGACACAGAAGTCGTCCGCGGCGACCCGTCATCGAACTCCTTCAGCGTGGTGTATCTGCGCAACGGCATCATCACCGGCCTGCACGCGGTCAACCGGCCGCGGGATTTCACGGCCGCCCGGCAACTCGTCACGACGCGGGCTGCCATGACCGGGGACGAAGCCGCCTGCGAAGACCTCCCGCTGTCCGAACTGATGAAGCGACACCAATCCACCGCAGAAAGGCGTGCCTGACATGCCAGTGATCAAGTTCATCGAGGCCGACGGAACACCGCACCCCGTGGAGGCCGTCGTCGGCCAGAGCCTCAAGCAAGCGGCACTCGACCATCTCGTGCCCGGCATCATCGGCGACTGCGGCGGCTGCGCTTCCTGCGGAACCTGTCACGCCTACATCGACGACAAACACCTGCCGCTCCTTGCTCCGGCTGACGAAAACGAGGAGATGATCCTCGAAGGCATACCCACCCCACGCACCGCAAACAGCCGCCTCACCTGCCAAATCCCTGTGACAGCCGACATGGCCGGGATGGAAGTACACATTCCCGAGACCCAGTTCTAGGGACGGATCATGTCGCGAGTGCCAGGGCGGCTCGGCCGGCTCGGTGCCGGGCTCACCGAGCTGAGTGAGCGGCGCGCCGGCGTGGACCGGGAGAGTCGGGAGTCACGGAGCGAGCTCAAGGACGTTACGGCCGCCGAAGAGTCCGGCGCGTCCGAGGCACCCCGGGCGGTTCAGGGCGCTCAGGAACGGCAGGGCATCTCAGGGGTGGGGGGAGCCGCCTCGCCGCCTGCGCCCGACTCTGAGTCGCCGTCGGCTTTCGTGTCGCGCCCTGAGCCCGCACTGGCCGTCCCCTGGGGGGTACGGGTCGCCGCCGAGGTCGGCTGGCGACTGCTGGTGCTCGCCGGGACCGTGTGGGTGCTGATGCGGATCATCAGCACGGTCCAGCTGGTCGTGCTCGCCTTCGTCATTGCGCTGCTGCTGACCGCCCTCCTCGAACCCGCCGTCGCCCGGCTGAAGCAGGCAGGGGTGCCGCGCGGGCCCGCGACCGCGCTCACCGCGATCTTCGGGTTCGTCGTCATCGGCCTCATGGCCTGGTTCGTGATCTGGCAGGTCTTGGAAAACGTCGACAACCTCTCCGAGCAGGTCCAAAACGGTATCGAGGATCTGCGCCGCTGGCTGCTCGACGGCCCCTTCCACGTCACCGACAAGCAGATCAACGGCCTCGCTCAGAGCCTGGCCGATGCGGTCGGCGCGAATACGGACGCCATCACTTCGGTCGGACTGGAGGGCGTGACCGTCGTTGTCGAGGCCCTCACCGGCATCCTGCTCACCTTCTTCTCCACCCTTTTCCTGCTCTACGACGGCAAGCGGATCTGGGAGTGGACCCTGAAGCTGGTGCCCGCGAACGCCCGGCCGGGCATGGCCGGCGCCGGGCCGCGGGCGTGGGCCACGCTCACGGCGTACGTGCGCGGCACAGTGGTGGTGGCGCTCATCAACGCCTTCTCCATCGGCATCGGCATCTACTTCCTCAACGTCCCGATGGCCGTCCCGCTCGCCGTGTTCATCTTCCTGTTCTCCTTCATCCCGCTGGTCGGCGCTGTCGCCTCCGGCGCGCTGGCCGTGGTCATCGCGCTGGTCACCCAGGGCGTGTTCACTGCCGTGATGACGCTGGCGGTGGTGCTGGCAGTGCACCAGATCGAGGGCCACATCCTGCAGCCGTTCATCCTCGGCCGCGCGGTGCGCGTGCATCCTCTGGCCGTGGTACTGGCGGTGGCCTCCGGCGGCATGATCGCGGGCATCGGCGGCGCGGTGGTCGCCGTACCGCTGGTCGCCGTCACCAACACGCTCGTCGGTTATCTGAAGGCATACTCCCAGGATTCAGCCCTGCACACGCCTGAGGGCTCGCAGAGGGTGTAGCCCTGCTCGGCACGAAGTTGGCCGCGGAGTCGGTACCGTCGCGGCGATCGGCGCGGCACGTGGTGTCGCCCGGTGCCCTCGGTATCAGGCCCAGCAGGCTGAAGCTGTCCGGCGTCTGAGAACCGTCCACACTACGGGCTACGAACCACCCCTGCGTCCACAGCTCGTCAAGCATCGCGGACCTGCCGGCCTGAATGCCCATGCTTGCCCTCACCGGCAAGGTCCGGCTCTGGGACCCCCGCCGACTGCGGTTCCGCCTGTTCTCCGCGGCCGCCCAGCTGGTCACCACTGGCCGACGCAGGATTCTCTGCCTTACCCGGCACTGGCCCTGGACCGACGAGATCACTACCGCCCTCGAACGAGTCGCGCTCCTGCCCAACCCGGGCTGACCGGAAACCTTCCACCGTCCCAACGACAACATCACCCGCCCCGGGAAGTGGACCCGGCGCACACTCGATGCGACAACCGGGCCGCCGCCCTGCTCACCGTCAACTCCAGGACACGAAAGGGTCCACCGACTCCGTCGGCGGACCCTCGCGAAAGATCGAGGGGGAAAAATTGCGGAAAATACTGGTCACCAGCCTGTCGTGCGTGAGCGATGCGTGAGCGGATGGTGTGGCAGAGACCATCACGACGGGGACTGTGCAGGGAGTAGTACCTGTCCTGACCAGGCAGTTCCGGACACCGAAGAAGCATCCGGAACCACCCAGCAAGATCACACCAGGACTTTTAAATCCATTGGTTGTGGGTTCGAGTCCCACACGGCCTACCGGTGGCGGGGGAGGAAACGCCCTCTTGCCTGCTGCGCAGCGCCTGAGTCGGCTTCGGTCGGCTCGGGCGCTGCTTTGTTTTCAGCTCGTCCTCAGGACCGGGCAGCCTTCCCCCGCTCGAACATCCTGATGTTCGTTCGCTCATCGGCATGGTAGAAATGGCCGCATGGATGTAGCCGACCGTCTCGACCTGACGCTGCGCCTCGTTCAGGGGCAGGAGCCCGGGCAGCGGATCTCCGTGGCCGAACTCGCTCAGCGGCTCGGCGTCTCCGAGATGACCGTGCGCAGGGACCTGGACGCGCTGGAGCGGCAGGGGCTGGTGCGGCGGGTGCACGGTGGGGCCGTTCCCGGGCGGCCGCGTGCGGAGGGCGGCGGCTTCGAGGCGCGGCAGGCGTGGCAGGCGGCGACGAAGGACCGGCTGGGCGCGGCCGTCGCCGCTCTGGTCGAGCCGGGGTCGCGGGTGCTGCTGGACGCCGGGACCACGACCGTGCACGTGGCCGAACACCTCGCCGCGCGGGGCCCGTTGACCGTCGCGGTGCTCAGTCTTCAGGCGGCGCTGCGGCTGGCCGACCGGCCCGGCATCGAGCTGCTCGTCGTCGGCGGTCGCTCGCGTCCCGGTGAGCGGTCCCTCGTCGGGCCGTTGGCCCTGCGCACCCTGGAGTCCCTGGCCTTCGACGTGTTCGTGATGTCGATCGGCGGGGTGCACGCCGTGCACGGCTGGTCGGAGTTCTCCCTGGAGGACGCTGCCGTCAAGCAGGCGGGACTCGGCCAGGCCGCCCGTACGCTCGCCGTCGCCGACGCGACCAAGCTGGGCGTGCGCGCGTTCAGCCAGGTCGCTCCGCTCGACGCCGTGCACACCTTCGTCACCGACGCCGCCGCGGCCGACCCCGCCACCCACCCCGGCGGCCCCCAGACCCTGGACGCCCTGCGCGAGGCCGGCGTCGAGACCCGCCTCAGCTGAGGAGACGTAGACGTATATGACGCCGCTGATGATCCTGGTCGCCGGGCCGTACCGTTCGGGTACCGGTGACGACCCCGCCAAACTCGCGGACAACGTGCGGGCCATGAACGAGGTCGCCCTCGCGCTGTTCCGCGCCGGGCACCTGCCCGTCACCGGAGAGGCGCTCGCGCTGCCCCTGCTGGAGGCGGCGGGCGGCGCCGCCCCCGGCGACCCGCTCTTCGACGAGCTCTTCCACCCCGTCGCCGAACGCCTGTTGGACCGCTGCGACGCGGTGCTGCGCATCGGCGGCCCCTCGCAGGGCGCCGACCGCATGGTCGAGCGGGCCCGCGCCCGGGGCAAGCAGATCTACGCCGGCCTCGCCGACGTCCCGACCCCCGCAGGGAGCCCCGTATGACCGCCGGCATCGACACCCCCGACCCCCGGGGCCGTACCGGACTCGACCGTCAGGGACGTGACCTCACCGGCAACGACCGGGTCCGCATCCTCGACGTCGAGGTCCTCGCCTGCGACTGGTCCGTCCTGCGCCGCACCACCTTCGACTACCGGCACAGCGACGGCCACGTCAGCCGCGAGCAGCGCGAGACCTACGACCGGGGCGACGGCGCGACGATCCTGCTCTACGACCCCGACCGGCGCACCGTCCTGCTGACCCGTCAGTTCCGGCTGCCCGCGTACGTCAACGGACACCCCGACGGCATGCTGCTGGAGACCGCCGCCGGGCTCCTGGACGGCGACGACCCGCAGGAGGCGATCCGTCGTGAGGCCGCGGAGGAGACGGGACGCGCGGTGCCGGACATAGAGCACGTGTTCGACGCGTTCATGAGCCCCGGCTCCGTCACGGAGCGGCTCAGCTTCTTCGCCGCCCCCTACGACGCCTCCGCCCCCGGCGTCGACACGGCGGGCGTGGCGGCCGAGGGCGAGGACATCACCGTCGTCGAACTCCCCTTCGCCGAGGCCCTCGACCTCGTCCGCACGGGCGCGATCGCGGACGCGAAGACCATCATGCTGCTCCAATGGGCAGCGCTGGACGGCCCGTTCGGGCCCGAGAGGGGGCGCTGACGCCCGGTCCGGGATCGGCCCCGGAATCAGCCGTCAGCCGACGTTCAGCCCCGTGAGGTCCCCCAGCGGCAGCGTGTGCTGGGTCTGCAGGACCTTCGCGCGCAGGTAGCGGACGTTGTGCGGGGTCGTGAAGACGCCCGTCGGGACCCGGTCCTGGACGTCGATGCCCAGTTCCCGCAGCTGGTCGGCCTTGTCGGGGTTGTTGGACAGGAGGTCCAGGCTCGTGATGCCGAGGGCGCGCAGCATCTGGGCGGCGGCCGTGTAGTCGCGGCCGTCCTCGGGCAGGCCGAGCGCGGCGTTCGCCTCGTAGGTGTCCAGGCCCTGGTCCTGGAGGGCGTACGCGTCGAGCTTGTTGTAGAGGCCGATGCCGCGGCCCTCCTGGCGCAGGTAGAGCAGGACGCCGCCCGTCGCGGCTATGCGCTCCACCGCCTCGCGCAGCTGCGGCCCGCAGTCGCACCGCGCGGAGCCGAAGACGTCGCCGGTCAGGCACTCGGAGTGCAGCCGGACCAGCGGGGTGGTGCCGGGTGCCGGCTCGCCGAGGACGACGGCGACGTGCTCCTGGCCGTCGGCGAGGCCGTGGAAGGTGACCAGTTCGGTGTTGACGGAGTAGCCGTCGTGGAAGCGAAGCGGTACCCGGACGCGGGCGCGCTGGGTGGCGGCGGGGGTGTCGGGCATGCGGGTCTCCCGGGTCCGGTGGTGAACAGTGGCACACGGCCGGCTTCTGCTTCAGATTTGAAGCAGTTCCGACGAATCGAGACCCTACCTCATGCTTGAAATTTGAAGCAACCGAATTGTGATGCGCCTCATGAGGTCCCGGAGGCCCCGGCGCCCTCCGAGGCCCCGGCGCCCTCCGAACCTGCGCCCTCCGAGGCCCCGGCGCTTCCGGAGCACGGCGACGACCGTCGGCGCCACGGAAGGTCCTCGGGCGCGACCTCGTTGCTGTCGTCCCCCTGGAACCCCCGTACGACCTGGGTGAAGATCTCCTCCAGCTGTCCCACCTGTTCAGGGGTGAGGCGGGCGAAGAGGGAGGCGCGGACGGTGTCGACATGTCCGGGCGCCGTCCTCTCCAGGACCGCCATGCCCTCGTCCGTGAGGACCGCGACACTCCCGCGCTTGTCCCAGATGCAGTCCTCGCGACGCAGTAGCCCGTCCTTCTCCAGACGGGTCACCGCATACGTCAGCCTGCTGCGGGTGATCTTCAGCTGCTCCGCGAGCTCGGTCATCCGCAGGCGCCGCTCCGGTGTGTCGGAGAGGTTGGCGAGGATGGAGTAGTACAGGTGAGGCATGCCGGCCTCCTGCTGGAGCTGCCGGTCGATCGCGTCCTCGACGAGGAGGTACCCGGCGACGTAGGCGCGCCAGGCGCGTTGCTCCTCGGGGGTGAGCCAGCGAGTCGTCATGCGACCAGTGTAGTTTGTTTCAAACTTGAACCAAGAGTCCACGTCAACCCACGTCACCCACCTCTCACCCACCTCCACCCACGCCACCGGGGAGCGCGTCGATGCCGTACCCGTACGTCCTGCTGTCCGCCGCCGTCTCCCTCGACGGCTACCTGGACGACACCACCCCCGAGCGCCTGCTCCTGTCCAGCCCCGCCGACTTCGACCGCGTCGACGAGGTACGGGCCTCCGTCGACGCCATCCTCATCGGCGCCGGCACCATCCGCGCGGACAACCCCCGGCTCCTCGTGAACTCCCCGGAGCGGCGCGCCGCCCGCGTCGCCGAGGGCCGACCGCCGTACCCCCTCAAGGTCACGGTCAGCGGCTCCGGCGAGCTCGATCCCGCGGCGAACTTCTGGCACACGGGCGACGAGAAGGTCGTGTGTACGACGGACAAGGGCGCCGAGCGCGCCCGCGCCCTCGGGATCGCCGCGGACGTCGTCCCGCTCGGCCCCGAACTGGACTGGCGCCGCCTCCTCGAACACCTGCACGATGTGCGGGGTGTGCGGCGTCTCATGGTCGAGGGTGGCGGCACCGTGCACACCCAGCTGCTCCAGCAGGGCCTCGCCGACGAACTCCAGCTCGTCGTCGCCCCGCTCTTCGTGGGCGACCCGGACGCGCCCCGCCTCTTCGGGCCGGGCGGCTACCAGGGCGGACGGCTGCGCCTGGTCGAGACGCGGCGCATCGAGGACGTCGTACTGAACCGCTACCAGCCCACCGCCCCCGGCGCCGGACCGCTCCCCGCCGCGGCCGACCGCCACTGGCTGGCCCTCGCCTGCGAGCTCGCGGCGCAGTGTCCGCCGTCGCGGACCGCCTTCAGTGTCGGCGCGGTGATCGTGGCCGCCGACGGTACGGAACTGGCCCGCGGCCACTCCCGCGAGGCCGGCGACCCGGTCGTGCACGCCGAGGAGGCGGCCCTCGCGAAGCTCGACCCCGCCGACCCGCGGCTGCCCACGGCCACCGTGTACAGCAGCCTCGAACCCTGCGCCCGTCGCTCCTCCCGCCCCTCCCCCTGCGCCCGCCTCATCCTCGACGCGGGCGTGCGCCGGGTGGTCACCGCCTGGCGCGAGCCCGACACCTTCGTGACGGAGGCGGACGGAACCGGGCTCCTGACGGCCGCGGGCGTCGACGTCCTCGTCCTCCCGGAGTTCGAGGCGCGGGCGAAGACCCCGAACCGGCACCTGGAATGAGGCGGCGGGGGCGGGGCATCGGGGGCGGCGGTAAACCGTGGTGTTTCACGCCCCGGAAGTAGCGTAGACTGGAGTCACAACGACGCGGGGTGGAGCAGCTCGGTAGCTCGCTGGGCTCATAACCCAGAGGTCGCAGGTTCAAATCCTGTCCCCGCTACTGAAGGCCGAGGGCCGGAATCCGAAAGGGTTCCGGCCCTCGGTGTTGTCCGGGGCAATTCGGCGCGCATCCGGGATGCTTCAGCGCACATCAGGGACCCCTCAGTGCGTGACCTGGACATGTGGCCGGTTGGTTACTGTGCGTACGCCGTCTTTTCGGACGCCTCTTCCGTCAACTCGCCCGTTTTTCGCCGGTCATGGGGCGAAAGTCCCAGGCCGAAAATGTTGTTGATCAAGTAGAAGTGCTTGGAAACCGGCCCCCAGGTCTATTAACGTTCGATAACGCAGCGCGGTCGTCCCAGCCGTCACAAGAGTCGGCTCCGTGCGCATGTGCCGAATCCCGTAAGGGAACCGGGGAACCACCACCTTGGGGTGAATCGCACGGAAGCCACCGTGAACTCGCGGAGTCCACGGCAGGTATACGCGCGTAGGAGACCTTCCCGCTCCGAACCCGTCAGCTAACCCGGTAGGCGACGGAAGGAAAGGAGTACGCCCGCGTGGCGTCCAACCGGCCTGCCCCAGAAGCCCCGTTCGTGCCCGCCCAGCGGTCCACCGAGACCTTCGGCTACGGCGACTACCGCACCGACGAGGGCCCCTGGGAGGAGTGGAACCCCACCGCGGAGTCCATTCGCCCGGTACGCGGCAAGCACCGCGTCGCCAAGCAGCGCGGCGGCGGGTTCGCCCGCAGCTCCACCGTCCTCGGCGTCGGCGTCATAGCCGCCGTCAGCGCGGGCGGCATGGCCAGCGCCAACACCGGCAAGGCCCCCGTCTCCATCTCCCTGCCGGACCTGCCGAACGTCGGCTCGCTCATCTCCGACGACGAGCCCGCCCAGGACGCCGCGCCGGCCCTGGCGACCTTCGGCTCCGAGAGCACCGCCGACGACAGCAGCCAGAGCGTCTCCGACGCCGGTGAGGCCCTGCGCAGCCGGATCATGGCGCAGGCCGAGTCGCAGCAGACCCAGATCGAGACCAAGGCCCAGGCCGCCGCCGAGGCCGCCGCGGCCAAGGCCGCGAGCGACGCCGTCGCCAAGGCCGAGAAGGACGCGAAGGCCAAGGCCGACGCCGCAAAGGCGAAGGCCGCCGCGGAGGCCGCCGAGAAGGCCGAGGCCGCGCGCCTGGCCGAGCTCGCCAAGCAGTACACGCTGCCGACCTCCTCGTACACGATCACCTCGACCTTCGGTCAGGCCGGCTCCATGTGGTCCTCCGGCTACCACACGGGCCTGGACTTCGCCGCTCCCACCGGCACGCTCATCAAGGCCGTCCACAGCGGCACCGTCACGGAGGCGGGCTGGGCCGGTTCCTACGGCTACCGCACCATCCTGACGCTGGACGACGGCACCGAACTCTGGTTCTGCCACCAGTCCTCGATCAGCGTCAGTGTCGGCCAGAAGGTCGGCACCGGTGACGTGATCGGCCGCGTGGGCGCGACGGGCAACGTGACCGGGCCCCACCTCCACCTCGAGGTCCACCCGAACGGCAACTCCGACGGCGTCGACCCGATGGCCTGGCTGCGCAGCAAGGGCCTCAACCCCTGAGCCGCCCCTCCGGGGAACACCTGTCAGACCCGTAAGACCCGTAAGACCCGTAAGGCCTGTGAGACCCGTAGTACCCGGGAACACCCCTGAGGGTCCCCCTCGGGGGTGTTCCCGTGCTCCGTCCACGTGTGCTGTTCACACGTTCTTCGTGTTGCCCAGGGAATGGGTGTGCCGCCCGCGCCCGTTGATGTGAAGCATGACTTCTCTTCGCAAGCTCGGCTCCTCCGGCCTCGAGGTCTTCCCGCTCTCCCTCGGCGGCAACGTCTTCGGCTGGACCGCCGACGAGACGGCCTCCTTCGCCGTCCTCGACGCCTACGCGGCCGCCGGCGGCAACTTCCTCGACACCGCCGACTCCTACTCGGCGTGGGTCGAGGGCAACTCGGGCGGTGAGTCCGAGACCATCATCGGCAACTGGGTGAAGCAGCGCGGCAACCGCGACGACGTGGTCATCGCCACCAAGGTCAGCCAGCACCCCGAGTTCCCCGGCCTGACCGCGGCCAATATCAAGGCCGCCGCCGACGCCTCCCTGCGCCGCCTCGGCACCGACCACATCGACCTCTACTACACGCACTTCGACAAGACCGAGGTGCCCGTCGAGGAGATAGTCGGCGCGCTCGACGGACTGGTGAAGGCCGGCAAGGTCCGCCACATCGCCGCCTCCAACATCTCCCCCGAACGCCTCCAGGAGTCCCTGGAGTTCTCCGACCGCGAGGGCCTGGCCCGGTACGTCGCCCTCCAGCCCCACTACAACCTGGTCTCCCGTGACACCTACGAGGGTGGCCTCCAGGACCTCGCCGAGCGCTTCGGCCTCGCCGCCGTCCCGTACTACGCGCTGGCCTCCGGCTTCCTCACCGGCAAGTACCGGCCCGGTACGACGGTGGAGAGCGCCCGCGCCGCCGGTGCCGCCAAGCATCTCGACACGGAGCGGGGCCGGAAGGTGCTCACCGCCCTGGACGAGATCGCACAGGCCCACGACACACAGGTCGCCACGGTCGCGCTGGCGTGGCTCGCGGCGCAGCCCACGGTGGCCGCGCCGATCGCCTCCGCGCGGACGGTCGAGCAACTGCCGGCGCTGCTGGAAGTGGCGGAGCTGGAACTGACGGACGCGGAGGTCAGCAGGCTGACCCAGGCCTCGGCCTGATCCTTACGACTGGTAGGGGTTGGCAGCCGGGTACGGCTGTGCGGGATACCCGTAGCCGTGCCCGTACACCTGCCCCGCCGGATACCCGTGCCCGTGCCCGTACACCTGCCCCGCCGGATACCCGTAGCCGTGCCCGTACACCTGCCCCGCCGGATACCCGTACCCGGCGGGGTGACCCGGCCCGTATCCCTGGGCCGGCCCCTGGCCGTACCCGTACACCCCGTACACCGGCCAGGGCGGCGCGGTCACCCGGACCGGCGGGGCCGTCATCCGGGCGGCGTGGTCCAGCGCGGGCCGGGCGATGTCCTTGCGCCGCCACAGTTCGTTCAGCAACTCCCGCTCCCGTACGACGAAGTCGGCGTTCGCCCGCCCCCGCCGACCGCGGTGCCGCAGGAACGCCAGGGACGTCGCGTACGCCTCGTACCGCGCCACCTCCCGCGCCGCCGGCTTGCCCAGGTGGCGGCCCGCGTACACCCGGGCCACCCGCCGGGCCCGCATCGAGCCGAGCGCGAACGGCTCGGCCGGGGTGAGCCAGCCGGCGGCCGCGTAGGCGGGCAGCTCCTCGCGTACGGTGCGCAGCTCGCGTTGGCGCGTCCACACCACCAGCCAGGTCAGCAGCCCGAACGCGGGCACCATGAACGCCGCGTACACCGCGAAGAAGCCGAACTCGCCGAACGTCGAGGAGCCGTTCCACAGGGCGTGCATGCCCATCGCGAGAAGCAGCCCGGACAGCGGGAGCAGCACCCGCCGCAGGCGCTGACGGTCCCCGGAGAGCGCCGCGACGCCGAAGCCGATGCCGGTCAGGACGGTGAACAGGGGGTGCGCGAAGGGCGACATGACGACGCGTACGAAGAAGGTCGCGGCGGTGACGGAGGCGATGCCGCTGTCGCCGCTGAGCTGGTCGGTGCCGAATGCGGTGCCGAGGTAGAGGATGTTCTCGGTGAACGCGAAGCCGGTGGCGGTGACGCCGGCGACGACCACGCCGTCGACGATGCCGGTGAAGTCCCGCCTGCGGAAGAGGAAGACGAGGAGGACGGCGGCGGCCTTGGCGGACTCCTCGACGATCGGCGCTATGACCGTCGCCCCCAGGGTGTCCGCGCTGGACGGGTCGGCGGTCGCGGTGGCTATCCACCGGGTGGCGAAGCTGTTGGCGACGATGGCGATCAGCGCCGCCGCGCACGCACCCCAGGCGAAGGCGAACACCAGGTTCCGCCAGGGCCCGGGTTCGACCCGGTCCAGCCACCGGAAGGCGGCTATGAGCAGCGGCACGGGCAGCACCGCGAGCCCGAGCCCGACCAGGAACCCCTCGGTGCCGGTCTGCTCCCGCACCAGCGCGAGGATGACCAGCCCGGACAGCGTGAGCAGCATGATGAGCGCCCCGTACCGCAGCCACCTGCGCTGCCACCAGTGCGCATGCCTGAGCACACCGTCCTCGGGAGCGCCGCCGGGGGGATGCGGCGGGTAGGGCGGAAACGGGGGACTGATGGCCACGGCATCGACCCTAACGAGGGAGGGGACTGTGGTGGAGAGGGGCGGTCGGTCAGTGATCCCTAGGCCGGTCGGCGATCCCCGGGTCGGACGCGATGCTGTACGCGGCGGAAGAGCAGATCGTTCACCACGTGGCCCTTGTCCAGGCCCTGCCCCTCGAAACGGGTCCGCGGCCGGAACCCGGGGCGGGGTGCGAACCCGCCGTCGGCCCGGGTGTTCTCGAAGTCGGGGTGCGCGGTGAGCACGTCCAGCATCTGCTCCGCGTACGGCTCCCAGTCCGTGGCGCAGTGCACGAGCGCGCCCGGCCTGAGCCGCGTCGCGGCCAGGTCGAGGAACGCGGGCTGGATGAGGCGCCGCTTGTGGTGGCGCTTCTTCGGCCAGGGGTCGGGGAAGTAGACGCGCAGCCCGTCGAGCGAGTCCGCCGGCAGCATCTCGCGCAGCAGGATGATCGCGTCGCCGTTGGCGACCCGGACGTTGGTCAGCCCGTTCTGGTCGGCGAGGTTGAGCAGGTTGCCCTGGCCGGGCGTGTGCACGTCCACCGCGAGGATGTCGGTGTCGGGGTCGGCGGCCGCCATCTGCGCGGTCGCCTCGCCCATGCCGAAACCGATCTCCAGGACGACCGGACGGTCGTCGCCGAACAACTCGGCGAGGTCGACGGGGTGCCCGTCGATGTCGAGTCCCCACTTGGCCCACAGCCGCTGCAACGCGTCCGCCTGCCCGGCCGTCACCCGGCTGCGCCGGGGCTGGAAGCTCCGGATCCGCCGCTCGAAGTGCGACCCGGCGGGATCGGCCTTGGGCCCGTCGGGGAACCGGGGCTCCCCCTTGGCGCGGGTATGCCGAACGGACTCACCCGGGTGGTGCTCGCCGCCGGGGGAGGGCTGGGGGATTTCGGGGGTACTCACGGAATCAGACACAGTGGGGTCGATTTTACGGGGGCCGGGCGGGCGGCCGTGAGCCGAGGCCGGGGCGAAGGCTTCGGCCGAGGCCCCGGCGAAGGTGCCGGTCACGACGCCTCCAGCACTGCGAGTGCTCTGCGAGCCACCTCCCGCCCGATCGGCAGCGAGGCGGTGGCAGCCGGCGAGGGCGCGTTCAGCACATGCACCGTGCGCGGCCCCTCCCGGATCAGGAAGTCGTCGACCAGCGTGCCGTCCCGCAGCACCGCCTGCGCCCGCACCCCGGCCTCCGCCCGCACCAGATCCCCGTCCTCCACGGCAGGCAGCAGGCGGCGCACCGCGCCCGCGAACGCCCTCCTCGACAGCGACCGCCGCAGCTCCCCGACCCCGTACCGCCAGTGTCGCCGGCCCATCCGCCACACCCCGGGCCACGCCGCCGTCGCCATCGCCTCCCGCGGCCGTACGACGCCCCATCCGTACCCCTCCCGGGCCAGCGCCGGCACGGCATTGGGGCCGATGTGCACGCCGCCGTCGATCCCTCTGGTCAGATGCACCCCGAGGAACGGGAACGCCGGATCGGGCACCGGATACACCAGTCCGCGCACCAGCTCCGGGCGCGCCAGCTCGTAGTACTCGCCGCGGAACGGCACGATCCGCACCTCGGGGTCGTCGCCCGTCAGCCGGGCGATCTCGTCGCAGTGCAGTCCGGCGCAGTTCACCAGCACCCGCGCCCGGATGATGTCCCCGCGCTCGGTGAGCACGGCCACCCCGCGCTCCGGCCGCCGGTCGACGCGCACGACCTGGGCGCCGTAGCGGATCTCCGCCCCGGACGCCTGGCCCAGCTGTCGTGCGACGGCCGTGTAGTCGCAGATCCCGGTCGTACGTACGTGTATGGCGGCGAGGCCGCGCACCTCGGGCTCGTACTCCGCGATCTGGGCGGCGCCCAGCTCCCGCACCGGAATGCCGTTCTCCCGGCCGCGCTGCACGAGCGCGTGCAGCCGGGGCAGCTCCGCGCGCTCCGTGGCGACGATCAGCTTGCCGGTGACGGAGTGGGCGATGCCGTACTCCGCGCAGAACTTCGTCATCTCGGCCGCGCCGCGCACCGCGTACCGGGCCTTCAGCGAACCCGGCCGGTAGTAGATCCCGCTGTGGATGACGCCGCTGTTGCGGCCCGTCTGATGCCGGGCCACTCCCGGTTCCTTCTCCAGCACCGTCACCCGTGTGCCCGGCGCGGCACGCGTGATCGCATACGCCGTGGACAGCCCGACGATCCCGCCGCCGACCACGAGCACGTCACAGTCATAAGCGATCCCCGACACGTGCACCACCTCCCGCCTCCGATAGTGCACTGCGCCACTGACAACGCATTCAAACCCGGGGAAGGGCACGACGCGCCCGCCGCCCCGAAAACGAAGAAACCGGGCGGATGGGGAGGAAGTGGTCTAAGCCGGTGTCATCAGTAACGGCCGGGCCCGCTCCCGCAGCTCCACCACGCGCGGCTCGTCACCGTAGGGCTCCAGCCGGTGAAGAAGATCCTTCACATACTCCGTCGTCCGCGCGGAAGAGATCCGCCCGGCGACCTCCACCGCCCGCACCCCCTGCTCACAGGCCGCGTCGAGATTCCCCGACTCCAGCTCGGCCACCGCGGACACGACGAGCCGTAACCCGTGCGACCGCACGAACTCCTCCGTCGGCTGAGAAAGCGCCTGCTCGGTGAAGCGCCGCACCTGACGCGGCGCCTTCAGATCGCGGTAGCACTCCGCCGCGTCGGCGGCGAACCGGTCGTAGGAGTAGAAGCCGAGCCAGGACGGGTCGTGATCGCCGTCCCGCGCCCGCTCCAGCCAGCTCTCGGCGGCCTTGAGCGCGGCCCCGGCGGCCTGCGCGTCCCCCGCGCGTGCGTGCGCGCGTGCCTCGACGAGCCGGAAGAAACTCATGGTGCGGGCAGTGGCCAGCCCGCGGTTGCGCTCCAGGGCGGCCTGCGCGAGGTCGACGCCCTCGTCGCCGAAGCCGCGGTATGTCGCCTGGAGGGACATGGAGGCCAGCACATACCCCCCGAGGGGGACGTCCGCCGCCGCGCGGGCCAGGCGCAGCGCCTGGATGTAGTACCGCTGCGCGGCCTCCTGCTGGCCGGTGTCGAAGGCCATCCACCCGGCCAGCCGGGTCAGTTCGGCGCTGGCCCCGAACAGGGCGCGGCCGACTTCGTCGGAGTACGAGCCGAGCAGCAGCGGCGCGGCTTCCACCCGCAGGCACTCCGGGACCATGGACGAACGCCAGTCGCCGCCTCCGTACTTGGAGTCCCAGCGTCTGGCGTCCTCGGCGGCCTCCCGCAGTTTCTGCACATCGCTGTGGCCGACTTTGAGCGGTGCGCCGGAACCCTCCAGAAGGTGTACGTCCCGTGCCACCGAACTGTCGGCCGGGGTTATCAGCCACCGTGAGGCGGGCGTTGCGTATGCGCTTACTGCGAATGATCCGGCCAGCGACTGCCAGATGCCTCCGGAGCCGGCCCGGCGGCCGGCCAGGTCGAGGCGGTAGAGCTCGGTGGCCGAGCGCACCGCCTGGTTGACGTCCCTGGGGAAGGCGAGGCCCACCTCGGGCGCGGGGTCGGCGTCCGCCAGCCCTATCTCGTGCAGCGGCACCGGGCGGCCGAGCTTCTGTCCGATGGCGGCCGCGATGAGGTGGGGCGCGGCGCCCTGCGGCACCATGCCCTTCGAGACCCAGCGCGCCACGGACGTCTTGTCGTAGCGAAGAGTCAACCCGCGTTGAGCGCCAAGATCGTTGACGCGTCGCGCGAGTCCTGCGTTGCTGATTCCCGCGAGGGCGAGAACGGCGCCGAGTTTTTCGTTCGGCCCGCGTTGCTCCCTGGACATTGCGCCACCCCTCGACACAGACGGCTGCCGCGCTGGCATAACCATGCGGCATTCGTAAACCCAGCGTAGTTCGCCGCATCCCAAGCGTTAAGGGGCATTCTTCCGGTTGGCGGGATTGTGGTCCGTACGAAAGTGCGGGTGCAGGTGCGGATCGTCGCGGTGTGCTCCCGCTGTGTGGCCGTGCGCCCGGCCGTGCGCTCTACTCCGGCCATCACGGGAGCGGTTCCATGGCTCCTGCGTGGGTCGGCCCGCTGTACTGGATCCAGTGGGCTGGGGGACACCGCCGCCTTCATCCCCGCGGGCGGCGGAACGGTCCGGGGGGCGAACTCCGTCTCCCGGACCGGCGCGAGCCTTTCACGGCACGCGCGCGTGCACGGAGCGTGTGCGGAGCCTGCGCGGGACGTCCTCAACGCCGTATGCCCGCCGGGGATTTGGCCGAAAATCGACCCTCTGTTCCCTGGGTGACAACGCCTCCGACCATGGAAATCGAGGGCGCGCAGGGCGTCCTGGGGGAGCGTACCGGGGGCGCATTCAGGTCGTGAACGCCGGGGTGCGCGCGGCCGCCGCAACCGGCGCCGACACGTTCACACGGGCACACTCCCCGGATCGCAAGCGGCGCCGCCTCCTTCTACGGCGCGTTCTTCGTGGCAGCATGTGAACCGTTCGTACGGTGCACTCGGTTGTCCACAGCCTGTGGAGGCGTCGATGCGGTGGTTGGTGGGATGGAGCAGCACCGCCGCGGGTGCGCTGGGCGGAGCCATGGGCTACGAAGGGCGCCAGGACGACGGTGCGGCGTACGGAGGTCAAGTCGGCCACGACGGTGAGACCTTGCACCCGGTCGGATCCCAACTCCTGTGGGGCGACCCCGATCCGCTGTGGGCGGTCGGCGACTGGCGCCCCGACGAGGTGCGGGTGGTGCAGGCCGACGCCCAGACCCGGATCGCGGTCCTCGGCACATGCGGGGCGAGCGACGAACAACTGCGCGTCGGGCTGTTCGCCGCGCGCGGAGGGGCACTTCGGCATCTGACGGCCTGGTCGGGCAGCTACACGGCGATCGTCCAGGTCGGCCGGCGCATCACCGTCTGCGGTGATCTCGCGGGCGCGCGCCCGGTGTTCCACACCCCGTGGGCGGGCGGCACGGCGTACGCGACGGCCGCGCTGCCGCTGGCCGACCTCATCGAGGCCAACCTCGACTTCGGCCACCTGGCGGCCCTGCTCGCCGCCCCCGACGTACCGGCCGCCCTGCACGACTCCACCCCGTACGACGGCGTGCGACGCATTCCGCCGGGGCATGCGTTGATCCTGCGCGCCGGGGCGCGCGAGGTCGCCGGCTACGAGCCGGTCGCCTCCCTCGCCGTGGCGGCGCCCCCGGCCGACGCGGACAGCGCGGTCGACGGCGTGCGCGACGCGCTCATCGAGGCGGTACGCGCGCGTCTGTCCGCGCCCCGGCACGTCCCCGACATCGATCCCGGCCCGGTGCCCGGCATGGGACCCGCCGAACGGCGCGCCGCGCGCGGGATGCCCGTTCCCGGCATCGGCGCCGACCTCTCCGGCGGCCCGGCCTCCGGCACGCTGGCGCTCCTGGCCGCCGGCCTGCCCGGCATGCCCGGCACCCTGCTCGGACACGGCACGGGCGCGGGGGAGCGGCTGCTGGCCGTCACCTTCAACGACCTGGCCGTCGGCGGCCGCGAGGCCGAACTGGAACGGGCCGGCGCCCTCGCGGCCAACCCGCGCCTGCACCACGTCGTGGTGGCCGGCAGCGAGGAGACCCTGCCGTACGCGGACCTGGACGGCCCGCTGACCGACGAACCCGGTGCCAGCCTGGTCACGGCCGCCCGCCACCGCGCGCGTCTAGCGGCGGGCAGCGCGGACCACTTCACGGGCTCCGGCGCCCGCCAGGTCCTGGACGCCCACCCGGCCCGCCTCGCCGACCTGCTGATGGACCGCAAGCGCCGCCACCTGGTACGCCCCGTCGCGGCGTTGACGAAGGCCGACGGGTCGGTACTCGTCCCCGCGCGCGTGTACGGCGCGGCCCGCCGCCTGGCCCGTACGTCCTACCGCGCGGGCGTGGAGGGCCTGGCAGAACGCCTCCTGCACCGCAGCTTCAGCTTCGACGACCCCGGAGGCGCCGTAGGGGCGTCCCTGGCCGCCCTCACCTGGGGCGGCGCGGGCCCGGCAGCGCGCTGGCTGACGGGTGAGGCGCTGGCTGAAGTATCGGTTCGCCTGCAGGGCGCCGCGCACCGGTCCGGAGTCGGCCCCGGCCAGCGCCCGGGCGACTACCGCGCGCGTGCCGCCCTCACGCGTCATGCCATGGACCTGCGTGTCCTGGAGCAGGCCGCCGAGATCCGCTCCCAACGGCTGCACGCTCCGTTCCTCGACAACCAGGTCGTCCGCGCGTGCCGGGCGCTCCCCGAGACCCTGCGCGTGCAACCGGGGGCGCGCGCCGCGATCCTGCGCACCGTCCTGAAGGGCGCCGGTGTCACCGACCTCCCGCCCGGCTGGGGCGCCCCCTCCCAGGCGCCGGTCACCGCGGCGGCCCGGGCAGGCCTGCGCATGGCCATGGACCCCCTTCTCGCCCTCTTCGAGGCCCCCCTGCTCGCGGAAGCGGGACTGATCGAGGCGAGAGTCGTCCGCAAGGCCCTCAGAGCCGCCGCGGCAGGCGAACCCCTCCCCCTGGACGGCCTCGCCGACCTGGTCTCCCTCGAGATCTGGCTCCGCCGCCTCCTGTCCCGCAGAGGAACCTGCTGGACAGGAACCCCGGCCCGCGCACGCGCGGTACCGGCAGGCATCGCCCCCCAGAGACGAGCGGTCTCCTCCGGCGGCTGAGGCCGCGCCGCTCCTGCCGCTGCCCGCACGACTGCGGGCAGTCGTGCCGCTGGTGCGGCACGGGTGGGCGCAGCGACACCCCGCACCGCCGGGCCGCACGACCCACCCCTCAGCCGTCACGCCGGGCCACACGAAACGGAGCCGGCTGTACGCACGCCGGGGACCCATTGCCGGGGCCCCGAGCACCCACTCCCGGGGCCCCCGAGTACCGACCCCTGGGGACCCATTGCCGGGGCCCCGAGCACCCACTCCCGGGCACCCACCTCGCCCCGCGACCGACCGCCCCGAAACCCGGTGCCCCCCACCTCGTCCCCCGGGGACAATGAACAGGTGCGGTACAGAATCCTGGGCGTCACCCAGACCGAGGACGACCAGGGCATCGCCGTACCCATCCCCGGCCCCCGCCTGCGCACGCTCCTCACCGCCCTGGCCCTCCGCCCAGGCCGTCCCACCGCCCCGGAAACCCTCATCGACGAGGTCTGGGCCGACGCCCCGCCCCAGGACGCCACCGCCGCCCTCCAGGCCCTGATCGGCCGTCTCCGCCGTGCCGTCGGCAAGGACACCGTCACCTCCGCCCCCGAGGGGTACCGCCTCGTCGCGACCGAGGACGACGTCGACCTCTTCGTCTTCGAACGGCTCGTACGCCAGGGCACCGAGATCCTGCGGCAGGGCGACGCCTCCGCCGCCGCCCGCACCCTCGACGCCGGCCTCGCCCTGTGGCGCGGCCCCGCCCTCGCCGACCTCCCCGACCGCACCGCGACCGCCCGCCCCGAGTCCCTCCACCTGGAAGCCACCCGCGCCCGCGCCGAGGCCGACCTCCTCCTGGGCCGCGCCCGCGACGCCCTCCCGCGCCTGACGGAACTGACCGCCGCGCACCCCTACGACGAGCCGCTGCACGCCCTCCTCATCCGCGCCCTGCGCGACACCGGCCGCGACGCCGACGCCCTCGCCGCGTACGAGACCGCCCGCCGCACCCTCGCCGACGGCCTCGGCGCCGACCCGGGCCCACACCTGCGCGCGCTGCACACCGAACTCCTGAACCGCCCGGCACCGACCCACCGTCCCCGACACGACCACGGCCGGGCACCGACCCACCCCCCGGCGCCCCTCGCCGACCTTCCCTCGTTCCAACTTCCCGAACGCACCGGCAACATCCGTCCGCGGCTTACCTCTTTCGTGGGCCGGGAACCCGAGCTCGCCGCCATCCGTTCCGAATTGCACAGGGCCCGTCTCGTCACGCTCACCGGACCGGGCGGCTCCGGAAAGACCCGTCTCGCCGAGGAAGCCGCCGCCGGGCTTCCGCAGGCGTGGCTGGCCGAACTGGCGCCGCTCGACCGGCCGGAGGCGGTGCCGGGCGCGGTGGTCAGTGCCCTCGGTCTGCGCGAGACCGTCCTGTTGACCACCGACCTGGCGACCCCGCAGGACGACCCCGTCGCCCTGCTCGTCGAGTACTGCGCACAGCGCAGCCAACTCCTGATCCTTGACAACTGCGAACATGTCATCGGCGCGGCCGCCGCCCTCGCCGAGACCCTCCTCACCCGCTGCCCCGGGCTCACGATCCTCGCCACCAGCCGTGAACCCCTGGGCGTCCCCGGTGAGTCGGTGCGCCCGGTCGAGCCCCTCCTCCCCGACCAGGCGCACCGCCTCTTCACCGACCGCGCGGCCGCCGCCCGCCCCGACGCGGTAGCCGCCCTGCACGACCGGGACCAGGAGGCGATCGCGGAGATCTGCCGCCGGCTGGACGGGCTGCCGCTCGCCATCGAGCTGGCCGCCGCCCGCCTCCGGCTGCTCACCCCGCGCCAGATCGCCGACCGCCTCGACGACCGCTTCCGCCTGCTCACCTCGGGCAGCCGCACGGTCCTGCCCCGCCAGCAGACCCTGCGGGCCGTCGTCGACTGGTCCTGGGACCTGCTCGACGAACCGGAGCGCACACTGCTGCGCGAGCTGTCCGTGTTCGCGGGCGGCTGGGACCTGGAGGCGGCGGAGGCCGTGTGCACCGGCCCCGTCGCGGACCTCGTCGGGGCACTCGTCGACAAGTCCCTGGTCGTGGCCGCCCCCTGTGAGGGTGACGGCGGCGACGGCATGCGCTACCGCATGCTGGAGACCATCCACGAGTACTCCACCGAACGCGCCGCCGAGTCCCCGCGGTCCCGCGCGGCGGTCGAACGGCGACACCGCGCGTGGGTGCGCGCGCTCGTCGAGCGGGCCGATCCACTGCTGCGTTCCGCGGAGCAACTCCGCTGGATCTCCCGCCTGGAGACCGAGATGGACAACATCCGCGTGGGCCTCCAGCGCGCGCTCATGGCAGGCGACGAGGAGGAGGCCGCCGCCCTCTGCCTCGCCACGGGCTGGTTCTGGTGGCTGCGCAACCACCGCCACGAGGGCGCCGAGTGGACCGACCGCACCCTGCGCCTGGGCGCCGTCCTGGACACGCTCCAGCCCTCCCGCACGAACAACGGCCACGACCGTGCGCCCGCCCGCCCCCTCGACCCAGCTGCCACCCTCACCTGCCGCTCCCTCACCGTCCCCGCCGACCTCACCGCCCGCATGGCCGCCGTCGACCCCGTCGACGCCTTCCTCGAGACGATCCCGCCCGCGCTCGGGGCGGACGGCCACACCCGGTACATGCGGCGCATGAACCTGCGGATGCTGCATCTGTTCCTGTTGTCGGAGTCCGAGCGGAAGGACGTAGGTGCGGACTCACGCCACCGGCGGTACCTCGTCCGCCTGCGCGCCGACTACGAGCCGGGCGGTCCGCAGGCCGCCGTGATGCCCGGCCTGATCTGGCCGCTGACGGCCTTCCAGCTGAGGGACACGGTGGACGTCCGGAGCATCCTGGACGCGGCCGTCGCCAACTGCCGTGCCTACGGCGGCGACTGGGAACTCGGCTGCACCCTGATGTTCCGCACGCACACGGTCGTCGACTCGTCCGGCGGACTGCACGGCGTCGACGACGACCTGGCGGAGCTGCGGGAGCTCAGCACGCGCGTCGGCGACCGCTGGATGCGGGCCCAGGTGTGCAGCGCGGCCGGCGAGGCGGAGATGGCGCGCAGCCGCTTCGCGGAGGCGGAGCGCGAGTACCGCGAGGCGCTGCGGCTCGCCTACGAGGTCGGGGCCCACACGGAGTCGCCGTTCCTCATCGCCCGGCTCGCGGAGATCGCCTACCGCTCGGGCGACGTCGACGGCGCGCTCGCCGCGCTGGACGAGGCGGACAGCGCCGCCGACCGCCACGGCGTGCCGGACGTCCGGGCATTCGCCCTCCTGCTGCGAGCTCACATAGCGCTGTACGAGGGGCAGGCCGCCCACGCGCGCGAGCTCTGCGACCGGGCCCGTACGGCGGCCGGGAAGGGCACACCGCCACCGCAGTTCGCGGCGGCGCTCGGTTTGCTCGACGCGGACCTCACGGCCGCCGAGTCCGGCCCCGAGCACGGTCTGCCGATGCTCGCCGACACGCTGCGCCGGGCGGTGGCCGACGAGTGCGCCGAGACGGTCACCTCGTCGATCCTGGACGGCGCGGCGGACCTGCTGGCCCACCTCGGCGACTTCCCGCGCGCGGCCCGACTCCTCGCGACCGCCGACGCTCTGCGCGGCCCCCACCCGCGCCCCGCCCCGGACCACAACCGGGCCGAGCGGGCCGAGGCCGCGATCCGTGAGGCCCTGGGCGCCGAAGGCTACGCGGCCGAGCGCACCCGCGGTACGTCCATGACGGTGACCGACGCCCTCGACGAACTCACGCGCGCTGCGCACGACCACCCCGCCCCACCGCCGGACACGACGGGCCCCGCAGCCTTCCGGTCCGCTACGAGCATGTGAACGTGGATGCGGCCCAGTCCGCGAGTGCCACCGTGTCGAAGGTGCTGTGCGGCTCGACCACCAGGCGTACGGTCGCGCGGCCGGTGAGGTTCACCTGGACGGGCACGGCCGGGTCGCCGCCCTTGATCACCCCGGACGACCAGAGCCGGTTCCCGTCGCCGTAGACGGAGAAGGAGACCTTGCCGAGCTTCATCGTCAGATCGTCGACGCCGACGAGCGCGTCGTAGGAGGTGCACTCCCGGTTGAGGTCGACGGTGACGGAGGACTCGCCGTGCACGGCCGGCGGGGTGGGTGCCGGGCCGCTCACGCGTTCGCCCTGGTTCGGCACCTGCGGTGAACCGAGTGACTCGTCCCGATCGTCAACGCTCATCGTGGAAAGCCCCCGCCGCCTGCCCTACCAGTCCCGACCAGCGGGTCAGAGTGCCATATTGGCTTTTGTTCAGGACCCTGTGGGACGGCCCTACCACTCGTCCGTGCGGACAGGAGTTGAGGCTCCGGACCGAAATGCCCCGTATGCGTTCGGGGTGGGGGGGGGGGGGGGGGGGGGGGGGGGGGGGGGGGGGGCGCCCCCCCCCCCCCCACCCCAACCCCCCCCCCCCCCCCCCCCCCCCCCCCCCC
>NZ_JBITJV010000070.1:0-27480 GCF_044460385.1 Streptomyces sp. NPDC050121 | reverse complement strand
CGCCCCCCCCCCCCCCCCCCCCCCGCCCGCCGCGGGGCCCCGCGCCCCCCCCCCCCCCCCCCCCCCCCCCCCCCCGCCCCCCCGCCCCCCCCCCCCCCCCCCCCCCCCCCCCCCCCCCACGTCCTTGGTTCGTCAGCCTCCGCTGGAGAGCGACCACTTCTGGTTGGACGCACCGGTGCAGCTCCACAGCTGGACCTTGGAGCCGTTCGCTGTTGCTGTGCCGGTCACGTCGAGGCAGAGTCCGGACAGGTCGTTGGTGACGCTGCCGTCGGCGTGGAAGGTCCACTTCTGGCTGGAGCCGCCGTTGCAGTCCCAGGTGATGACCTTCGTGCCGTTGGTGGTGCCGTTCCCGGACGCGCCGAGGCACTTGCCCGCGATCTGGAACTCACGGTTCGCCGAGTAGGTGTAAGCCTGGTTGGCGCTCCCGGACGTGCAGTCCCAGATGTACTGCTGTACGCCGTTGGCCGGGTTGCCGGTGTCGTCCAGGCACCGGTTGGAGCCCTGGCCGACGATCTGGGCGGCGGCCGTCTGCGCGCCCCGCGTGAAGGTGACCGTGGCGTGCGAGGGGAGGGTGTAGGAGAACGATCCGGCGCTGTTCCAGGTGGTGGTGAAGGTGGTGGCGGAGGAGTTGTTGTTGTAGGCGACCAGTACCTCGCCGCCGTCAGGGTTCTTGTAGGCCTGGGCCCAGATGCCGCCGCCGTCGCTGTAGCCGATGCGTGTCGCGCCGGGGACGACGAACTTCGAGAACTGGCCCAGCTGGTAGTAGTTGTTGGTGTAGGTGGCCTTGCCGGTCGACTGGTCGATGGTGACCAGGCCGGTGCAGTTGTCGCAGCCGACGCCCATCTTGGGGCCGCCGTTGGTGTCGAGCGCCAGGTTCCACAGCAGTGCGCCGTTGGCCCAGTTGAAAGTGGACTCCAGGGCGAGCTGAGCGGCGTTCATCGGGGCGATGCCGGGGCCGGTGGAGCACTCGCTTTCGTAAAGCCGCTTGTCCGGGTAGGAGTTGTGGATGGTGGTCATCTTGCCGAGGTCGTTCTGGTAGCAGTGCCACGCCGTGCCGTACATCGCGTTGCGCGCCGCCTGGTTGCCCATCAGCGTGTTCGCGTAGGTGGTGTCCACGTGGTCGGCGTCCCCGCCGAGGATCTTCGTGTCGCTCAGGCCGGCCTGCTGCAGCGCGGGGGCGAGGTTGTCAGCGATGAAGGTGGCCTCGTTGCCCGCGGCCCACAGCATGGCGGAGTAGCTGGACGGTGAGATGGTCGGTTCGTTCTGCGGGGTGATGCCCCAGACGTTGACGCCCTTGGCCTTGTACTCCTGGAGGAACTTGACGTAGTACTGCGCGAGCGGGTCGTACATGTCGGAGCGCAGGGTGCCGTTGCCCTGGCCGAGCATGGTGTTGGTGGTCTTCATCCAGGCCGGCGGGCTCCAGTCGTTGGCGAAGAGCTTCATCGACGGGTTGAGCGCCTGGGCCTGCTTGATGACCGGGATGACGTACGCGTCGTCGTGGGCGGTGGAGAAGTTGGCGAGGCTCGGGTCGGCGACGCCGCCGTTGTCGTCGTAGGAGTATGTGGAGGGGTTGCTCGCGGGGGTCGCGGTGTAGTCGGAGGAGCCCATCGGCACCCGCATGAGCGACAGGCCGATGCCGGAGCCGCGGGTGAACAGGTCACGCATCACCCGGTCGCGGGTGGTGGCGTCGAGCTTGTTCTGCAGGAGGTAGGCCGAGGTGTCGGTGAACGCGGCACCGAATCCGTCGATGGTCTGGAAGGACTGGGTGTCGTCCACCGTCAAATTCACGCTACCCGAGGCCACCGGACCGAGGGCGATGCCCGGCTGCGGGGTCAGGGCCTGGCCCAGGTCCGACGTGGTCAGGGTCACGCCGATCGTGTCACTCGCGGCCGACGCCGGCGCCGGCGCCAGCACCGCCACTCCGGCGGTGAGGGCAAGGGCCAGGGCGGCGGCCTGCGCGCTCAGTTGGCGGAGTGGATGTCTCATCTGCATGGGGGCGTCCTTCTTCACTTGGTGGTCAGGTCGTCTGCCTTCGGCGCGGGCCGGTCCGGAGCGGCTCTTCGGAACGATCGGCCCGCGCGGCCCGGCCGCGGCCGGGCGCATGGCGGTGGCGAGGGGTCTTGTCTGTGCGCATGGCCTGGTGCCGGCCGGGGTTCGGCACTGGGCCATGGGCTGTCGGGAACGGGTCAGACGGGGCTGATGGTCCACTGAAGGTTGGTGCTGTTGCCCCAGTCCCACATCTTGGTGACGGAGCCCTCGGAGACGTTGCCGCCGCCGTCCAGGCACTTGCCCGTGGTGCGGTTGACGATGTTGTACTGGCCGCCGCCGCGGTGCGTGATCTTCCACTGCTGGTTGGTGTGGCCGTTCCAGGCCAGCTGCTTGCAGGTGGCGCCGTTGTTGGTGGCGCCCCAGCTGTCGGCGACCATGCCGTTGGTCCGGTTGACCAGCTTGTAGTAGCCGCCTCCGACCTCGACCGCCTGCCACTGGAGGTTGGCGTTGTCGAACCAGTGCCACTGCTTGAGGTCGGATCCGCCGGCGACGTTGCCGCCGCTGTCCAGGGCCAGACCGTCGGTGTAGTTGATGATCTTGAGATAGGTCGACGGGTTGAACTGCACCTTCAGCGAGGTGATCCTGTCGTTCTGGCCGGTGACCCGCAGGTCGGCGTTGTCAGCGGTGAACGTCCACTGGGTGCCGGTGAAGTTGTCGCCGGAGTAGGCGACGATCTGTTGGCCCGGGGCGAGCTTCAGCGAGGAGATGCTGAGCGCGGGTATCCCGTGCAGGTCGAGCTGGTCGGCGGTGTAGTCGCCCAGGCCGAGCGCGGCGGAGGTGCCGCTGTAGCTGACGTCCGTGAAGACCAGGGCACCGTCGACCGGTTGCAGCGTGGGGATCTGGCCCGAGAAGGTCAGCTTCAGCACGTACATGGGTGCGGAGAACGGTGCCGACGACGGCAGGGTCACCTTGAGCCCGGACCCGTCCTGGGTGCGGTTCGGCAGGTCGATGTAGGTGCCGGCCGTGCTGTCGAGCAGCTTCACCGAGGTCAGCGAGGACAGGTTGATACGACTGGAGCTGAGTGTCTTGACGGTCAGTGAGCTGCCGGGCCAGCCGAGCACCGTGGCGTACAGGGTGTCGTTGGCCTTGTTCCGGGTGAAGCGGATGTCCTGGGCGGTGCCGGCGCTCGGGTTCATGAAGGTGCCGCCGCCCATCTTCGTCGGCCCCTCGCCGTAGGCGGTCCAGGCGCGGGTCGAGTACACCGACTCACCGAAGCGCTTCAGGTAGTCGCCGATGCCCAGCAGGATGTCGCGCTGGCCCTGGGGGATGGTGCCGTCGGCCTTCGGCGCGATGTTGAGCAGGACGGTGCCGTTCTTGCTGACCCGGTCGATCATGGCGTGCAGCAGCAACTGTGCCGTGTAGTAGCCGATGCCCTCCGTGTAGCACCAACTGGTGCTGGAGACGCTGTCGTCGGTCAGCCAGTAGGGCGACGTGATGTCGGCCGGGCCGCCGCGCTCGTAGTCGAAGACCTCGCCGTGGCCGTTGAACGCGTCCTTGTAGGTGGCGATGACTTCCCGGCCCCATGAGTTGGCCTGGTTGTAGTAGTACGAGAGGAAGTTCAGCAGCTGTGTCTCGGCGATTTGGTCGAGGTGGACGTCCTGGTAGATGATGTCCGGCTCGGCCAGGTCGATGACCTCCTTGAGCTTGTCGTACCAGAGCTGGTCCTCCGTGGTCTTGTCCAGCTGCCCGTAGAGCTTCTTCAGACTTGGGTCGGACTGCGCCGGGACCGCCTGGTAGTAGCCGAGGTAGTTGTAGGCGTGGTGCATCGACACCAGCAGCTTGAGGTTCTTCGCGCGGACGGCGTCGGTGAACAGCTGCAGCAGGTTGAGCTGTGGACCCTTGGCGACCGAGTTCCACTCGTTGACCTGGCTGTTCCACATCGAGAAGCCGTCGTGGTGCTCGGCGACCGGCCCGGCGAACCTCGCCCCGGCGTCCACGAACAGCTGCGCCCACTCGTTGGGGTCAAAAGCGCCGCCGGCCGACTTCAGCCTGGGCGCGAACTGGGTGAAGTTGCCCGCCTTGTCGTTCGCTCCGTTGATGAAGTTGTGGTACGGCCACACCGAAGGGTCGCCGTAGGTGGCGACGTGGTGCTGGTTCACCTTGCTGCCGCCAAAGTACATGTTCCGCGGGTACCACTCGCTGTCGTAGGCGGGGACGCTGAAGACTCCCCAGTGGAAGTAGATGCCGAACTTGGCGTCCTTGAACCACTCCGGGGACGCCGGGTGCTGGTTCACCGAGTCCCAGGTAGGCGTGTAGGTGGACGGTGCGGCCAGGGCGGGGCCGGCGCCGAACAGGCCGCCCACGACCGCGGCCGCCGCGACGGCCGTGGTACCAGCGAGGAACTGCCGTCTGTTGATCGCTCTCGACATGGAGAGACCTCCGGGCAACTGAGTGTTCCGATGGTTGACAGTGACAGGCGCGGGAGGGGGCTCCGGCGCGGGTGTTCGCCGCCCGGGCTGGGGCAGGGCGAGGGAAGGCCCATGCGTTCCAGGCGGAACGCCGTGCAGGGAAGCTGCGGATTGCTCCCATGTCTCTGAGCGGTGGGGACGTTACGGCGAGGTTGCCGACGATGACAAGAGTTCGTTCGTAGTGATTCACGCGCGGTCGGGCCACGGAACGACGCACGAACGCCGACAGCGGACTCCAGGGAATGGCACACACTCACCTGACCTGGTCTTTCGTGCGGATCATGAACCAAGGAGAAGCGGGTGATGATGTCTCGGGATTTGCCAACGCCTTTAACAAAAGGTGCGCAGGTCCTCTGGCGTCCCCCGTCAAGGGGCTGGAGCGCCAGTCGCTGCACGGGCGCTTGCTGTCGCTCTGCCACCCAGACACCCGATGTATAGTGATCGCCCCTCGCGTTGTGGAAGTTACTTTCACGTTTGGTGTGTCTGTCAACTGAGCATGTGCTACCGTCCCGACGTGACCGGTAAGCCAGATCTACGCGAACGCCGTCGCCTGGCAACCCAGGCCGAGATCGAAGACGCCGCCCTCGACCTGTTCGAGAGGCAGGGGTGCGAGCGCACGACCGTGCTCGAGATCGCACAAGCGGCCGGCGTCTCGCAGAGCACCTTCTTCCGGTACTTCGCGACGAAGGAGGACACGGCGCTGGGGCCGCACCGGGCCTTCGAGTCCGCTTTCGTCGCGCGCCTGGGTGATGCCAAGGGCAGGCCCTTGAACCTTCGCGGCATCGAAGAGGTCATCGCCGGAGCCCTGGGTGATCTGAGTACCGATGCGGCCGACATGCTCGGCCGCATACGGCGGGTCCGCGGCCTGCTCATGCGGGACACGGCCCTGCGCAGCGCGGCCCTGGGGCGGGAGGTGGAACAGGGGCAACGGTTCCTACAGCTCCTGGCGGACGCCACCGGCACCGAGAGCGTGGACCTCCGGGTCCGGATGATGCTCGATGCCGTGGGCGTCACACTGCGCGCCGCGTTCGACGAGTGGGCATCACAACGGGCGCCGGAGGGCGACGCCGACCTGGTCGAGGTCTACCGCGCCGCCTGCGCCCGCCTGCGTGACGTGGTCTCGGACTGACGCGTCAGAACGCCCGGCCGCGGCCCGCGGGCCTCTCTGACACATCCGCTGGAGGTACAGCATGAGAGCAGCGCTCAGCACCGGCCGCGAACAGGTCTTGTTCAAGGACATCCCGCTGCCGGGGAGCGCCGGGCCCGGCACGGAGGTCGCAGGAATCGAAGGTGCGGGCTTTGCGGGTCCGACGTTACGGCGTTCAAAGAGGGGGAGCCGTATCCGCCGTTCCTCCCAGGGCATGAGTGGGGCGGAACGGTGCCGGCGGGCGGCGACGGTGTTCATTACGGACCTCAGCGAGGGCAACCCGGTGATCGCGGGTACGCCTCCGGTCTGCGGGCTGGTGCGCGATGTGCCGCGCCCATGACGAGCGATGCCAGGGCCTGCCTCGCTCGCCTTCGGAACCTATGCGCTCACCGCACTCCATGGCGCCTACGTCGGGCGGACCACCGTTCCCGCCGAGATACTCGTGCCCATTCCTGATGCGGTCGACGACGACCAGGTGGCGATGGCCGAGCCCGCCACCGTCGCTCTGCACGCGGTCCGCCGCCGCCCGCCCCGGCTGGCCGAGACGGTGGTAGGGCTGGGCCCAGCCGCTGTGCCCGGCGTAGAGCGTCACATCACGCCATCCATGACGACATCGTAGGAGCAGACCCCTTCATGCGCGCTCTGGTTCTGGACCGGCCCGGCCCCTGCGACACCCTGCGGCTGGCGGACCTGCCGGTCCCCGAGCCCGGGCCGGGGCAGGTACGGATCAGAGTCGAGGCCTGCGGACTGAACCCGTCGGACTACCAGCGCGCCGCCCACGGCATCCCCGAGTGGACCTGGCCGGCCGTTCTCGGACTGGACGTCGTGGGCATCGTGGACGCACTCGGCGCAGGTGTGACGAACGTCCTCACAGGGCAGCGCGTCGCCTACCACGCGGACATCCGCGAGCGCGGCGGCTTCGCTGAGTACGCCCTGGCGGACGCCCAACTGCTGGCACCGGTACCGGCGGGCCTCGATCCGGCCGACGCCGCCGCTCTGCCGTCGGCCGGCTTGACGGCCTACCAGGCGGTGGTGCGCCGTCTGCACGTCACCGTGCAGGACACCGTTCTCGTCACCGGTGGTGCCGGGGGAGTCGGCGGCTTCGCGGTCCAACTGGCCGCACTGGCCGGAGCGCGGGTGCTGGCCACCGCGTCCGCCGGCAACACCGCGTATGTGAAGGGACTGGGCGCGGAAGCCGTGGTCGACCGCCGGACCGAGGACGTGGCTTCCCGCGTACGGGAGTTGACCGAGGGCCGAGGTGTGGACGCCGTGGTCGACACCGTGGGCCCGGACTCAGCCACCACCAACCTGGGTCTTCTGGTTCACGGTGGCCGCCTCGCCGCGATCGCGGGGCGGCCGGACCTCAGCGTTGTGCCGCCGTTCTCCATGGCACCCTCCCTCCACGAGATCGCGCTCGGCGCCGCGTACACGGTCGGAGACGAACGATCGCGTAAGCAGCTGTCGACGATGCTCACCGAGTTGCTCGGCATGGCCGCCGACGGACGGCTGGACCCGATGGTGACCCGAACCATGGCCCTGGAAGACGTGCCCGCTGCCCTGACCGAACTGTCGGGCCGTCGGGTGCGGGGCAAGCTGGTCCAGGTCTCCGCCTGACGTGCCGGGCGCGTCAAGTGCCATGACGGCACCGGCGGGACGGACCCTGAAATCAACCGAGCGGATGAATGCCTCCCGGGAGAGAGCGAACCTGCGCGCGACGTACGAAGTGCTCGCGGAGCCGGGTCATGAAGGGGTCCACGATGAGGCCGTGGTGGCCGGCGCCCGAGCGAGCAAGGCCACGCTCTGCCGTCACTGGCCCACCAAGGACGCACACGACGCCCGCCTGGTCGACGAGACCCCCGCAGCACATGTCTTGGTGCGCGGATCCGTCCTCGGCCGCACACCCGACGAGCACGTATCTCCATCACCTCGTCGACGACATCGTCCCGTCGCTGCTTACCCTGAAGCAACCATGTGAGGAACACCGTGAAACTGACACCACCCCCCCCTCGACACCGAACTCGGCGCGGTTCTGCAGACCATGGCAGTCGAGGGGAGCACGTTCCCGGATCTCACCGCGGAGGGGCTCGCCGCCGCGCGTCACATGCTGGACACCTCGGTGCCGGACGACGAACTGCTGAGCCACCAAGGTTTCTTCGAGGTCGAAGACCGGGTCGTGCCGGGACCTGAGGGCGACCCCGACATCTCGCTCCTCATCTGCCGCCCCGCAGCACGCAGCGGCCTGCGGCCCGTGATCTACCACGTCCACGGCGGCGGCATGGTGATCGGTAACAACAGGTCCGGTGTGGACATGATCGTGGACTGGGCGCGGCAGCTGAACGCGGTGGTGGTGTCCGTCG
Source organism: Streptomyces sp. NPDC050121 (assembly GCF_044460385.1). Classification (NCBI taxonomy): domain Bacteria; kingdom Bacillati; phylum Actinomycetota; class Actinomycetes; order Kitasatosporales; family Streptomycetaceae; genus Streptomyces; species Streptomyces sp. NPDC050121. The sequence goes on along the minus strand of NZ_JBITJV010000070.1, from coordinate 19,519 downwards.
AGTACCGGCTCGCACCGGAACACCCGCACCCCGCGCCCGTCGAGGACGTGTACGCCGGCCTGGCGTGGACGGCCGATCACGCGCGGGAGATCGGCGGTGACCCCGAGCGGATCGTCGTAGCGGGAGTCAGCGCGGGCGGTGGCCTCGCCGCCGCGCTCACACTGCTGCTCAAGGACCGCAAGGGATCACAGCCTGTCGGACAGTTGCTCATGGGACCGATGCTGGACGACCGCAACGACACACCGTCCGCCCACCAGATGCAGGGCCTGGGCATCTGGGACCGTACGGCCAACGAGGCCGGCTGGACAGCGCTGCTGGGCGGGATGCGTGGTGGCCCGGACGTGCCCCCCTACGCGGCGCCCGCCCGCGCCGAGGACCTGTCCGGGCTGCCCCCGGCCTACCTCGACGTCGGCTCGGCGGAGACGTTCCGGGACGAGGTCGTCGCCTACGCCTCACGCATCTGGCAGGCCGGCGGTGTTGCCGAACTGCATGTGTGGCCCGGCGGCTTCCACGGGTTCGAGGGCTTCGCCCCGCAGGCGGCCCTCGCCCGCGCAGCTTTGGTCGCACGCCTGAACTGGCTGCGGCGGCTCCTTGCCGAGTGAGGGCGAGCTGTCTGCGCCAGCCACGCGGTATCGGCAGTCCTGAACGGCCGACGAACTGCGGCAGCGCTACGGCCCCCTTGCTGGTCGGTGTGGCCGTTCTGCACCAGTTGTTGCCGTTGAGGCGGCCGCCGGCGGTGAGCGCACCTTCTCCCGTGGCGACGGCGGCGAGGTGCTCAGCCCGAGGACTGAAGCGTCACCTGCCTGGCGGGTTCTCAGACCAGGTGTCGGACCACTGCCTCGGCGACGGCCTTGGCGCTGCTGGGATTCTGTCCGGTGATGAGGCGGCCGTCCTCGACGACGTGAATGTCGAAGGGCTTCTCCGCGATGCTGTAGGACGCACCAAGTTCCTTGAGCCGGTCCTCCAGGCTGTAGGGGACGGCGTGCGCCCGCTGGGCGAGTTCCTCCTCCCGCCAGGAGAAGCCGGTGACCTTCCTGCCCTTCACCAAAGGCTCGCCGTTGCTCAGGGTGACGTCGAGCAGGCCGCACGGTCCGTGGCAGACGGCCGAGACGATCCGGCCGGTCTCGTAGAACCGTGCGATGAGCGTCTCCAGCGCCTGGCTCTGGTGATAGTCGAACATCACGCCGTGACCGCCAGTGAGGTAGATGGCGTCATAGCTGTCGACGTCGACCTGGGACACGGCCACGGTGTCCTTGAGCTTGTCCATGAACAGGCGGTCGGCGTACCGCTTGTCGGTGCCGAGGTCGCCGAGGATGGTGTGCGCGAGGCTCTCCGGGTCCAGCGGCACGGGTCCGCCCTCGATGCTGGCGATGGTGACTTCGAATCCGGCCTGTTCTGCGACGTCGTAGAAGTGCGTCAGTTCACCCAGCCAGAGACCGGTGCGGTATCCGACCCTCTCGTACTCGCTGACGCTGGTGACGATGACGAGGATGCGGTTCGTGCGGGGCATCGGATTCCTTCTGGCGAGCATGGTTTGACAGTGAGGGCGGGGTCTCGATCGAGTCGACCCGGGAAAGATCTGTTCCGTCAGGCAGAAGGTGCACCGGTGAGGACTTCCACCCGGCCGGTGTCGAGTGAGTAGTAGGCGCTGACGACGGCCAGGTCGCCCTTCCTCACGAGTGGGGCGAGGTCGGCGTTGGACCTTAGGCCGGCGGAGGTCTGCTTGGTGTGGATGCGGATCATGGCGTCGACCGGGTCGGCGTGCCTGGCCTTCGCCGTCTCCTCGTACGCGGGCCGCAGCGCCTCGGCGATGGCCTGCAGGTTGCCGGGCAGCGGCTTGTTGTCCTTCAGCGCCTTGTATGCGGCCTTGATGGCGCCGCAGCGCTGGTGTCCGAGTACGACGATCAGCGGCGTCCCCGACGTCAAGGGGCCGTACTCGACGGAGCCGGTGACCACAGGTCCCACGACTTGCCCGCCGGTGCGCATCACGAACAGGTCGCCGAGCCCGGTGTCGAACAGCAGCTCGGGCGGCACCCGGGAGTCGATGCAGGAAAGGATCACGCCGTAGGGATCCTGCTCCTCGGCGACAAACTGGCGCTGGCTGGGGTCCCGGTCGGGGTGCAGCAGTTTCCCGTCCACCCAGCGCTTGTTGCCCTCCATCAGCCGGGCGAATGCTGCCCATGGCGAGTCCGGCCGATCGTCTGAAGACGAGCCCTGAGTACTTGGTGACGGCGAGGAGGTCTTCGCCGCGTTCTCCGTCTTTGCGCTGTCCGTCTCCGACGAGCAGCTGGAAAGCGCGGCCACGGTGGCCACCAGTCCTCCGGTAAGTATGGTTCTGCGCAGGGGCTGTCCAACTCTGCCCATTTGGTTTTCCTTCCGTTCTGCACGGCTCGTGTCGGGGAATTTTGAAGGACACAAGCTATGCCAAGGGCCGTCTTCGGATGTGCATGCAAAATGGTTGCGGGCCGTGACCAGCGAGCCTCTACAGCGACCACAGAGAGTCCTGCGGTGAGGCTCTTGAAGAAGTGGGAAAGCCTGTCCAGGGCCCAGCCTCAATGTAGGAGTGGTTTTCCAGCCACCCCCGGTACCCCGGATGTGAATTGAGGGGCGGAAATTGCTACTGAAGAACTACCGGTCCCATCCGGAAGATCCGGGGGACTGGTGTCCGATCAGACTCGGCCGGTTCGCCTTCAGACGACGACGCCTCGTGGTGATGCTGTGGCTGACCTGCTCGACAAGGAGTTCCCCGGCCCCCGCCGTGACCCTGCACGCCGAAGGGGATCTGAACGGCCTCCAGTTCACCGTCTACCGCACCGTTTAGGAGGCACTGACCAACACCCTCAAGCACTTGTCTCTTGCCACCGAGATCGACGTGGTCGTCGTGGCGGCCTCCCACACGGTATGTGTCGCTGTCGAGGACAGCGGCCCCCCACTTACCCCCGCGCAAGCGCCCTCGCGACGGCGGAGGAGCCCTCGGAGTCGGACCGGTGGTGACAGTCCCTTGGTGGAGCGCGGCGCTCTCGCGCATACCGAGGAGCCCCTCTGCTGGAGCGTACGGGCCGTTCTGCTTCCGGCACCGCTCACGAAATACGGCCTTGGACACACACCCGGCATGACCTCCGTGAACTTGGCGGCACAAACGCCTGCCGGTGGCTACGGCCAGCGGGCGAGCCGTCTGCTGGGCAATGCGCTCACGAGGCCGGAAGGGTGAGCACCGTGGCGAGAAGATCCGTGTCTCGGCATCGCCGTCAGGCACCGAGTCACAGCAAGCGGGAGCCATGTCTTCTGGCCGGGATGTCGAGATTCTGCGCTCCCTCCTGATCGCTGCGGGGCGCAGGGCGGCGACGCTATCCGAGCTTGTCTCAACGACCGGGGCGCGATCCACCTAACAACTGCGCCGCGACACCGGACAGCGGCCTCTGCTGTCTGCGCGTCGCCTCCTCGCCGGCCGGTACAGCTTCGCGGACCCGGTGTTCTTCAGCCGGGACATCAGCTTGAAGTCGAGCATGTGCGCCAACGCGAACCCGACGATGGAGGCGCCGCCGGTGTCGGTGTACCGGCGGTCGACCTCCATGTCGGTGCGCTGCCGCAGCACGCCAGGAACGTGGGCCTGGTCAGGAACGTGTGCGCGCGGTCCGCCTCCGTCGGCGGCGGGAGGGTTCGGCGGTGTCCCCGGCGCCGGTCAGGGCCAGGGCGGTTGCCTCGCCGGCCACGGGAGTGCCGGCGACGCCGTCCGCGTCCATGCCGGGCCTGGCGTCACGGCGGGTCAGCCACCGGTCGATCCCCACGTTGATCCACAGGCACACGGCACCCCAGCCGACGATCGTCGCCAGGTGGCCGCCGAGGCCTGCGCCGTCGAAGTAGACCGTGGCCCGGACCACGTCGACCGCGGCGGGCAGGGGCAGGACGTCGTTCAGGCCGCGGAAGACCTCGGGGACCATGTACAGGGAGATGGCTCCGCCGGAGGCCGGGACCCCGATCATCAGGGCGATCAGCAGCACCGGAATGACGCCGGCGATGCCGAGGGTGCGGGTGAACACCGCGGTGAACAGCGAGGTGCTGAAGATCGTCAGTGCTCCGAAGCCGACCATCGCCCAGCCGTGGCCGTTGATCGCGCCGATCAGGACGTCGAACAGCACCCACAGCCATACGGCCATGCCCACCGCCCAGCCGGCCATCATCGGCAGGAGCTGGCGCAGCCTCTTGATCTCCGGTGCGCCGCCGCGCAGCGCCGCCATGACCACGAAGCCGGACATGATCCACGACATGGCCGCGTACATGCTGTTGCTGCCGTTGGAGTCGGAGGCGTTGAGCGGCGTGAGGTCGGTCGTCGCGAGCGGGGTCTGCTGGCTCTGGGCGACCTGCTGGAACATGCCGCGCAGCGCATTGTGCTGGCCGGCTCCGGCCGCCGAGGAGGTGTAGAGCTTCGCCTCACCGCCCTTGGTGGTGGGCAGTACGTACGCGCCGACGACCTTGCGCTCGCGGATCTGGTGGGTCGCCTTGTCGAGGGAGGTGGTGGTGGTCAGCGAGACCAGGTCGCCCAGACCCTGCTGAAGGCCCTTGGCCGCCTGTGCGGCCTGTTCCTGGGAGGCGCCGACGACCACCACGGGCATGTCGCGAATCTCGGGCTGGTGCAGCGAGGCGCTCATCATGCCGACGACGGCGGTGAGGATGGCCAGCGGGAAGGCAGCCACCGCGAAGTACCGCAGCCGCTTGGAGCGCACCGGGCCACCGGACATCGCGGGCCGCGGGGCATCGGGGTTGTCGTACTCCGGGGTGTCCGCGAGGACGGCACCCTTGCGGCGCTCCATCACGAAGGCGAGCGCGAGGGCGGCGACCAGCCAGATGGCGAGTGTCTGCACACGCTCGCCCACTCCCCGGCCGTCGAAGTAGATGACCGACCGAAGCGCCTCACCCGCGGCCGGCAGCGGCAGCACATCGTGCAGCCAGCCAAAGAAGCTGGGCATCGAGGAGATCGGTGTGGCGAGGTTCGAGGAGGGCACACCGAAGACGACCCACAGCAGCATGCCGGGCAGCAGCGCCAGCCCGCCCAGGAACCTGGCGAACAACAGTTGACCGATGCCCACGGCTCCTGTCGCCAGCAGTCCGATCCCGACGAACGCCAGGTAGTGACCGTCGACTGCCCCCACGATCGGCCCCAGGATCAGCCATGTCACGGTGCTGGTCACCACCGCCCAGCCAGCCAGCAGCGGCAGGAACCTGCGCAGGGCGAGCAGGTGGGGCACCGCCGTCATCATCCCGCTCAGCGGGACGTACCCGACCATGATCATGCCGATCGCGGCGAGCAGCACGGCGATGCCCGCACTGTCCCCGGAGGGCAGGGGCGCGATGTCCTGGGTCTTGGTCGTCCAGTCGTGGCCCGCCGCCACCGGGGCCAGGATCTGCTTGACCTTGCTCGCCTGCGAGGCACCGGCTCCCTGGGCTGTGTAGACGGTCGCCTCCGTGCCGCCGGCCGCGGGAATCTGCAGTACACCCGCGACGTCACGGTCCTTGAGCAGGTCGAGCGCCTTCCCGCGGTCGGCGACCAGCCGGGGATCGGCGGCGCCTTCCTGCACGGACTTCAGCTCGTCGACGACGGACTCGGCCACAGCCCCCGAGCCGACCACCGCGACCGGCATGTCCCGGGTCTTCGGCGAGTGCATGGTCCCCATGTAGGTCGCGTACATCATCGTGACCATGAGGAAGGGGATGAGGAAGAGAAAGACACGCTTGACGATCTCTCGCTTCCGGTCTGCCTCGGGCGAATTCGGCTCTCGCCCGCTCACCTCGGCGACAGGGGTCGGTGTTTCCATGACGTGCTCCTGATGGGCGTACTCGGGCGCAAAGCGCGATGGCTGTGCATCATGCGTATTGATTGCATCATACGATTGAAGTGCATCATGCACAACAATGGCAGAGTGCTACCCATGTGTATGATGCAAAATCGAGCTGTGGTCGGTATGAGCGTCGCGTCGCTCTCCCGGCCGTGTAATGCAGAGGAGGCACCAGTGGACGCGCAACAGGCACAGCGGATGGAGCGGGAGCTGCTCATCCTGATGCGGCACATGACCATGGCCGGACCGCGGGGACCGGGCAAGCAGGCCGGGCTCGACCGCAGCGCATACGTCCTGCTCAGCCGCCTTGAGGCGCAGGGCCCCATGTCGATTCCCGAACTCGTCGAGGCGTTCGGTCTCGCGTCCTCCACCCTCAACCGCCAGACGACCGCTCTCCTCAAGAACGGCCTGGTCGAGCGCACGATCGATCCCAGCGGCAGCATCGTGCACAAGTTCCGCATCACCGAGGAAGGGCTCAGCCGCCTCAAGGCGGAGCGGGACCGAACGGCATCCGGCCTGGACCAGACCCTCAGCGACTGGACGCCGGAGCGTCTGGAACGCTTCATCGATGATCTGGAGCAGTTCAACACAGACATCGAGCGGACGACCGGTCGCCCGTGGCCCCGCACCGGTCACGCAACGTACTGAGCCAGTCGGCCGCGAACGGCGTGGACGACGGTCACGTCATGCAGTAGCCGCCGTTGACGTCGATGTCTCCGATCGGCAGGTCGAGGGCCTGGCAGGGGTCGCGGGCGCGAGTCGGCCAGCCCGCGTCGGCCAGGGCGGTGAGGATCTGCTGGCCGGCGGGGTGGTCCGCGATGTCGGGCGGTCCGGCCCGGTGGCGAGTGAGGGCAGCCGGAGAGTGAGAAGGGTCTTGCGGGCGATACACGATTCCTCGCTCTCCGCGTCGAGTTCGCTTGGTCGCCGGGAGAGTTCTTCGATACGGGCCCGGAACTGCACGGCCTGGCTGGGCAGTTCCGGGCCCGCCGGTTTTGTGTTCCAGGATGGCTCTGACCTGTGGGTTCTCGCTCATGCGCTCATCCAGTCGGATCCAGACGTGCATGGTCCCGTCATGGCGGTGCAGATATAGCTCGCTGTAGTCGCACACGCCGAAGGCGATCAGGTCCGCTGCGGCCACACCGCCGGGCAGGCACCCTTGGACAGGGCTCGCGCAGCTCGGCCTGACGGGCCCCGCAGATGTCGTCTGCTTCCGGAATGTTCGAACACCTCGGGCAGAGCGCTCCCGTGCATGCGCAGCAGCACGTGCCGCTTCCCGAAGACGTCGTCGACCCGGCCGCGCTGAGCGGACCCGCCCGGCGTCTCCGCGCTGGTACGGGGCCGGGGTGGTGCTTCTTCGGACGGCGTGGGGTGTTGCTGCCGCTCCCGGGGTTCGCCAGAAACAGGCAACAGGCATTCGTGGTCCGGGAACCCGACCTGCAGGCAGCTGGCAGCGATACGTGCGGAGTCAGCACTCGGCGATGTCGGCGAGCAGGGCCGTGACGCGCGCCTGAGCTCGCTCGGCGACGTCGCCGCCCGGGGCGACATGGACCCGGCCGGCCTCGATGGCCGCGATCGCCGAGTCCGCGACCTCACGCACAGAGAGTTTCCCGCCGAAGTTCGCGGCGGCGTTCTGCATCGCAGCTGGAGAGACGGCTTGCAGATCGATGGCGCCGAGCGCCACTGAGTTCTGCCCGAGGGGCGTGTCGACGAGCCCCGGGCAGAGCACGGTCGCGCCCAGCGCGGGTGCCACACGCTTCAACTCCAGATCGAGCGTCTCGGTCAGCCCCACGACCGCGTGCATGGTGGTGGTGTACGGCGTCAGGTCGGGCAGGGGAGCGAGGCCTCCCGAGGAGGCGGTGTTGAGGAAGTGACCCGTCCCCTGCTCGATGAGCAGGGGAGCGAAGGCCTTGACGCCGTGGACGACACCGAGCACCTTGACGCTGATCATCAACTCCCAGATGCGCGCTTCCTGTTCCCACAGGGGAGCGGGAGGGGAGACGACGCCGGCGTTGTTGCAGACCAGGTCCACACGCCCGTACGCGGCGACGGTCCGGTCGGCGAGGGCACGCACCGAGGCCTCGTCGCTGACGTCCGCCACCACGGCGGTGACCTCGGCACCGGCGGCCGTCAGCGACGCCTTCGCCTTCTCGAGGCCCTCCTCACGGATGTCGGAGATGACCAGACGCACCCCGCGCTCGGCGAGGGCTTCGGCGAGGCCGTAGCCAATGCCGCTGGCCCCTCCCGTGATGACGGCGACCTGGTCTTTCGTGATGCGCATGCGTACTCCTATTGTTTTCTGGGGCTGTCAGAATTGAATGACATAAGAAGAATGGTGAGCGCGAACCGGATATCCGAAAATAGCGATAAGTGATTCGAATCCGCGGTTCAGAAGGGGTTGCAAACCGTTCCGTCGAGGTTGCAGTTCCGTGGCGCGTCGGCTTGCGTGCTGCTGTTGTCCGCCGTCAGGGCGATGGCGATGATTCCGCAGCCAGCGGCGATTGCAGCGAGCCCTGCGGTGCGCTTGAAGAAGTGACATTCATTGTTTCGAACAGAACCCACGAAAAGTCCTTGTCTGGTAATAGTGTGAATCGAGTCACGGGGGTGGGTCTTTTCAGGGACCAGCCCACTGTAGGAGCGGTTTCCCAGGTGTCCCCTGTACCCTGGAAGCGAATTGCGAGGCGACGATTGCTACTGGAGTACTACCGATCCTCATCCGGAAGATGCGGGGGCCTGGCCGGTTGGTGATCCAAGCTGTCAGTAGCGTCTGTCTGCGCCTCGCCCGCGTCGGAGACGAACGCGCGAGAGGCGTGGCGATGCCGTGTGCCAGGTGTTATGAGGTGGTCTTCGCTGGCTCCGACGGCTTGGCCGGCGCGTGCCCCGGGACGGGGCCGGGCTGCTGGCGGGGCAGGAAGGCGGCGAGCGCACAGCACAGCGCGGCGGCACCGGCGCCGATGGCCAGGACAGTCCTGAAGCCGCTCTCCGACGGAAGAGCGTGGCCCGCGAAGTCGGTGGTCAGCTGTGCCAGAACCACGCCGACGACAGCGCTGGAGAAAGAGGTGCCGAGGGAACGCATCAGGGTGTTGAGGCTGTTGGCGGCGGCGGTCTCGGACACTGGTACGGCGCCCATGATCAGCGCGGGCATGGCGCCGTACGCCAGCCCCATGCCTGCGCCGACGATGCAGCCGACCACGACCAGTTGCCAGATCTCGGACATCAGCACGACGCCGGTCGCGTAGCCGGCGGCCACGACCAGTGCGCCGGTCATCAGGGTGACCTTGGGGCCGCGCGCCTTGGTGATGCGCGCGGACAACGGGGCCGTGGCCATCATCACCAGGCCCATCGGCGCCATGGCCAGACCGACGGCCAGCAGGTCCTGGCCCATGCCGTAGCCGGTCTGCTCGGGAAGTTGCAGCAGCTGCGGCATGACCAGGGCCAGTGCGAACATGGAGAAGCCGATGGCGACGGACGCGAGGTTAGTGAACAGCACCTGGGGGCGGGCGCTGGTGCGCAGGTCGACCAGCGGCGCGCTGACGCGCAGTTCGAAACGTCCCCACAGGAGCAGCACGATCGCTGCGGCGGCGAACAGGCCGAGGGTGGTTGTGCTGCTCCAGCCCCAGTCGGCTCCCTTGGACACGGCCAGCAGCAGACAGACCAGACCGGCTGCGAGGCCGGCCGCGCCCACCAGGTCGAAGCGGCCGCCCGTGCGCACCTCGGACTCCGGGACGATCGTCACGACAAGTGCCACCGCTAGGACGCCGAGGGCCCCGGAGGTCCAGAACAGCACGTGCCAGTCGAAGTGATCGGCGATCAGGGCGGCCGCGGGCAGTCCCAGCGCACCGCCGATGCCGAGGGACGCGCTCATCAGGGCGGTCGCGCCGGGCAGCCGCTCGGCGGGCAGCTCGTCACGCATGATGCTGATGCCCAGTGAGACGGCGCCCGCGGACAGACCCTGCAGGACCCTGCCGATGATCATCGGGAAGAGGGAGTCGCTGAGGCCGCAGACCACTGAGCCGGCCACGAGGAGGGCGAGGCTGAACAGCAGCATGCGCCGTTTGCCGTACATGTCACCGAGCCGTCCCATGACGGGGGTGGCGACGGCGCCGGCGAGCAGTGTCGCGGTGACAGCCCAGGCCGTGTCCGTGGGGGAGGCGTTGAGGAGGTCCGGAAGCTCGGGGATCAGGGGGATGACAAGGGACTGCATCAGCGAGACCACGATCCCGCCGAAGGCCAGGGCAGCCACGACGGCGTTCGCTCGCGGAGCGGCGGGCGTCTCCTCGGCGGGCGGCCGGGATGATGCTGCGGACATGGATGGGCCTCTCAGGAGGGGCGTGCGAAGGAAAGTGGCACGGCGCATGGGTGAGGCGGCGCTCCCCGGGGAAGTGGGGGAGCGCCGCCCGGGCCGGCGGCCCGGCTGCGGGGCGCGGGAGTGCGCGGCTACTCCTTTAGACGGATGGCGGCCGCCGGGCAGAGCGCCGCGGCCTCCCGCACGCCCTCGTGCAGATCTGCGGTGGGGGTCTCGGTGAGCAGGATGGCGATGCCGTCCTCGTCACGCTGGTCGAAGACCTCGGGTGCGGCCACGACGCACTGTCCCGCGGCGACGCACTTGGGCTCGTCGAATTCGATGTGCACAGTTCTCTCCTGTGGTGTGGGGGTGTCCGCTGTAGGGGGCAGGTCTGGTGTCAGGTGGGCAGGTCAGGCGTGGTCCCAGGTGAGCGGCAGGCGTTCCGGACCGCGGGTGAGCACTCCGGTCTTCCAGACGACGTCCGCCTCGGACTCGTGGAACCGCAGGCCCGGGAAGCGGGTGAGCAGGGTGTGCAGGGCCACCTGCAGTTCCACCCGGGCCAGCGGGGAGCCCAGGCAGTGGTGTATGCCGCCCCCGAAGGCGACGTGGGCGGCCTCGCGGCGCTCCAGGTCGAGTTGGTGGGGGCAGGTGAACACGGACTCGTCCCGGTTGGCCGAGTGCAGGGCGACCATCACGGGCTCGCCGGCCCGTACCGTCACCCCGCCGACCTCGACGTCCTCCAGGGCGTAGCGGGCGAAGGTGGTGCCGATGGACAGCGGGACGAAGCGCAGGAGTTCCTCCACCGCCTGCGGTATCCGGTCCAGATCGGCGCGCAGGGCCGCGAGCTGTTCGGGGTGGGTGAGCAGCACGTACACGAAGTTGGTGATCTGGGTGGCGGTGGTCTCGAAGCCGCCGACGAGGATGCCGGAGAGCATGGTCTGCAGCTCGTCTTCGGAGAGCCGGTCGTCCTCGTCCCGTGCGGCGACGAGGTCGCCGATCAGGTCGTCGCGGGGATTCTCGCGGTGCTCGGCGATGAGGCCGGCCATGTACACGGTCAGGCTTTCCCGGTGCTTCGCCGCCTCTTCCGCCGTGTACTTGGTGGTGGAGATGAACGCCTCGGCCCAGACGTGGAAGTCGCCCCGGTCCTGGGAGGGCACCCCGAGCAGGGCGCTGATCACGCTGATCGGCAACGGCAGCGCGAAGTCGGTGACCAGATCGGAGGGGGTGCCCTTGGTGAGCATCCCGTCGGCCAGATCGGCGGCGATCCGCTCGGCCCGGGGCCGCCAGTCCTCGACCCGCTTGACGGTGAACGCCTTGGACGCGAGCCGGCGCAGGCGGGAGTGCTCCGGCGGGTCCATGATCATGAGAGCGTCCGGCGGGGTGGGGAAGGACCGCATGCGCGGCTCGTCGCGCCGGAGGGCTTCGTTTCGGCTGAAGCGGGGGTCACTGAGGACGAACCGCGCGTCCGCGTGGCGGGTGGCCAGCCAGGCGGGCTCGCCATACGGGAGCTGGATCCGGCTCAGTGGCTGCTCCTTCCTCAGGGCGGAGTACAGAGGGCTGAGATCGAGCTTCTCGGCCGCGAACGGGTACGTGGCGGGCTGGGTGACCGGCATGGATTACTCCTAGGTGGGAGGGAGGGGGGATTCCCTCTAACCGAGATGACGCTATCGGTTATCGGGATCAGGCTGATAACCCAATAGATGGTTGACTATTGGTTGGTAAGGTGGAGCGGTGACTGCTGAAACTCCGCGTCGACTGCGCTCCGACGCCGCCCGCAACTCGGAGAAGATCCTCTGGGCCGCGCGCGAGATCTACGCCGAGAGCGGCCCCGACGCCTCGCTGGAGGAGATCGCCCGTCGCGCCGGTGTGGGCATCGCGACGCTGTACCGACGCTTCCCGAACAAAGAGCAACTCGTCCGGGCGGCGCTGGACCAGAAGATCACCGAGGAGATGTCGCCCGCTATCAGCCGAGCGCTCGAGGACAGTGATCCCCTGCGCGGGCTCGCGACCCTGTGGGAGGCCTCGGTCTCCTTCGCGGCACACGAACGAGGCATGCTCGGCGCGGTGCGCCATTCGGGCTCCTTGGCCTCGGAGCTCTCCGCACCGTTCTACGAGGCACTGATCGTGGTCACCCGACGGGCGCAGATCGCCGGACATGTCCGCGCCGACCTCGTTCCCGACGACCTCCACCGGATCACGGTGATGCTGCTCAGTCTTCTGCACACGGTGCGGCCCGACAGCGACGGCTGGAAGCGCTACATCACCCTGATGCTCGACGGCCTCGCGCCTGCGCGGCCCACCGTGCTTCCGTCGCCGGAGCCGCTCCGGCGGTCGCCGACGCGGGGGTCCCGGTCTGTCTGACAAAGGGGGGCTGCCGCCCGCGGTTTCTCTCACTCCCGCAGGCTCGCGCCGCCGCAGACCGACCACGTCTGACCGTTGACCCACTCTCCGTCGTCCGAGAGCAGCAGAACCACCGTCGCGGCGATGTCGCTCGGCCTGCCGAATCGGGTGCTGCGGATCTCGTGCCCCGGTTGCGGCACGGGGGTGCCTTGGCGTTGCAGGGACTCGGTCACGACTCGGCCCGGTGCTACCGCGTTGCAGCGGACCCCCTCCCGGCCCCAGCGCGAGGCGATGTGCCGGGTCAGTGCGTTGACCCCGGCCTTCGAGGTCGAATACGCGGGCAGCACGGGCAGCCCGGACCACGCACCTCCGGAGGAGCAGTTCACGATCGCACCCCCGCCCGCGGCGAGCAGATGCGGGATGGCCGCCCGGCAGGCCAGGCTGTAGCCGAGCAGGTTCACCTCGAACGTACGGCGCCAGACCTGCGGGTCCATGCTGAGCAGGTCGGTGTCCCGGTCGGGCACCGCGTCCGGAACATTGGCACCCACGTTGAACAGGCCGTCCAGCCCGCCGAGTTCGGCCACGGCATGATCGATCAGCGCCTGCACGGAGCCCTCGTCGGCCAGGTCGAAGTACACGGCCACCGCGGTCCCTCCGCCCTCGGCGATGCGCTTGGCCGTTGCCTGCGCACCGGAGAAGTTCAGGTCGCCGATGACCACCGACGCGCCCTCCTCGGCGAGCCGTTCGGCCGTGGCGGCACCGATACCGGTGGATCCGCCGGCAACGACGATCCGCTTGCCACGCAGGCCTCTCATCTTTCTCTCCCTCGTGTGTGGTGAGCGTCGCGCCGCGACGGTGCCGCAGACGATCGACGGCGCGACCAGGCGCTTCCCGCGGAGCGCTCAGCATGTTCTTGCACGGCGTGACGTACTGGTGGGACGTGGGACCGACGGTCGGGGGGTGGCACAAACCGCCGGTCCCACGATGCGCCGCCTGACGTTTCCCCGGGTGTGGCGGCGCTGGGGGCGTCTCCACTGTGGAGGCCGCCCGTCTGTGGGCCCCTCCCTACCAGGTGACCGGTAGTTCGTGGACGCCGAAGGCGGCCATGGTGGCGCGGAACGGGACCTCTTCCAGGCGTACGGCCAGGCGGAGGCCGGGCAGCCGGCGCAGGAGCCGGGGCAGCGCCTCCGTCAGTTCCACCCGGGCCAGGTTCTGGCCGAGGCACTGGTGGATGCCGTAGCCGAAGGCGATGTGGCCGCGGGTGTTGCGGGTGATGTCGAGGGTCCCGGCGTTGTCCATGAACGACGGGTCGTGGTTGGCGGCGGGAAGGTTGACGGCGAGGATGTCGCCGGCTTCGACCTTCTGGCCGCCGATGACGAGGTCCTCGTGGGCGGCGCGCCAGATCATGTCCTGGGCGATCGAGAGGTAGCGCAGCAGTTCCTCGATGGCGTTGGCGACCGCCTTGGGGTCGTCGCTGTCCCGGATCACGGCCGCCTGCTCCGGGTGCTCCAGCAGGGTCAGCGTGCCCAGGCCGATCATGTTGGCGGTGGTCTCGTGCCCGGCGATGAGCAGGACGAGGCCGTTCATGGCCACTTCCTCCGGCTTCAGCTCCCCCGTCTCGACGCGCTCGGCGATCAGCCTGCTGATCAGGTCGTCGCCGGGCTCGAGCTGTTTGCGCTGCACGAGCTCCATGAGGAAACCGAACAGCTCGGCACTCGCGCGGCTCTTGTCCTGGGGGGTGACGTCCGGCTGGTTGATCGTGATGCTGTGCTTCTGAAAGAACTCGTGGTCCTCGTAGGGGACCCCGAGCAGCAGCGAGATGACCAGGGACGGCATCGGAAGGGCGAAGGCTTCGACGAGGTCGGCCGAGTCACCCTGGGCGGTCATCTCGTCGATGAACCGGTCGACCAGCGCTCGCACCTGGGGGCGCATCGCCTCCATACGCTTGACCGTGAAGTCCTTGGTGAGCATGAGACGTATCCGGGCGTGCTCGGGGTCGTCCATGCGCGGGAAGGCCGGCATCTGCTGTTCCCCGCTCGGGTGCATGCGGGGGTAGCGGTTGGTGTCGGCGCTGATCCGCTGGTCGGACAGGACGAACTTGACGTCCTCGTGGCGGGTGACCACCCATGCGGTCTCGCCGTTCCACAGCCGCACCTTCTGCAGTCCGTCGCCCAGCCGCCACTGCTCGTACTCGGATGGGAGATCGAGCGGACAGCGCCCGGAGCGGGCGGCGGGGTAGGCCGGCAGATCGAGGTTGCCGGTCTGATCGGTGGCCGTGCTCATGGGTCCTCCAGTGGGGTGGGGGGTGGGGGCGTGGGTACCGGTCGGGAGCTGCGGATGTGGGGTTATACGACGGGGGCGCCGATGACGGCTTCCGTCCAGGCGGTGCCGGCCGCGATGAGCGAGCGCCAGGCGCGTACGGTCTTGGGTGGCAGCCCTGCGGCGAGTACGCCGGCCAGCCGTTCGCCCCGGCGGTAGGCGACCAGGAGAAACTGCGCGGTCTCGGACTTCAGGACGAGCGCCTCGTCGTGGCCGCGCAGATGCCCGTACGCATGGATCTTGACGTCGTACTGGTCAGACCAGAAGTAGGGGACCGGCGCGAACGGCCGTCGCTGGTCGGGGGTGAGGAGGTTGCGGGCGGCGGCCATGGCCTGCTCGGCGGCGTTCGTACGGTGTTCGATGCGCATCGGAGTGTCGAAGAGCGAGTTGTGCCAGCGGGCCACGTCGCCGACTCCGTAGATGTCGGAAGCGGCGGCGCAGTACTCGTCGCACACCAGCCCGTCCTGCATGTCCAGGCCGCTGCCGTCCAGCCATTCGGTGTTGGGCAGGGAGCCGATGGCCACGAGGACGTCGTCGGCGGGCAGGACGCTGCCGTCGGACAGCAGGACACCGGTGACCCGGCCGGCGGAGCTCCGGAGCTCGTGGACCGAGGTGCCGGTGCGCACGTCCACGCCGTGGGCCAGGTGTATCCGGGTCAGGAACCGTCCGGCCTCGTCGCCGACGGCCTGGCCCATGGGGACTGTGCCCGCCTCCAGGAGAGTCACAGCGACGCCCAGCGCACGGGCCGTGGCCGCCACCTCCGCCCCGATGAACCCACCTCCGACGATCACCAGGCGCCGGTCCGGCCGCAGCCGTTCCTTGAGTGCCAGCGCGTCCTCGACCGTGCGCAGCACATGCACACCGGACACCCCCTCGCTGCCCGGCAGGCGGCGCGGACGGACGCCGGTGGCCACGACCAGCGCGTCGTACGACACCCGGCTGCCGTCCGCCAGGTACACCTGGCGGGAGTTCCGGTCCAGCCCAATGGCGGTCGCACCCAGGCACAGGTCAAGGCCGAGGGCGTCGAGGTCCGCCGCCGGGCGCAGCGCCAGACGGTCCGGCTGCCAGTCGCCCTTGAGGAGTTGCTTCGACAGAGGCGGGCGGTCGTAGGGGGCATAGGGTTCGTCGCCGACGAGCGTGATCGCACCCTCGTAGCGCGCACGGCGCAGTGCCTCCGCCGTGGCCAGTCCGCCCGCCGACGCGCCAACTACAACGATCCGGTTCATGAGCCGGACCTGCGGCCGGGGGCGCCGATGTCGGCTGCCAGTTGCATGAGATGTCTCCTTTGCTGAGCCGTTGGGATGAACCGCTCGGCCTTCTGTTCTGATAGAAACTCTCATTTATTTGCGATCGATGGGCAACCTACTTGAGAAGTAAGTCGCGCTGACGCGGTCATCCCTAGGTCGCATCCATGAGGATGAGTGGAAAAGAGCCACGTGAAGTGGCCTTTCCCTTCGTTGACGCCTGCTTCATAAAAGAGATAGCTTCCAATCGTTTTAGCGGCTTCACGCCCTGGATGTCATGACGTGCGCCATCGCGCCGCATGGCGATCCGTCCCCGCCCGTTCGTGGGCGGAGGCCAGTTCACTCCCGGAAAGAGGCGAAGCATGACTGAGGCGTATCGGAACCTGATCGGCGGGACGCTGCGTCCACCGGAGTCGGGGCGATGGCTCGACGCGGAGAACCCGGCGACAGGGGAGGTCTGGGCGCAGATCCCCGCGGGCGGCCAGCCGGATGTGGACGCCGCGGTCAGGGCCGCGAAGGGGGCCTTCCCCGGCTGGTCGGCGCTGCCGGCGGCGGTCCGCGGCCACTACCTGCAGCAGGTGGCGAAGGTCTTCGCCGAACACGGCGAGGAACTGGCCCGGCTGGAGACCCGCGACAACGGCCGCCTCCTGGGGGAGAACATCCAGCGCGCAGGAATCGGCATGGCATTCGTGTGGAACCAGGCCGCGAGCCGGACGCTGGAGGCGGTCACCGGCGACAGCGTGGTGCTCGACCCGGCCAGCTTCGGCTTCACCCGGCGCGAGCCCTACGGCGTCGTCGCGGCGATCGTGCCGTGGAACGCGCCGCTGGCGATGCTGTGCAACAAGGCGGCCATGGCGCTCGCGGCGGGCAACACCGTGGTCGTCAAACCCCCGGAGCAGGCGAGCGTGTCATCGCTGCGCTTCGCCGAACTCGTCGCCGAGGTGCTGCCGCCCGGGGTCCTGAACATCGTCTCCGGCACCGGCGGGAACGCCGGGGTCCCCCTCGTCCGGCACCGGGACGTCCGGAAGATCACCATGACCGGGTCGACGGAGACCGGCCGGGCCATCCAGCGGGCCGCGGCGGACAACCTCACCCCGAGCATCTTCGAACTCGGCGGCAAGTCCCCCAACATCGTCTTCGCCGACGCCGACCTCGACGCCGCCGCGCAGGGCGTGACGGTCGAGTCCGTCTTCACCGGCAACGCGGGACAGGTGTGCGTGGCCGGCTCACGGATCCTCGTCCAGCGGCCCGTCCTCGACGAGATGCTGAAGCGCATCCGCGCGATCACCGAGGGAATCGTCCTCGGCGACCCGGCCGACGACAGCACCACCATGGGCCCCCTCATCTCCCGGGAGCAGTACGACCGCGTCGTCGGCCATCTCAAGTCCGGTGCGCGGGAAGCGGAGTTGGTCTTCGGTGGCCGGCACGGCCCCCAGCTGGTCCCCGAACTGCCGGGCGGCTACTGGGTCGAGCCCACCCTTTTCACCACCACGGACAACTCGCTGCGCATCTGTCAGGAGGAGATCTTCGGCCCCGTCGCCGTGGTCATCCCCTTCGACACCGACGACGAGGCCCTCGCGCTCGCCAACGACAGCCGTTACGGCCTCGCTTCCGGGGTGTGGACCCGAGACCTGGCCCGCGCGCTGCGTTTCGTCCGTGACCTCGACGCGGGCAACGTGTGGGTCAACACCTATCGCCAGACGCGCTACGAACTGCCGTTCAGCGGCGTGAAGGACAGCGGCTACGGCCACGACGCCGTCCTGGAGTTCACCCGGGAGAAGTCCGCCGTCGTCAAGGCGTGACGCCCCGTCAACCTCCGTACCTGCCGACGAGCCCGTCGGCAGGTCTGCCCCCCCCACCACGATGAAGGAGAAGTCGCATGGGTGACATGGATGGCAAAGTCGCAGTGATCACCGGAGCCGGCGCGGGCATGGCCAAGGCCTGCGCTGAGCTGTTCGTCCAGCACGGCGCCCGGGTCGTCGCCGCCGACATCAGCGGCAAGGAGAAGGACACCGCGGCCGAACTCGGCGAAGCGGTCGTACCCGTCCACTGCGACGTCTCGCAGGAGGACCAGGTCGTCGCGATGTTCGAGACAGCGGTACGGGAGTTCGGCCGCGTGGACGCGGTGCTGAACGTGGCCGGCATCGCCGACGGTGCCCCGCTCGCCGACTCCACCCTGGAGATGTACGACCGGATCATGGCCGTGGACCTCAAGGGCGTGTTCCTCGGCACCAAGCACGGGATCCGTACCATGCGCGCCACCGGCGGCGGCGCGATCGTCAACTGGGCCTCGCTGGCTGCTCTGGCCACCTCCGGCGCCTATGCCGGCGTCTACTCGGCCGCGAAGGCCGGCGTCATCGCACTGACCCGGGCGGCGGCGACCGAGTACGCCACCGACGGGATCCGGGCCAACTCCCTCTGCCCCGGCATCATCCTCACCGACATGGGCCAGAACGCGGTCCAGGCGGCCCCGGAGAAGCTCCAGAAGCCGGCGATGCAACGCGGCGGCACCCCGCAGGAGGTCGCCGAACTCGCCCTCTTCCTCGCCTCGGAACGCTCCTCGTACCTCACGGGGCTGGCCATTCCGATCGACGGCGGCTGGGGATCACTGCTCCGCTGACCGCACACGGCGAGAGCGGCGACGTGATCCTGCACGTGCTCCGGGAGTCGGGCACCGGCTCCCGGAACATCCCAGCCAGGGAGACGCCGACTTCCTCACCGGCATCGGCGTCAATCTCCTCGACGGAGGAGAAAGATCGGCTGGACAGAACGTGTTCACGGACGATGAGGACCTGTCGTTCGACGCGTCCCTTGCCGGTGAGCTGGCGGCCAGGATGTCGATATCGAAGTCGTAATGGCCGGCGAACCCGACCGCTTCCGCATGCAGCGGGACCGCCTCGCCCGGAGCGACGCGCCGCGGACGATGGTCTTCGTGCGTCATAGACGATCGTCATCGCCACCCCGCCGAAGTGGGCAAACGCCCGCCGTGGCAGTCGAAGAAGCTCTGTAGATCCTTAATCCGTTGATGAGAGCATTCCGAAGGAGCGGTTGGATTTCGGGATGTTCGAGTGCCGGACCGCGACACCTCGTGGCTGCCAGGTGGGCAGACGCCTCGCTTTAGACATCCAGGTCGAGGCGGCAGACGACCTTGCCGACGTTGTCCTACACAGCGACCGAGTCGCGTATCCCAATTAGCGGTCGAGTCGTCGCGGGGCTCCCGGGCGGCCAAGTTCTTGAGCGATCCAACGGCGACAAGCTCACAGCCATACCCGGAACCCCTGGGCCCGCTGATCTTACGAATGACCAGCTCAGACCCACATTTGGAGGGTAGGACAAGCCCGGTGCCTATTTCTGAACCCCGAATCAGCAGGTCAAGGACCGTTACTTCCGGAATGGATGCCTTGCGCATACGTTTGGGGAACGGTCACCGTGACTGTTCCCCAAACGGGAGCTGCTGAGGCTGGCGTGCCCCGAGGGGAAGAAGCCGTGAACGCTGTGGC
>NZ_JBITJV010000069.1:25621-27643 GCF_044460385.1 Streptomyces sp. NPDC050121 | reverse complement strand
ATCTGGTAGGAGGTCCTGACCCTGTTGTCGGCGACCTCGTCCAGCTGCCGCGAGAACTGCTTGAGATTGGCGGTCCCGCCCTGGTCCACGAACATGCGCATCGCGCGGACGTAGTTCTGGCCGGCCTGGGGCGGCAGCGCGCGGGCCGCGCTGCCGATCGACTTCTCGACCAGGTCGGACAGCTCGTCCAGATTCCTGGCCAGCTTCCGGTACGGTGCGTGACTCTCGCGCGCCAGGTCCTCGTTCGCCTGGATGAGGCGTTCGCCGGTGAGGACGAACAGCATGTTGTTCACCGGCGTCGAGGCCTGGATCGCCATGTCGTATCAGCTCTTTCTGCCGGTCCCGGTGCTGCCCGCGCCCCGTGACGTGAGGATCGCGTCGAGGTTTCCGGCCTGGGTCTTGAGGATGTTCCGTGCGTTCTCGAGACTGCCGTGGGAGACGGCGCCGATCGCCTCAGCGACCGCCCTGCCGGTGTCGGTCGTCGAGGTCAGTTCCCTGTCCAGGTTCGTACGCAGCGACCGGCCGTAGCTGTCATCGCCCTCCCAGCCGCTGGTCGCCCTCGCCCCCTCGGCGAAGTCGCCGACGATGGCACCGGACATGGCGGCGATCTTGTCGATGAGCTCCGCCGCCCTGCGGACCTCGTCCGCGTTCGCGCTGTAGGCGCCGCCGGTGTCAGACATCGTGCTCGTCCTCCGTGTCCTCGTGGATCTCGTCGCGCAGGCGGTTCCTGGAAGGGCCGCCGGGGGCGGTGTGCGCGGTCTCCTGGACACCGGGACCGAAGATCGCGGCCCAGTCGACGTCCATACCGGTCATCTCGGGTACGGCGTCGCTCGGCCGGGTGAAGGGCTCGAACGTCTCCATCACCTGCCGGGACATCTGCGTCCGGGCGCGCTCCGCCGCCTCCAGGACGCTGCCGGCCAGCTCACCGGCGGTCATGTTCCGGTACTTGCCGTCCAGGAACCGCAGTTCCGTCAGCTCGCCCTGGTGACCGACCGTGACCTCGACCGCACGGTCCCTGGAGCGCACGGTGCAGGATGCATGACGCAGTTCCTCCTCCGCCTCGGCCACAGCCTTCTGGGTGGCTTCGAGTTCGGCCATCGCCTGGGCCAGCCGCTGCTCGATCGACGCCTCCTGCGCCACCGGTTCCCCGGACGTGTCCTTTGCGCCACCGTCGTTCATCGTTCTGCCTCCGCTCATCGTCCGATCACCGCCGGAGCGCCGCCTTCGTCCGTGCCCCACACGTCGTCGTCCTCCTCCGTCCCCCAGTTCGACCGCACGCGGTCGCCGGACTCGGTGGACCGGCCACCCTGACCGCCGTCCATCCCCATGGGGGCGTACGGGGTGGAGGCCGTGACGGGCCGTCCGCCCCTGGTGACGACCACGTCCTCCTCGTCGTCGGCCGACGCGGCCCCCCGGGACCTCCGCCGTCGGCGCAGGGCGGCGCCGTCGCCGTCGCTGAGCACCGAGCGGACGCGTTCGCCGTTCGATCCGCCGGTGCCGCCTCCGCCCATGCCACCCATGCCGCCCATGCCACCCATACCGCCCATGCCACCGAACGCCATGGGGTTCAGCGGCATGCCGCCGGTGCTCTCCTGGGCAGCCGAGGAGCTGGTGGAGTCATCGGTGGGTGCGCCCAGCGCGCGACCGGCGTACGGGATGCTGTCGTAGTCCTCGTAGGAGTCGGCGCCCGCGTGCCCGGTGGCGGCGGTTCCGCCGGCCAGTGCCGGGTTGAGCGGTGTGCTCATGGGCTGGTGGGCGTTGAGACCGGAGGTGTCGAAGTCGTGAAGGTCGAACGAACTCGGTGACGGCAGATGATGGTTCAGCCCGGAGGTATCGCTGCCGGAGTGACCGGAGTGACCGGAGGTGCCGGAGTGGCCGCCGCTGCCCGGGGTGTGCTTGCCGGTGGACGAGCCGTTCAGGTCGGTGGTGGTGGTGACGCTCCCGTCGGGGTTGATGGTCTGGACCGACCCGTCCGGGTATTTGGTGGTCAGCGAGCCGTCGGGGTTGAGGGCGGTGGTGCTG
>NZ_JBITJV010000069.1:0-25523 GCF_044460385.1 Streptomyces sp. NPDC050121 | reverse complement strand
GGACGGATCGACGGTCTCCTTCGTGCCGTCCGGGTAGGTCGTCGTCAGTGTGCCGTCCGCGTTCAGCTTCGTGGTGGAGCCGCTGGGCGTGGTGACCGTGCCCGATGACGGATGCGGTTGCGTGGTGGTGACGCTCCCGTCGGGGTTGATGGTCTGGACCGACCCGTCCGGGTATTTGGTGGTCAGCGAGCCGTCGGGGTTGAGGGCGGTGGTGCTGCCGTCGGGGTTGGTGAACTGATGGCCGGGGCGCAGGGAGTCGGTGTGTGTCTTGCCGTCGGGTGTGGTGGTGGAGACCGTGTGCTTGGACGGATCGACGGTCTCCTTCGTGCCGTCCGGGTAGGTCGTCGTCAGTGTGCCGTCCGCGTTCAGCTTCGTGGTGGAGCCGCTGGGCGTGGTGACTGTGCCCGGTGACGGAAATGGCTGCGGCATGGGGATGGTCCCGTCGGGGTTGACGGTGTGGACCGACCCGTCCGGGTATTTGGTGGTCAGTGAGCCGTCCGGGTTCAGCACGGTGGTGCTGCCGTCGGGATTCCTGATGCCGCCGGCGGTGTTCTTGGCCGACGGATCGGAGCTGTGCGTGGGGTTCCCGTTGCCGCCGAGGATTCCGCCCAGGTAGCCGCCGATACCCCCCTGGTTCAGGCTGCTGACGGTGTCGCCGATGCCCTTGGTGGCCCCGTTCAGGCCCTTGTTCAGGCCCTGGCCGAAGTCGTTCAGACCCTTGTTCAGGCTGCTGACGTTGTCACCGATGCCCTTGGTGGCCCCGTTCAGGCCCTTGTTCATGCCTTCGCCGAAGTCGTTCAGGTTCTTGTTCATGCCCTGGCCGAAGTCGTTCAGGCCCTTGTTCAGCTGGTTACCGAAGCCCCCCAGCCCCTTGCCCATGTTGTTGCCGAAGTCCTCCATGGCCTTGTTCATCTGTTTGCCGAAGCCGCCAAGGCTGTTGAGGGTCTTGCTGAGGGAGTCGCCCTCCTTCTCGGCCTTCTCCTTCGCGAGCCGAGCCTCCTCCTTCCTGTATGCCTCGGTCAGAGGGGTGGTGTCCCTGGTCCGCAGCGCGACGGCGACGTCCTTCGAGGTCTGCAGCCATTGATTGCCGAGACGCGACAGGGCGTTGCGGGCCGGCTTCTCGAGGTAGGCATCCTGAGTCTCCCGCCATATCCTGACGGCCCTCTCGCCCAGTCTCTTCCATGCCGAGTCATTCGTCAGGTCCCCGTAGACGGGATGGACCTGGCGGAAGGCGGCAGTACTGGAATAGGTCGAGGCTAGCTGCGAGCCCATCGGGCCGCTCCCGCCGTCGTGCTTCAGCACATGGGGGAGGTTGTTGGCGATCAGCCACGTGACCAGGTCGTCCAGCAGGCCGTTGACCACGCGGTGCGGGTCATGCCGACCGGAGTCGGCCCAGTCCTGCCACGCGTACTCCAACGTCTTCGCCTGGGCGAGCAGATTGCGCTGCGCGACCGTGACCGCGTGACCAGGTTTGGACGTGGGCAGGTAGCCGTCGACCGTGAGGTGTGCGCCCTGGTAGCCCTTGCCCCCGAGCTGGTCGGCGTAACCGTCGTAGTTCTTGTGCAGTTGTTTGACCAGCCCGCGGAAGACCCCGGCGGCCTTTCCACGCCAGGCGGACTGCTCCGAGCCCAGGGCCTTCTCCCACTGCCCCAGCGTCTCCGCCTGTTGTGCGAGGAATGCTTTCGCCCTGTCGAACGACTGCGCCGTACGGGTGAACGACAGCAGATCGACGGCGCTGCTGTCCGGCACGGACTGTCCGGCGTAGCTGAAGTCCTTGGTGCTGTACGAATCGGTGAGCGCCCCCAGCGCTCTCCTGCCTCCGAAGATGTACCGGGCCATGTCGGACGCGTCCCACTGGATTTTTTCGATGCCGGTGAAGGTGTTGTTGTCACCCCACCCGTCGCCCAGGGGGTCGTCCTCGGAGAAGAACGTGGCCCGGCCATTCGCGTCGGGGATGACGCCGATCATCACGATCCGGACCCGATGCATCTTCATGCCGTTGTGACTGCCGTCACCGCCCGAGGAGGAGTAGAAGACTATGTCGTAGTCCTCGCCCTTGCGCTGGTTTCGGCCTTGGACGCCCTGCTGCAGGCCGAGGTCGCCCTGCTGCACGGCCCTCATGTCAAGGGACTGGATGCCGTGCCGGAAAAGGGGGACACCCTCGCCGCTCTTGAGCTTCTCGAACAGCTTGCCCCGTTCGGGCATTTTGTACCCGGTGAAGCTGGAGACGGCCGTGGACCAGTAGTCGTCTTCGGAGGTGTTGTCAGCCACAGCGGGGAACTCCCGGGAGGAGGAGGGGGACGGCTCAGGATCGGGAGGTCGGACGGTCGGCCAGGTCGTTGTCGATGTTCGAGAAGGCGTCGAGCAGTTTCTCGCCCTCGATGGCGGTCAGACTGTCGCTCTGGTTCCTCAGCAGCGTGTCGATGGTCGTCTGCAGGTCGCGCTCGATGTCCTTGAACAGGGTCTGCTGTGCCGCGAAGACGTCGTCGACGGACTTGGCGGCCTTGGTCAGCCCCTCGACCAGGGTCTTGCCATGCGTCAGCTCGTCGCCGGCCATGGTGCCGATGGCGAGGACCCTGTTCTGGTTCAGCGTGTCGCCAGTGGAGACTCCCTCCACCAGACTCCTGAGCGCGGGCACGGAGGGCTTGTCCTCGCGGATCGCCTTCAGCGCATTGCTGAACTCGGCCACCTCTTCGATGAACCTGTTCAGTTCCTTGGCGTTGAGGTGCGTCAGATCGAGATCGGTCACTGTCAGTCTCCTGAGTACTCGCCCGCCGCCCGGAACGGGGGCCAGGCGGCGGGTGGTGGCGCGAACGCGGGGGATCGCTCGCGCCGGCCGGGGTGGCTCAGCGGCCGATGGTGACCTCGGACCACATCTGGGACAGGGAGTTCTCGCTGTACTTGTAGTTGGCGGAGATGTCCGTCAGCAGGCCGGCGTGCGAGGTGAGCAGCTGCTCCATGTTCCGCACGGCCTGGTCCCACGTGGCCTGCTTCTGCCGGTAGACGTCGGCGTCGGCGCCGTACCAGGTGTTCTTCAGCTCGTTGAGTTCCGCTTCCAGGTTGGCCAGGGTGGTGGCGATCGCCCTGGTCTGGCTGACCATGTCGTCCGCCGCGTTCTGCACGTGGGAGTAGGCGACGTAGATGTGTCCGTCGGTGAGGTTGTCACTCATCAGAAGTCTCGTCTCGGTCGTCGGTGCGGGGAGGGGGCGGCGCGCGGATCAGCCGTTCAGCTGCTGGAAGACCGAGTCCGAGGCGTGGGAGGCGTGGGCGATGGCCTCTCCCGCGGAGGTCTGGGTCTGCTGGTGCTGCTTCATACTCAGATCGAGCGCGTCGACCATGTCCTGGAGGTTCTTCTGGATCACGCCGCACTGCTCGTCCCACAGCCGCAGCAGCTCACCGAACTGCCCTCCGTCACTGCCCCGGTACGCCGCGGAGAGGTTGCCACGTGTGGCATCCACGTCCTGACGGCACCGCGTGACGCCGTTGCGAGCGGATTCCAGAGCCTGGATGCCGTTCCGGGTCGACTGTGCACTCGACTGCTGTCCGCCGCCTGCCATAGGACTGCTCCTGGGTTTGATGAGTCGCTGGGAGATTGGCATGAGGTTAGAGCTCAACTCGCCTGAGAGCGGTTCCAGTTGAGGAAGTTCTGAGCCATCGGTCCCTGAGGAGTTGCCCTTTCGCGCATCCGCCCTGTATCGCAAGCCCGCGCCTGACCCAGTGGCCCAGCGGGAATGGCGATCCTGGACCCCAGGGTTCAGCTCCCGGTCCAGCAGCAGGCCCCGGACGGAGTCGGGCGCTTCACGTTTCAGGCCATGACGCCAAGCGCGAGATCGGTCCGTGCACTCGGAGACCGGATGGCTGACGGCATGCCCGAACGGGACGATCACCTTCCCGTCCCGCCCTTTCCCGCTGCCGAGTGCTCAGAGGGGCCTGTGGGGTGCCTTAGCTTCACCGGTACTGAGGCTGGTGGAGCTCGCTGGTGAGCAGTTGTGCCGCTCGGGCGCATCCTTCCCGTGTCGGTGGCGGCCGACGGCACCCCCCCGAGGCACCTGCCCGCCCGGTGTCAGGAGTCAGCGTGAGCTCGCTGCACGAGAGAGCTGAGGAATCCGGCTATGCGTACACTGTCGCTCAAATTCCGAGACGTCCCGGGTGATCACTGTCCCGGGCTGGTGCCGATCCCCCCGCCGGCTCCCGAGGCCGCCGAATCCGAGCTGATACGGCGCATGCGCGCGGCGATGGCGGGAAGGACGACGGAGGTGGCGGGGCCGTACGGGCCCTGTCCTCTGGTCTATGCCGACTGGACCGCGAGCGGGCGAGCGCTCACGTTCGTCGAGGACGCCATCCGCGATGAGGTGGTTCCGTTCTACGCCAATACACACACGGAGGCGACGCTGACCGGCCGGGTCACCACGGCTCGGCGCGAGGAGGCCAGACGCCTGGTCGCAGAGGCGATCGGCGCCGACGACAGTGTCTGCATCCTGTTCTGCGGCTCGGGGGCCACCTCGGCGGTGGACCGGCTGATTACCCTACTCGGCCTGCGATTGCCCGATTCCCTCGATCAGTCCTACCGCCTCGCCCGCCACATCCCCTGCGACCAGCGCCCCGTGATATTCGTCGGCCCGTACGAGCACCACTCGAACGAGTTGCCGTGGCGCGAGACCATCGCCGAAGTGGTCGCCGTGCCGGAGGACGAGGACGGGCACATCGACCTCGCCTGTCTGGAGCGCCACTTGAAGGCGTACGCTGACCGCCCGCTGCGCATCGGGGCGTTCTCGGCGGCGAGCAACGTCACCGGGATCCTCACCGACACCGACGCCGTGTCGCGGCTGCTGCACCAACACGGCGCTCTGGCGTTCTTCGACTTCGCGGCCGCGGCTCCCTACACGGACATCCGTATGTCAGTGCCGGGAGACCCTCAGGCCGCCAAGGACGCCGTCTACTTCTCCCCCCACAAGTTCGTCGGAGGACCGGGCAGCCCCGGTGTCCTGGCCGTACGCCGCGACCTGTGCACCACCCGCATACCGGCGCTGCCGGGTGGCGGTACGGTCTGCTACGCCAGCCCGCAGGACCACCAGTACCTCACCGATCCGGTGCATCGCAACGAGGGTGGTACCCCTGCCATCGTCGAGTCGATCCGGGCCGGCCTGGCTGTGCACCTCAAGACCCTGGTCGGAACGGAGACGATACACCGCCGCGAGCAGGACTTCCTGCGCCGCGCGCTGTCCGCATGGGCCGCCGTCCCCGCACTCGAGGTCCTCGGCAACCCGCGAGCCGAGCGCTTGCCCATCGTCTCCTTTACGGTGAAAGCCCCTTGTGGCCACTACCTCCACCACAACTTCGTCGTGGCGCTCCTCAATGACCTGTTCGGCATCCAGGCCCGCGGCGGCTGCTCCTGCGCCGGACCGTATGGCCACCGGCTTCTGGGCATTGGCATGGACCGTTCCCGGCAGTTCGAGAAGGCGATCCTCGCAGGAGAAGAGGGCCTCAAGCCGGGGTGGGCACGCCTGAGCTTCCACTACGCCATCTCGGAGGCCGAGTTCGGCTATCTCGTGCAGGCCGTCCAGCTTGTGGCCGCCTTCGGGTGGACCCTGCTGCCGGACTACGCCTTCGACCTCACCACCGGACTGTGGCGACACCGGAATCAGCCGAAGGACGAGGCCCCCACGCTGCACGCCCTGGTCGAGCGCGCGCAGCCGCCTGCCCGATCCCGTATCAGCGGCGGAGAGCGAGCTCTTGCCGCCCGCCTCGACACGGTCAGCCGACTGCTGAACGAACACGGGGCGGCTCGACCGCACACGTGCTCCGCTCACCTGCCGGGCAGTGCGTTCAATGCCTTGCAGTGGTTCGAGACACCCTCGTATGCCTGAGAACCCGTCCCTACACCTCTGGTGATCTCGTACACGAGCCACGATGGAAGGTTCGGACAGGCACCGGATCCCTCTGCTCGGCCCCGAAGTCGTAGTCAGCGTGTTGTTCGTTCGGCCGCCCGGGTCCCCGAGCTCTGGGGCGGCCGTTGCGCGGTCGGCCGCCTCGGTGATCCACTCCCCGTCCCGGGGAGGCCGACCGCGCCGACGAGACCCGAAGAGACCCAGTGGAACGATCCGCACCCGGCATGCCGAGAATGCCGGGATGTCCGCCGCGGCGAAGCAGCCTGAGCTGGCATCAGATCAGACTGGTGCGTATGGCATGCGTCACCGTGTGGCTCGCCAGGCCTTCAATGAATTCAACGCCGAAGCAGTGGTTTGCATCTCCAACAAGAAACTCACCTGGCAAGTCGTCCACGGCCTGGAACGACTCGGAATCCCCGCTCACGGAACAATATGGGACTCCTGACCCCGGTGCGGGTGGGGGAGCTCCTATCGGTGGTTTGTTGACGGCGGGTCTGTGCGGGAGTAGGCCGTGTAGTGAAGGCGTCAACTACAGCCCGCGGAGCCGGAGATGACGAAGCGGCTGCCGTGGCAGCCCGCCCCCGGCCCGCTGGAAGCGTATGCCGTCTCACCGACCTCGACGTCGGTGAACGAGAAGTTCGGGTGCGCGTAGGCGAAGTTGTGGGTGTAATGGGGCGTCTCGAGGAGCTCCACGCCCGCCGCGGTCCCCGGAATCGGCGAGCTGATACGCGACCTCAGGGGGCGCAAGCCGGATGTTGAGCGGCACGAAACACCGCACCCAGCGTCCCAGCGGCGAAGAGCGTCTCCAGGTACGAGGGGTGATTGGGGCCCAGGTAGGCGACCCGGTCGCCGCGTCGGACGCCCATGGCGCACAGCACGTGAGCGAGCCTGGTGGTGCGGTCGTACAAGTCCGCATAGCTGGTGGACCTGCCATGGTGGATCAGTGCGGTTCGGTGCGGGGTCTTGCGGGCCCGGCGGGAGGGCCGTGATCCCAGTCCTTCATTGCGCATGGATTACCTCCGTCAGGTCCGTTCCCGACGAGCGGGCAGTGCGGTTTCCACGGTGACGTAGCCACCTGAGAGGGCGTCGGCCGTCCCGTCCGCAAGACGCAGCAGCATACGCCCGGCGTCCTCGTTCCGGCTGAACGCGCCGGCGTCGTGCTGCTTGTGCAGCCAGTCCTTGACCCGGTCCTCCTGGGGATCGCCGGAGTGCGGGCGCCGGAGATGGTCTCCGGTCAGTCCGATGTCGAGGAGACCGGGGTGAAAACTGAAGACAGCCACTCCGTGACTGCGCAGTTCCGGTCCGAGGTTTTCGATGAGCTTGATGGAAGCCGCTTTGGACACGGAGTAGGCGGAGCAGTGCGGCCAGCGGTCCCGGCCCGCGGCGCTGACGATGTTGATGACGCGTCCACTGCGCTGGGCCCGCATCAATGGCAGCACGGCGCGGCAGGCGCGCCAGGAGCCTTCGAAGTTGACCCGCATCGTGTGCAGCCAGTCGTCTTCGTCCACTTCCCAGGTCGGTCCTATCGGCCCGGCTGCACCGGCGTTGTTGACGAGGACATCGACGGTGCCGAAATGGCCCGCCGCCCGTTTCACCACCCGCGGCATCGTCTCCGGGACGGTCACGTCGCCGGGCAGGGCGAGTACCTGCGCGCCGCGGGTCGACAGCTCAAATGCCGCCTTCTCCAAGCTTTCCGGGTCTCGGCCCGTGAGGACCAGACGGGCGCCCGCGTCGGCGAGAACATCGGCGAAGTACCTGCCCAGACCCCTGCCGCCGCCGGTGAGCAGAACCGTGCGGCCTCGCAGCGGTGGCGTCATCCCAGACCGTCGATCTTGCGGGCGACAGTGAGGCCGTCGGCGATGGGCAGCATGACGGACTCCACGCGTGTGTCCTTCAGGACGTGGTCGTTGAAAGCGCGGATGGCCTCGGCGTTGCCGGTGGCCGCAGGATCCGCGGCCTCGCCGCCGTAGAGCACGTTGTCCGCGAGCAGCACGCCGCCGGGCCTGACCCTGGGCACCAGTTGCTCCCAGTAATCCAGGTAGCCAGGCTTGTCGGCGTCGAGGAAGACCAGGTCGATTTCCTCCTCCAGTGGCAGAGCCCGCAAGGTCTCGGCGGCTGCTCCCAACCTCAGATCGATCCGGTCGGACACTCCCGCCGCCCGCCATGCCTCTACGGCGATGGATGTCCACTCATCGGAGCGGTCGCACGTGATCACACGGCCGTCCGAGGGCAGTCCGAGAGCGAACGCGAGGGTGGAGTACCCGGTGAAGGTGCCCACCTCCACGATCCGCCGGGCGCCGATGAGACGGGTCAGCAGGGTGAGGAAGACTGCTTGCTCGTGGGGTACCTGCATCTCAAAGGGGCCGCCCAGAGCCCGGGTTCGGGCGATCAGCTCCTGCTGCACCGGGTTCGGCGGCGTGGCCCGCCCGAGCAGGTACCGGTACAGCGGCGGCGTCATGGACACGGTCTTGACGTCGTCGTGGTCCTGGTGGAGATCGGCGATGCTCATCGTGTTCCCCGCTCCTGGTGTCTCTGTGACAACATGATGAAATCGAGCAACAGCTCCGTGGTTTGGCTTTCCAACCGCTCGGCCTGGGCGGCGTGGGCGGCCTCGAAACGCGGCCTGCAGGCGTCTGGCCCGTGCAGGCCGCGTTGAGCGATGTCGCACATGACCTGGGCCGCCCGGCGGGCGGCCTGTGCGGAAAGAGCCCGTTCGCACACCGGATAACGCTGTACGCCGAAGAAGGCGTCGTAGATCTCGGCTTCCTCGGGACCGGGTGCCTTGCCGGGACCGCGGCCGGTCTCCTGCAACAGGGATACGCCGTCAGGAACGAGTTTCTCCGCAATAGCCCAGTGCACGCGCTGATTGAACCGCGCAGCCAGATCCAGGGCGCTGACGAGTTCTTGGGGGCGGATGGCGCGAGCCTGGCGTGTGAGCGCAGGGATCAGATGGTGGTCCGGGGCCCACTCACCGCTGAACGCCGGGTGGTTAGCTGCCATGTCGGCACGCACCGTGGCCGCGTACCGCTGAGCCGAACAAGACGCGGTGTAGAGGAACAGAAGTGAGTACACGTCGTAGAGCCGTGCGGCCGCGGCGACCGCGTCCTTTGCGGGTCCCGGGCGGGACACGACCCTTTTCAGCTGGTGGGCAAGCAGACGCCAGACGACGAAGGCGGCCTGATGACCGACGATCCAGCGGTAGCGGATCAGATGGTCAGCATCAGCGGGCGCCCGGAACGAGTAGGACACGCCTGCGGCTGCCAGTCG
Source organism: Streptomyces sp. NPDC050121 (assembly GCF_044460385.1). Classification (NCBI taxonomy): domain Bacteria; kingdom Bacillati; phylum Actinomycetota; class Actinomycetes; order Kitasatosporales; family Streptomycetaceae; genus Streptomyces; species Streptomyces sp. NPDC050121. The sequence goes on along the minus strand of NZ_JBITJV010000069.1, from coordinate 16,368 downwards.
AAACCGCCGTACATCTTCCTCGACCGGCTGTCCGCAGGCAGATGCGCAGAGGTGGGCCGGCTGACCCGGCTCGGGCATCAGCAGGGGCTCGACCAATCCGCTCATGGCGGTTACAGGGACGTGGTAGCACGGAACTGTCGTGGTAGAGCCGGTCACAGGATCTCAGCCTTCGCGGCAGCCGCGTCGAGGACGTCGGCGGCGCGACGCACCTCCGCGTCCAGCGGGCGGTCGGGCTCGATCGGCGGGATCTCGGCCATGAGCGAGTCGAGCAGGTCGATGCAGGCGGGCGCGGTGGGCAGGCGCACCCCGACGTGGGCCGCCTGTCGCAGGGCGACGGCGAGTGAGCCGTGCAGCAGCCGCAACGAGTGGGCCTGGTCCAGTGCGGCCAGGGCGGCCTGCGTGCCGAAGGGTATGACGTCCTGGTTGTGCCAGTTGGTGGGAAGGCTCTGAATGGAGGCAGGGGTGGCGCTGCGACGCATGTCGGCCACGATGGCGGTCGCGGCCAACTGAACGCCCTGCACCGCGTGATCCCGGCCCGGCGTGACGGCAAGCATGGGCGGCAGGCCACCGTTGCGGTGCGGGTCGATCAGCAGGTCGAGTTGCCGTTCGGCGAGATTGCCCAGTTGTACGGCGGTCAGTGACAGCAGGTCAGAAGCGAAGGCCACCGGCTGGCCGAAGAAGTTGCCGCCGTGAGCCACCAGGTCCTGCTCCGGGAAGAACAGCGGGTTGTCGCTGACCCCGTTCAGATCGTCGCGGACGACACCCTCCGCGTAGCGCACGGCGGACGCTGCGGCGCCCACGAGCTGCGGTGTGCAGCGGATGCTGTAAGGCTCCTGCAGAGCCCGGGAGTCGACCGGGACCGTGCCCTTCAGACGCGAGCGCAGGGCGCCGGCGACCTTCACGGCGCCGGAGTGGCCGAACGCATCCAGCAAGGGCGGAGCGAGGAAGGAGGGAACACTGCCGAGAAGGTCGGTGAGCAGCGCGCTGAGCATGACACTGCCACGCAGGGAACGGTTGAGCGAGGCAACGGCCAAGCCTGCTGCGGCCGCCGTCAGCGAGGTGCCGTTGACCAGGGCCAACGCATCACGGCCGGAGAGGACGAGCGGACTGAGACCCGCACGCCGCAGTGCGATCTCGGCGGGCATGCGCTCGCCGTCGACGTAGGCGTGGCCTCGCCCACGCAACGCCTGCGCGACATACGACAACGGAACGAGATCACCGCTGGCACCGAGTGAGCCGAGCCTGGGCACCGCCGGTGTGAGGGTCGTGCGCAGGGCTGCAGTCAGCGAACTCACCACAGCTTGCGACACCCCCGAGTGGCCCTGGCACAGCGACCACAGGCGAACCATCATGGCGGCTCTCACCACAGCTGTCGGGATGTCCGGTCCCTGACCGGCCGACAGGTGGGAGAGGACGTTGTCGCACTGGTCACTCGCCTCGTTTCGGCCGTCGAAGATGACCAGGGGTCCGAATCCCGTGGTCGCCCCGTACACCGGCCGTCCGCTCCGCAGACAGGACAGCACGAATTCATTGCAGGTGGCCACCCGCTCGTACACGTCCGAACTGACGGACAACTCGACAGGTCCGGCCGCTAGTTCGAGGTGGGAAGGATCGAGAGAGACGTGGCCCACAGCCAGCCGTGGCAAAGGAAGAACTGTTGCGTGGTCACGCTGCATCAAGGGCTCCTGACAGGGCGGTTGACGGGACCAATTGCGCTGCGGGCACCCGGGAGACACCCGGATTCCCATGAGGGGAACAGGCCCTGACTTCCAGCCCCGCGCATGGGGGCTTCGCTACGACGGGAGCTTTCCATGCTCGCCAGGCGACTGACCTGCTCCAGCACATAGAGGGTGCGAACGGGCAAGCCGAAGTCCCCTAAGGGCAACATTGCCCTGCGAGCGCTACAGCCGGTTCTCTTCTCCAGAGTTGTGTAGGTAGCCACGGGCAGTGGCATCGGCCCGATCCTGCCCCACCTGCTGGCCCGGGAAGTCACCGCAGACCTCGTGTGGCCACGCGCAGTCCGAGTGAAACGTATGGCGACGCACTCGTCGACGAGATTCTCTCGGTACAACCGAACGCAATCGTCTGGGACACACACGCCGACGGCAAACCCGACATGGTGCACCTGGCTCGCCAGGCCTTCAATGAATTCGACGCCGAAGCAGTGGTTTGCATCTTCAACAAGAAACTCACCTGGCAAGTCGTCCACGCCCTGGAACGACTCGGAATCCCCGCTCACGGAGCATATGGGACTCCTGAAGAGTAGTTGTCCTGCCGGATGTGATCACCTCTTCGGGCCCTCACCCGTGCATCCCCTGGAGCGGCTCACCGCGCACCTCGGCGGTGCCGCCCCGTGGGCCAAACGGGAGGACTGCAACTCCCGCCGATCGACACGAGTGTGTCGCAGCCCTGTGCGAGGGCGTCGCCTCGGCCAAGCCCGCCGAGACACGGGCTCAGGTCACCCGGATCGCCCACCGCACGGGAGGGCTCATCGGCGTCAAGCGGGAGTTGACCGAGGCGGACGTCGAACTGGACGATCGGTACCACGCGGGCACGTACGGCATCCCGACGAGTCCACCCTGGAGGCGATGCGGCTCGCCGCCCGCACGCTGCTGCGCGACACGCCGGACTTCTCGCCCCTGGACTTCCGGCAGCGGTACACCGCGCAGGTCGGCGAGGACGGCGACACCATCCGGGGTGTCTGGGAGATGTGGCGGGACGACTCGGAAGGCTGGCAGCAGGACTTCCCCCTTTTTCTACCGGAGGATCCGCCGGTGAACCCCGGTGAGACCGTGCGCGGCATCGTCGACGCGAACCACCAGGCGACCCCGACCCCCGCGCCGCCCACGGCCGCGTCTGACGGCTTGCGCCGCCGGGAGCGACCCGCTGCTCGGCCTGCCCGGCCGCCGGGCTGGCGGATCTCAGCCGACCCCGGCTACGACCCCGCCCCCAGCCGACCGCTCACGTTGCCGGGAGCGACCTGCTGCCCGGCCTTCCCCGCTGAGCGGGTCCGGTCGATCGAAGTTGCCGTCCCGGCGGCGGATTCTCTGTCGCCTACCTCGGTGAACAGGCGGTGCGCCCGGATGTAGTGCTCGTGGGCCTCGGCGAGTTCGCCGATGTGTTCCAGGGCCGCGGCCAGGCCGGAGTGGATCCTGGCGCGGAAGCGGTCGCTGTCCTTGTAGGTGGGCGGGGGAGTGACGGCCCGGAAGGCCTGGACCGCCTCGGGCCAGCGGTGCAGGGCCGACAGGTCGTAGGCCATCTCGGTCTGGATGAGGGCCTGGGAGAGGGCGTTGAGGCCTGGTACGTCGCCGGCGGAGCCGCCGAGCAAGGAGCGGTGGATGGCCAGCGCCTCCTTGGGGCGGCCGGCCTCGCGCAGTGCGCTGGCGAGCATCCGCCGCGAGATCGCCGCGCCGGTGGTGTCGCTGATGGCCTCGAAGAGCTCCACTGCCTTTCCTGCCGACTCGGCCGCCTCCGCGGGGCGGCCCAGATTCATGCAGGCACTGGTGATGTAGCCCCATGCCCAGGCTTGGAGTGCCGTCTCGCCGGTCTCCTCCGCCAAACGCAGGGCCTGCCGGGCGAGTTCCTCACAGCGCGCGTACTCGTGGGCGCCCACCCGGTGCGCCCATGCCAGGCAGTTCAGCTGGTGCGCCTCGGCCGCGCGGTCGCCGAGGGCGGCCGCGGACCGGACGCCGTACGTGAACAGGGTCCGCCACTCGGGCCACTTCTCCCAGCGGTCGGAGAACCAGTACAGGGTGCGGGCCGTGTGCAGGATCTCCGCGTGCCGGTCCGCCGCGGACATGAGGGGCAACGCCCCAACCCAGTGGGCGCGTTCGGCTCTCAGCCACTCCTCCGCCTCCTCGGCGGACGCGGGGGTGAAGGGGGCGGGCTCGCCCGGCCACGGCTCCGGCGCGCCGGGCGCCTCGAACCAGCGGCCCGCCGCGGAGGCCGAGCGCAGGAGCCAGTCGGCCATGCGGAGCCGGACTTCCGCGACCGCCGACTCCGCCTCCTCGGCGTGCAGTTGCTCGCGGGCGAAGAGCCGTACCAGGTCGTGCAGGTCGTAGCGGCCGGGTGTCGGTTCTTCCAGCAGACCGCGGTCGACCAGCAGGTCGAGGGAGTCCTCGACCGCGAGCGGGTCGTCGTCGCCGGTCAGGAGGGCGGCCAGGTCCGGGCCGGTGTCGCGGCCGGGCAGCAGGGCGAGCCGGCGCAACAGCAGCCGGTGGGGGCCGGTGAGCTGGCCGTAGGAGAGGGCGAGGGCGCTGCGCACGGCGAGGTCGCCTGCGATCAGGCCGTTCAACCGCCTTTCCTCGTCGCCGAGTTGGTCGGCCAGACGGGACGGCGGCCAGCCCGGCCGGCTGGAGAGGCGGTTGCCGACGATCCGCAGGGCCAGCGGCAGATGCCCGCACAGCCCGGTCAGCCGGGCGATCGCCTGGGACTGGCCGCCGGTGCGCGCGGCCCCGAGGATCCGCTCCAGCAGCGCCGCCGACTCGTGGCCGCTGAGCCCGCCGAGCCTGATCCGCCGTACGCCTTCCAGACCGGCCAGCGGCCGTCTGCTGGTGACCAGCACGAAACTGCCCTCGGCGTCCGGCAGCAGCGGCCTGGTGCGTTCCTCGTCGGCCGCGTCGTCGAGGACGATCAGGGCCCGCCGGGCGCCCAGGGTGGCCCGGTAGACGGCTTCCCGCGCGACCGGGTCCACCGGGATCCGCTCGGAGGGATGGCCGAGGGCCGTCAGCAACAGGACCAACGCCTCGGCGGCGGGCAGCGGCGCGTCGCTCATGCCGTGCAGCCGCACGCTGACACAGCCGTCCGGGAAGTGCCCGGCCAGCCGCCTGGCGGCCTCCGCGGCGAGCGTCGTCTTGCCCTGCCCGCCCGGCCCGAAGAGCACCACGGCCCGGGTGCCGGCACCGTTGACGAGCGCCTCCAGATCCGCCAGCTCCTGCTCCCGGCCGGTGAAGTCGGAGACGGTGCGCAGGAGATACGGCGACGGGCTCGGGCCGCCGCGTTCCCGGCCGGCGTCGGCCAGGCGCTGGAGGCGCTCGCGCTGCTCGCCGTCCAGCGCGAGCGCGGCCGCGAGCGCGTCGACAGTACGGCGCTGCGGTCCGCGGCTGCGTCCGCGCTCCATGTCGCCGAGCGCGCGGACACTGACTCCGGACGCCCCGGACAGCTCTTCCAGGGTCATCCGGGCGGCCCGGCGCAGGGATCGCAGCATCACCCCGAAGGGAGTGCCGCCTGGGGACGTGTCGGAAGCCTGACTGGTCATCACGACCATTACAGCAAGCGCGGTCTACTTCTGCCTGGCTTTCTGCCTGGCGAGGTCCCCTCACTCGTGGTGGGCTGGACCCCGTACCCGAAGTCCCGTCCATGGAGGGGGAGCCGACATGTCGTACATCACCGTCGGCGAAGAGAACAGCGCGCCCATCGAGCTCTACTACGAGGACCACGGCACCGGACAGCCCGACGTGCTCATCCACGGCTATCCGCTCGACGGCCACTCCTGGGAGCGGCCGGTGCCCGCCCTGCTGGAGGCCGGCCAGCCGGTCATCACCTACGACCGGCGCGGCTTCGGCCGCTCCTCGCAGCCGACCAAGGGCTACGACTACGACACCTTCGCCGCCGACCTGGACAAGGTGCTGACCACGCTGGACCTGACGGACGCCGTCCTCGTCGGCTTCTCGATGGGCCCCGGTGAGGTGGGCCGCTACCTGGGCACCTACGGTTCGGGCCGGGTGGCGAAGGCCGCCTTCCCGGCGTCCCTCGAGCCCTTCCTGCTCAAGTCCGACGACAACCCGGCCGGCGTCGACGCACGGAGGGCATGGTCACCGACCCCGTCTACGAGGGGAAGTCGATGGCCGGGATGATCGACCTCGTCACACGCGGCGAGATCGAACACGACGACCGTGCTCTACGCCCACCTCGGCGGACAGCCCGCGCTGAACGCGTACAGCGCCCTGTCCTTGGGCGGAAGGCATTGAAAACAGTCCGTGTAGCCGTGTACGCCGCAGATCCGCTGACCAAGATCGGTCTGATGACGTGCTTGGAGGAGAGGCCCCAGATCACCCTGACGGCCATGGGGGAGGCCGAGACCGTGGTGGTCGCGGTCAAGGCGGTCGATTCCTCGGCGCTGGAACTGCTTCGCGGTTTACCCGCACTGGCTGGGAGTCGCTTTGTGCTGGTGGTGAGTGGCGGCTGGCACGCTGACCCGGCAGCCGTCGTTGAGCATGGGATACGGGCGGTGCTGTGGCGTGCCGAGTTGGATGCGGCAGCGCTGGTGCGGGCGGTGTGTGACGTGGTGGCAGGGCGGGCGTATCTGCCGCCGGTCGTCCAGGGCAGGCTGCTGGATCAGATGGACCGCATCCAACGCGAGGTCCTGGGCCCCAGGGGCCTGACCGCCTCCGGGCTCAGCAGCCGGGAGATCACCGTGCTGCGGCTGCTCTCGGAAGGATTCACCCTGTCGGAGATCGCCACCGAGCTGAGCTACTCCGAGCGCACCATCAAGAACATCCTCTCCGCCATCCAGATCCGCCTCGGGCTGCGCAACCGCGTACAAGTGGTGTCCTACGCCATCCGCAACGCACTCATCTGACCGGTGGCCTCGGTTTTGGCCATGCTGCTTGCTCATCGTCGGGTTGCCTTGAATCCTCCCCTCTCTGAGGCCTGCGTTCGACATAATTCGGCGGCCTGGAGGGGCGAATCCGGCCTTTGACCTGGGCGGACATGGGTGGGACCGCCTGGAGGGCGTTTCTCTAGGCGGTGGCGTTCATGCTGGTCAGCGGGGTGCGGGCTGGAGCGTGACGACCTGCTTGGGGACGGGGATCTCCAGCTTCGCGAGTAGGTCCGCCTCCACCTGGGCACCTTCACCGGCCCCACCGGAACGTTCCAGCAGGTCACCGCCCTGACCAAGCCCCAGCGAGCCCGCTGGTCTGGTCCTCCCTGAACGCGACCGAGACGGACCACTGGACCGGGATGGCACCGGCGATGCTGGTGATCGCCCTCGGCTTCGGGCAGAGACTTCCCCTCCGCGGAGTGATCGGGGAGATCGAGTCGCCCTTTCCCAAGGCCGCGCCGCCCTCGAGTGAAGCCAAAGTCCCCGGTCGCGGCAGCCACACGGCGATCATCCCCATCGGATGCGCGCTCACCGACGATGTGGTGCGACGCTGCGAAGCCCGCCTACTTCGTCTCGTTCGGGTGGCTCGTGTGCACCTGCTCCAGGAAAACCGTGCGCTCGTGGACGTAGAACCAGATGCGCGCGGTGCCCTTCGCAGTCGGTTTGTGCTGCCACCGCTCATGGGTCGCACCGCCACGCTCGATGACGCCGAGCTCACCCTTGAGCCGATAGCTCGTCGGCGTCGTGGACAGTGGCGTCCGCGTGAGGAAGTCCCAGGTCTCCGTCATGGGATTGCGGATCGTCGCGACGAGGTCGCGCCATCCCTTCTGCGCGTCGGCTGTGGCGAAGCGGATCTCGTACTCGATCTTCTTCGGAGGGTGAGGAACCAGCTCGCCCTTCCTGGCGGCCGCCACGGCTACGGACGCTCCACGGTCTCATCGTCGTCGAGCCACTCCAGACCAGCGCTGCCGCTGCTGAGCCCGGCCGCGACGGCGGTGGCCGTCTCCTTCCAGGAGGTCAGCTCTGCGATCGCGAGGTGCGGCTGGTCGGTGGAAAACGACGCGCGCGCCGCATCGACGAGGTCCTGCGCGCAGGACTCCCGGTCGGCCGGCGACAGCGCGAGCATCCAAGGGAAGGCCTTGGACATCCGCTCGGCGAGCGAGCCACGGTCGTCGAGGGTGACGGTGATGAGCTGCGCGGCAAAGTTCAGCAAGCGGGCACGACCCTCGGCCTCGCGCTGCGACATCAGGACCAGAGCCTCGCCGTCGCGCCGGGTCACCGTCGCGGGGTGGTCCTCGGCCTCGGCGAAGACCTCGGCGGAGTGCTTGCTCAGGTCCGAGGAGCGCCGAGTCGCCACGGGGAGGCCTGCTGCGATGGTCATGGATCCATAGCATTCGGAACATATTCGGAAGTCCAGTGGAGGCGGCGAAGTGCGTGCGCCGGACCCGACCTCCGGATGCGGTCCGATGTCAGATCTCAGCCTTCCTCGATGCTTGAGTCAGACCCGAACTCACAGCCGGTCGATCGTCGAGATCCTGAAGAGCGCGCCACAGACACCGCGGATGAACGCCCACGTCGAGAGGTTCATCCGCAGCGTGCGGGCCGAGTGCACCGACCGGATGCTGATCTTGGACGTCATCCCCTTCCCCGCCCAACACATCCAGCGCCACGACGTCCTCAGCGGACTCATCCACGAGTACTGCGACACAGCCTGACGAAGATCACGACAGTCTGGCGAACGCCCAGCTCAACGCATGTGCGGGACTTTTGGCACCCAACAGGCGCCTCAGCTGCCGGAGGGACAGGGGAGCTTACCCGTCCCCATCGCACACGAGGAAGTGGCGCACATGGCCTCCGCAGCATCATCATCCGCTCCTCCATCCCCCGCCAGCCTCAAGCGCATCGTCGCCGCCAGCCTCACCGGCACCACCATCGAGTGGTACGACGACTCATCCGATCGGAGCCAGGACCTGCGGATTGCCTCCCGGGCAGCCTGAAGGTCAGCACCGGACCAGCACCGGACCAGCACCGGCACCGAACCGCGCCGACTCACGGCTTCACAGTCGACGCAGTCGCGAGCAGTCGACGGCCCGTCCGGCGCACAGAACGACGCGGTATACGTCCGGGCTGCGCGGCGGGCCATCGCCTGACCCGTGGATCCCGGGCGACACGGCCCGAAACGCTTCCCACGGCGACGCCGTCATGAGCCGTCGACGGCACCGGTTCGCGGCTGTCGGTAGGGCCGCACCGCGCGGCGCGCAATGGCGAATCGGTGCGTCTCCGAAGGGCCGTCGTAGATCCGGAACGGCCGCACCTCCCTGAGCAGACGGGCCAGCGGGGCGTCGGCTGCCGAGATGCCGAGCGCTCCGCAGATCTGCACCGCCCGGTCCACCACCCGGTTCACCGCCTCCGCCACGAAGGTCTTGGACACCGAGGTCAGTTGCGAGGCGGCGGCGGAGCCGGTGTCCAGCTCCCAGGCGGTACGCAGGATCAGCGCGCGGCTCGCCTCGATGTCGATCTCGGAGTCGGCCAGCATCTGCTGGACCATGCCGAGGTCACCCAGCACCGAGCCGAACGCCGTCCGGCTGCCCGCCCGCTCCAGTGCGACGTCCTGGGCGCGGCGCGCGGCTCCCAGCCAGCGCATGCAGTGGGTCAGCCGGGCGGGACCGAGCCGGACCTGGGCGCCGTCGAAACCGCGGTCCACCGCGCCGAGCACCTGCTCCTCCCCCACCACGCACCCCTCGAAGACGATCTCGCTGTGCCCCGCGAAGAGCGACTCGTCCAGCGTCTCGATGGTCCGGACGATGCGCATGCCGGGGGTGTCGGCGTCGACCAGGAACATGGTGGCGCCGCCCGGGTCGCCGGGACTGCCGGAGGTGCGGGCCATGACGATGGCGAAGCCGGCCCCGTCGGCCCCGGTGATGAACCACTTGCGGCCGTCGATGCGCCAGCCACCGGGGACCCGGGTCGCGGTGGTCCGCAAGGAGCGGGGATCGGCACCCGCCCCGGGCGCCGGTTCGGTCATGGCGAAGCAGGATCGTGTCTCGCCCGCGGCGAGCGGCCGCAGGTACTTCTGCTTCTGCTCTTCGGTGGCCACCTTCTCCAGCAGGTGCATGTTGCCCTCGTCCGGGGCCGCGCAGTTCAGCGCCAGTGGTCCGAGCAGCGAGTAGCCCGCCACTTCGAACACCACGGCCTGTCCGCGCAGGTCGAGCCCGTGCCCGCCCCACTGCCTCGGCACATGAGGAGCGAAGACACCCGCCTCACGCGCACCTTTCTGCAGGGCTTCCCGCAGGGCCTCGGGAGCGTCGTGCACGGACCCGCCGCACTCACGCTCGGCCGGGATCACCACCTCACGTACGAACTCGGCGGTGGACGCGGCGAGTTGGGCTACAGGCGGATCTACATCGAACTGGATGGGCACGGGACCTCCCGCCGACAGGCGTACGGGCATCGGCGCCCGTCGCGTCCTAGAAACTGTACAGCGTCTTTAGTATCTTGCCGGGAGGCACCCGGTGACGGGAAGACGACAGGAGAAAGCCATGAGCCTCCCCGCGAGCGCCGAGCCGGTCCGGATCGTGCGCCACCCCGACGATGTCGTCGAGGTGAGACTGGACGATCCCGGGCGGGGCAACGCCCTGGACCTCAGAACCGCGGAGGCGCTGCGGGACACGACCGCCGAGCTGGCGGCGGACCCAGGTGGTGCGGTCCTGCTGCGGGCGGCGGGCGGCAGCTTCTGTGTGGGCGGTGACCTGCGCGCCTTCGCCGGTCGCGGAGCCGAGACCGGCGCTTATGTGCACGCCGTGGCGACCGCCGCGCACGCCGCGGTACAGGCTCTGCACGACCTGCCGGTGCCCCTCGTGACCGCCGTGCGCGGCGCGGCCGCGGGCGGCGGGATCGGTCTCGCCCTCGTGGGTGACATCGTCCTGGCGGCACGGTCCGCGCGCTTCCGGCTGGCGTACACGGCGATCGGGCTCACGCCGGACTGCGGGGCCTCGTGGTTCCTGCCGCGCCTGGCGGGTCCCCGCCTGGCGGCGGACCTGATCCTCACCAATCGGGTCCTGACCGGCGACGACGCCGAGCGGTTGGGCCTGGTCTCCCGCTCCGTGGACGACGGGCAACTGGACGACGCGGCCCACCGGACCGCCGCCGCTCTGGCCGCCGGGGCCGGTGGCGCGCTGCGCGCCGCGAAGGGTCTGCTGCGCGCCGACGCCGGCGAAGAGCTGCGCCGTCACCTCGCCGAAGAGGCGCGGCTGATCGCCTCCCTGGCGGACGGCGGGGAGGCACAGGACCGCATGGTGTCGTTCCTCGCCGCCCGGGGCCGCTCGAAGGCGGGTGACAGCGGGACCGGGGCCAGGGAACCCGAAAGCGTTTCTTGAATCCCTCTTCACTAACACCCCGCCCGGAGCGTAACCTCCGGGCAACACAGAACCGAGGAACCGGTCACCACTGAACCGGGGAAAAGGTGTGGCGATGCAATCTGCTGCCGTGGACCTTCCGGACGCTCCCGACGAGAGCCTCACCGAAGCCGTCGTCGACCTCGTTCTGCGTGGCATGTGGCGCGGCCGGCCCGAGTCCGAGCACCGCCCCCTGGTCGACGCGGGGCTGGCGATGGTGAAGGGGCCGGTGGTGCTGCCGACCGAGCGTGCCAAGGCCGCCGCCTCGCGGATCCTGCGGGTTGCCGCGGGCTCCGAGCAGGAGGAGCGGATCACCGCGGCGTACGAGGCGTTCCTGCCGGTCAACCGGAAGATCCGCGACGTGTGCACGGCCTGGCAGTGCCGCCCGGACGGCACCGCCAACGACCACTCCGACAGCGGCTACGACGCCGGGGTGCGCGAGTCGCTGGAAGACGTGCACGAGGCCATCCAGCCCGTGCTGCGCCGGCTGGAGCGGGTGCTCGCGGGCAGCGGGCGGTACCTGACAGCCCTGGAGGAGGCCCTCGACCGCTTCGACGAAGGCGCGCTCGAGTGGCTCGCCTCGCCGCTGTGCGACTCGTACCACACCGTGTGGATGCGGCTGCACCAGGAACTGCTGCTGGTGCTCGGCATCAGCCGGGCCCAGGACGAGGCCCGCGAAGAAGAGCTGGTCACAAGGAGCCGAGGTTGAGCGTCACCGACCGCGAGGCGGGCCCGCTCGCACAGTCCGAGGCCTCTCGCACACCCTCCGAGACCCCCGGCCGGAGCCTGGTGCCCTACGGGCAGGGTCGGATCCGGGGCCTCGACGCCGCTGAACTGGGCGCGCACGGCGCGGCGATGGACCGGCTGGTGGCCCTCGGCCTGCCGGTCGTGCCGGGCCTCACCGTGCCCGCCGGCGCCTCCGCGTCGCTGTGCGAACACGACACCGCGAGATCCGCCGTCGATCTGGTCGAACAGCTCTCGGGACGGCGGATCGGCGACCCGACCCGGCCGCTGCTGCTGCGCCTGTCGGCGAGCGCGCCGACCGAGATCGCCGGGCTGCCGCCCGACCTTGCATGTCTCGGCGTGACGCCCGGCAATGCGGGCGACCTGTGCGCCGTCATCGGTCGCGCGGAGGCACTGCACGAGGTGTGGGCCGCCACCGTGCGGATGATCGCCGAGTACGCCCTCGACGTCCCGGGTGCCGTGCTCGACGACGCCCTCCTCGACACACCCGAGCCGCGGGCACAGGTCGAAGCACTGCTGGCGCTGGTGGCGCAGCACGGTTCCGGGCCCTTCCCCGACGACCCGGCGCAGCAGCTCGCACTGGCCGCCCGCGCCCTTCTCGGCCGATGGGACTCGCCGCGCGCGAGAAGGTCCCGCCGGGCCCAGCGCCTGCCCGCCGATCTCGCCGTCGCCCTGCACGTGCAGGCACTGCGCATCGGCCCTGCGGACCACTCGGGCTACGGCACGGCGGTCAGCCGCCACCCCGAGACCGGGCGCCTCTCCCCGCACGGCTCCTTCTTCCGTGGGGTGCGTCGCAGCGCCCCGCCGCCCCACACCGCTGAACCCCTGGAGCGGCTCGCGGGGGGAACCGCCCTGCTGGAGCACTCCCTGCTCACCCTGGAACGCCATCTGCACGCGCCGGTGTCCGTCGACTTCGAGGTACGCGACGACGAGATCTCCCTGCTCGCCGCCTCGGCGCAACTGCGCCCGCCGCTTCGGGCGTCGGTGTGTCTGGCCGCGGACCTGGCCCGGGACGGGGCGCTCGGCCGTGAGGAGGCCGTACGGCGGATCACCCCCGCGCAGGTCCAGGAACTGCTGCACCCCCAGCTTCGGTTGACCGGCGCGGAGGATCTCCTGGTGAAGGGGCTGCCCGCATCGCCGGGGGCGGCGAGCGGAGCGGTCGTGCTGTCCAGTGAACGTGCCCTCGAACTGGCCGCGGACGGTGCTCGGGTCGTGCTCGTGGCTGCCGAGACGACCCCGGCGGACGTCCCCGGGATGCTGGCCTCCGTCGCCGTGCTGACCGGCAGCGGCGGCATCGCCTCGCATGCCGCCGTGGTGGCACGGGGCGCCGGCAAGCCCGCGGTGTGCGGCGCCGAGGGGCTGCGCGTGGACCCGGCCGCCGGGACGGTGCGGATCGGGGACCGGGTGCTGCGCGAGGGCGACCCCGTCTCTCTGGACGGCCGCACCGGCGCCGTCTACGCGGGGACGCTGAGCGTCAGTGTCGCCGGACCGCCGCCCGAACTGTCCACCTTGCTGGAGTGGGCGGACGGCGCGCGCCGGCTGGGCGTTCGGGTCAACGCCGACACGGCCGCCGAGGTGGAGACCGCCCTCGCCCTGGGCGCGGAGGGTGTCGGCCTGTGCCGTACAGAACACCAGTTCCTCGGCGAGCGGCTGCCGCTGATCCGCCGGGTGCTCCTGGCCGCCGACCCGACCGCCCGCGACGAGGCGCTGCTGGCGCTGGAGCACGCCCAGCACGAGGACTTCCGCGCGCTACTGGCGGCGGTCGGGAACCGCCCGGTGACCGTGCGGCTGCTGGACGCCCCGCTGCACGAGTTCCTGCCCGCCCCCGGGCAGGCCCTGGACGCCGCCGAGGAGCAGCGGGCCGCCGCGCTGCGCGAGGCGAACCCGATGCTCGGGCTGCGCGGGGTGCGGCTGGCGCTGCTGCACGAGCGCCTCTACCCGGCACAGGCCGAGGCGCTGTTCACCGCCTGGGCCGAGGTCGCCGCCACCGGCGTCCGCCCGGAGCTGGAGGTGATGATCCCGCTGGTCAGCCTGCCGGAGGAACTGGCCGCCGCGGCCGCGTACGTACGCAGTGCCGCCGACGCGGTCGCCGCCCGCACCGGAGTGGAAGTCCCGTACCGGCTCGGCACCATGATCGAGACTCCGCGGGCCGCGCTGCTGGCCGGCGAACTCGCTGGGCACGCCGAGTTCTTCTCCTTCGGCACCAACGACCTCACCCAGCTCACCTACGGGTTCTCCCGGGACGACGTCGAGCGCCAGGTGCTCGCCAACTACCAGGAGCGCGGGTTCCTGACCGCCAGCCCGTTCGCGCGGCTCGACCCGCACGGGGTGGGCGTCCTGGTCCGTCTTGCGGCCGAGCGGGCACGGGAGGTGCGGCCCGGCATCAAGCTGGGCGTGTGCGGTGAGCACGGCGGGGACCCCGAGTCGATCGCCTTCTGCGACGACCTCGGTCTCGACTATGTCTCGTGTTCCGCGCACCGCGTGCCGGTGGCCCGGATGGCGGCAGCACACAGTGCCCTGCGGGAGCGGCGCGACGACAGCGGGAGCACACGATGACGAGCACCGTGACCGACGGCACGGCCCTGTCGGACACCGAGCTGGAGGACCTGCGCGAGACCGTTCGGTCGGTGTGCGCGGACGCCGGCGGCACCGCCGCGGTACGCAGGCTGTCCGAGGAGGCCCCCGGCGTCGACGCCGAGTTGTGGGACGCCCTCGGCCGGCAGGTCGGCCTCGCGGCCCTCGGTCTGCCCGAGTCCGCCGGCGGCATCGGCGGGCTCGCCGAGATCGCCGCCGTCTGCGAGGAGTTGGGCAGGACACTGGCACCGGTGCCCCTGCTGTCCTCCACCGTGCTGGCCGGCCAGGTGCTGACCGGCTGCGGCACCGCCGACAGGGCACTGGCCGAATTGGCCGAGGGCACGGTGCACGCCCTGGCGGTGGCGGCCCCCGACGGGACGTGGCGGTCCGACGCCGTGCCGGTGGCCGTCTCCTGGCAGGGCAGCGTGCCGCTGCTCGACGGCACCGCGCCGTTCGTCCTCGACGGCGCCGACGCCGAAACGCTGGTGGTGGCCGCGGCGGGCGCCAACGGCGTGGACCTCTACCTCGTAGACCCGCGCGAGCCGGGGGTCGCGGTGCGCCGGGTGCCGACCCTGGACCTAAGCCGGGGCCAGGCGGTGGTCGCCTTCTCCGGTGCCCGGGCCCGGGCACTGACCGCCGGAGGCGAGGGGGCGGACGTCGTCTCCCGCGCACTGGACGTGGCCCTGGTGGCTCTGGCCGCCGAGCAACTGGGCGGAGCGCAGGCCGCGTTGGACATGACGGTGGCCCATGTGCGCGCCCGTACTCAGTTCGGCAGGGCGATCGGCGGCTTCCAGGCGGTCAAGCACGCCTGCGCCGACATGCTGCTCCAGGTCGAGGCCGCGCGGTCGGCCGTGGTGCGCGCGGTCCTGGCGGACGGCTCGCCCCGGGCGCTTGCCGAGGCGGCAGCGGTGGCACAGGCGTGGTGCGGCGAGGCGTTCGTCTCCGTCGCCGCCGAGTGCGTCCAACTGCACGGCGGCATGGGCTTCACCTGGGAGCACGACGCACACCTGTACTTCCGGCGCGCCCAGTCCGACGCGGTCCTGCTGGGCGGCGCCGCACACCATCGGGAACGGCTGGCCGGGCTGCTGGGCTGGTGACGTGGAAGGCGGAACGGCATGACCACCAGACTCATCGACGAGGTGTTGTTCGACGGAGGGAATCCACCGCGTCTCGCGGGCGCGCGCTGCTCCGGGTGCGCCACCGTGGTCTTCCCCCGGCAGGACTCGTGCCCCAAGTGTTCGCACGGGGCCATGTCCGCGCATGTGCTGCCGGTGAGCGGGCGGGTGTGGTCGTGGACGCTCCAGGCGTTCGCGCCGAAGCCGCCGTACCGCCCGCCGTCCGGAGGCCACCGGCCCTACCACGTCGGCTATGTGGACCTCGGTGAGGTGCTGGTCGAAGCGCGTCTCGCGGTGCCCCGCACGGAGATCCGGATCGGTCTGCCGGTCCGGCTCACCCTGGTGCCCGCGTACCAGGACGAGGACGGAACCGAGGTAGTCACCTTCGCGTTCCGCCCGGAACAGGACGGGGAGCGATGAGCCGGTCCGACGACGTGTACGTGGTCGGATGCGGGATGCATCCCTTCGGCCGCGACGAGAGCGTCACCGGCATGGACATGGCCGAGCGTGCGATACGCGAGGCGCTGGCCGACGCCGGTGTCGGCTGGGAGGACATCGGCTACGCGGCCGGCGGCTCCGACGTGTCCGGCAAGCCCGACACGCTGGTGGGCCGGCTGGGCCTGACCGGCGTGCCCTTCGTCAACGTGCAGAACGGCTGCGCGACCGGCGCCTCCACCGTGCTCGCGGTGGCCAGCGCGCTGCGCGCGGGCGAGGCCTCGCTCGGACTGGCGGTCGGGTTCGACAAGCACGAGCGGGGCGCGTTCCACGTCTCCGCGGCGCGCTACGGTCTGGGCGACTGGTACGCCGAGACCGGCATGATGCTCACGACCCAGTTCTTCGCGCTGAAGACCCAGCGGTACCTGTACGAGCACGGGATCTCGGAGCGGGCGCTGGCGATGGTCGCCGCGCGGGCCTTCCGCAACGGCTCGCACCACCCCCT
>NZ_JBITJV010000068.1:0-31047 GCF_044460385.1 Streptomyces sp. NPDC050121 | reverse complement strand
AGCCGCTCCACGTCGGCGAGTTCGCGGGTTTGGACGCGTTGCCACTGGTCGTACCAGCGCCGGACCTGACGCGTCAGATAGCCCTGCGGCCGCCCGAACCCCGCCAGCCCGACCGCGCCGGGATCGACGGCGTGCAGGCGCGCGAGCACGTCGACCAGACCGTAGGCGCAGCGTGTGATCTCGCCGTCGGGCAGGGCGTGCAGCTGCTCGCGAGTCCGGATGACCTGGCCGTCGATGTGCTCGACGACCGAGAAGGGCACCCCGAGTCCGTCGCCGGTCTCCCCGAAGACCACGGCACGGGCCACGGGGACGTCACTGCCTGCGAGCGCGGCGACCACCCGGTACTCGCGCTGCATGTCGTGCGCGGAAGGAGTGAGCCCGCCCAGCGGAGGACGGCGCACAACCCACCGCGTGTGCCCGTCGGTGACCAGATAGGTCAGGTTCGACCGCCCGCCCTGCAGCAGTTCGGCGGCAAGTCCGCCGCGGAAGCCGGGCACATGTGCGACGAAGAATCGCTCGAGTGCGGGCAGGTCCAGGCCGTCCACGGTGATGCGGTCCGCGCTGGTCATCGAGTGGCCGTCTCGGTGTGGCGGCGCAGGACACGGCGGGCGATGGCCCAGCGGTGGGTCTCGGACGGGCCGTCGTAGATCCGGAAAGGCCTCACCTCCCGCAGGAACCGCCCTAGCAGGATGTCGCCGGACACCCCGAGCGAGCCACAGATCTGCAGCGACCGGTCCACGACCCGCCACACGGCTTCGGCGCAGAAGGTCTTGGCGATCGAGGTGGACTGCGAGGCCGACCGGCCCTGGTCGAGCTCCCAGCAGGCCTGAAGGATCAGTCCACGGGCGGCCGCGATGTCGATCTCGTTGTCGGCGATCATCTGCTGCACCATGCCGAGATCACCGAGCCGTGAGCCGAACAGCCGACGGTCGGCGGCCCGGGCGACGGCGATGTCCTGTGCACGGCGGGCGATGCCGAGCCACCGCATGCAGTGGGTCATCCGAGCAGGCCCCAGCCGTACCTGCGCGTAGCCAAAGCCCTGGTCGACCTCGCCGAGCACCGCCTCGTCCGGTACGACGCAGTTGTCGAAGCTCAGCTCGACGTGGCCGCCGTAAAGGCTCTCATCGAGCGTGTCGATGTGTCGGACCGTCTTCATGCCGGGGTTGTCGGCGTCGACCAGGAACATGGTCGCGCCGCCCTGGTCACCGGGTTCACCCGAGGTCCTGGCCATGCAGATCGCGAACCCCGCGCCATCGGCGCCGGTGATGAACCACTTGTGTCCGTCGATGCGCCAGCCGCCCGCAACGCGCTGTGCGCGGGTCGTCAGGGCGCTGGGGTCGGAGCCCGCGCCGGGCGCGGGCTCCGTCATCGCGAAGCAGGACCGGACAGCGCCGGCCGCGAGCGGGAGCAGGTACTGCTCCTTCTGCTCGGCGGTGGCGATGGCTTCCAGCATGTGCATGTTGCCCTCGTCAGGGGCAGCGATGTTCAGCGCCAGCGGACCGAGCAGGGAGTATCCGGCCTCCTCGAACACGGCAGCCCTGCCCCGCATGTCCAGGCCGTGGCCGCCGAACTCCGTGCCGACGTGCGGTGCGAAGACACCCGCATCCTTGGCGGCCCGCTGGAGCCCGATCCGGACGTTCTCGGTCCGCGCGACGCCACGGTGCTGTTCCTCGGCCGGGATCACCATGTTGCGGACGAAGTCGGCGGTGCGGCGCGCGAGGTCCGCGGCGACGGGATCCTGGGTGAGGTCGACTGCCATGGCGACTCCCAATCTTGGCTAATGAGTATTAGCCAAGACTCTAAGAGGTCACTTGGTGACATGCACCATGGTGCGTGTCACAGTCGCCGACTGAGTCGGCTATCGTTTGTTAGTCCTGAAAGTGGAGGTGAGGGTGAGTCGAGCCGACGACATTCGTGCTGCGGCGCTGGAGCTGTTCACGCGCCTCGGCTACGAGGCGACCACGATGGCCGACATCGGGCGCGCGGTGGGTATCCGCGGTCCGAGTCTGTACAAGCACGTCGCGTCCAAGCAGGACCTGCTCGCCCAGATCATGATCGGCACGATGGAGGGCCTCCTCACCGCACACCGCGCGGCCATCGCGAGCAGCGAAGGCTCTGTGGCACGCCTTCGCCGCGCCACAGAGGCGCACGTTCGCTACCACGCCCGGCACCGGCTCGAGGCCTTCGTCGGAAACCGTGAGATCCGCAGTCTCGTCGAGCCGCACCGCAGTCGCGTGCTGGCCCTGCGCGCCGAGTATGAAGCCGGCTTCCGCGAGATCGTCGACGCGGGCGTCAAGGAGGGGTGCTTCACCGTCGCCTCCCCCCGACTGGTCTCCTATGCCGTCCTCGACCTCGGCATGGGGGTCGCGGCCTGGTATCGCGAGGACGGCGAACTCGCCGAGGACACGATCGTCTGGCAGTACGGCGACTTCGCCCTCCGCCTCGCGGGCGCAAGCTCTGAAAGCTAGAGGCACCACCAACGCCGAATGAGCACTGATCGAGCTGCCGCTGCCGGCCCCGGCCTGCGATACCGCGCGGGGCGGGCACCCGGGGGCATGCGTGTGACACCGTCGGCCGGGCTATCGGGGATGACCCGCCGGGCGGCACCGCTGATGGTGAGGCGCGGCTTCTCTCCGGCTTGAACTTCCGGCGGGTCCGGCCGAGTTAAATGGTGCTGCGCCGACGCGAGGAGGACGGCAGGTTCGGCCCTCTCCGGACTGTCACGCGGATGCGCCCGCACATATCCCGTTTCGATCGGCAATGCACAGCCGCCAGGGAAGGGCATCGAACAGGCGCTTGGGAAGTCGGCCCATACCGGCTTCGATCTCGACAGCAAGCCGATCGAGCCGGCCAGAGCCGCGGTTCGCCGTGTCGCTGCACCCTTCAGTCGAGAGAAGGCGGCCTCCCTCTCTTCCTCGACAAGAAACAGGGGCATGCGCAACCTCCCCTTGACGCTATACATTTATTATAGTTACTGCTAGCGTCCCCGGATAGGTGAAGGGGGCGCCCAATATCCGCGGGACCTGGTCGACGGCGGCGCGCAGCATCTGTCCGACGAGTGCTCGTGAGCGTCGTAAGCGCTTGTCGCCGAAAGGGGACGCGCGCGGCTGTCCGGCCTGGCCCAACAGCCACCTGTGACGTCGGGAGCTCGCTCCCGGGGCTGTCACGCAACTGGTGTCGACGGCGCGTCAAACGCGCTTCACCGTCCCGACCGCGCATTGCCCGGCTACTGAAGTCCTTCCTGAAAGGAATCTGTCGACATGTCAGACAAAGCCGTCGCGGCCACTCGTGCCGAGGTGACCGCATGGTTCTTCGAGGACTACCTGCCGCGTTGGGTCGCTGTGGCCGCGGGCGCGTCCGACGAGGGACCCGAGTTCATTCTCAAGTACTGGGGCACCCCGTTGCACGTCACAGGGCTGGAACAGTCGTTCTGGTGCCTGGATGACGCGAGCGTGCTCGCCTTCCTGGACATGAACTACGCTCCGCTGCGGGAGGCGGGATACAGCCACACCGCAGTGCCCGATCGACGCGTGCTCGTCTACAACACCGTCGGTGCCGCGGTCGAGGTGATCTGGTCGCGGCGCCGTGCCGACGAGAGCGAGATCCAGCGTTTGGCGGTGCAGTTCAGCGTGGCCAAGTCCGACCAGGGCTGGCGCGTGGTCGGCATCCACTCGGCGGCGACGGACAAGGACAGCCTCGCTGAGGCGTGGCCCGTCGAATCGGTCCTGGAAGAGGCGAGTCATGGCTGAGAAGGCCTATCCGCCGCTGGTCATGCCCGACGGCGTCGGCCGTCAGCGGGTCACCGTGTGGAGCGATGGCATCGCGCTCGACGCGGACCTGTACCGACCGACGAACCTCGCCCCTGGCGCCGCCCTGCCCGCCGTCGTGCTGTGTCATGGGTGGGGCGGCAGCAAACTCACCGCGGAACGCTATGCGGCACTGTTCGCTTCAGCGGGCATGATCACCCTGACCTTCACGCAAGGCAGCTGGTTCGACTCGGGCTCCCCGTTGCAACTGGTCGGCGGCATCCCCGACCTCGATGACGGCAATGAGGCACGCGCCCGAGTGCGGTTCATCCGCGACCTCGTGGATCCGTTCGCCTGGGCGGCGAACCTGCGCGCGGCGCTGGACTACATCGAAGGTGAGCCAGGCGTCGATCCCGCCCGGATCGGGGTGTGGGGGACCAGCTTCGGCGGAGGCATCGCCGTGCACCTGGCCGCCCACGACAAGCGCGTCAAGGCGCTGGCCGTGCAGGTGGCCGCCATCGCTCCGCTGAGTGGACGCGTCGCGGAACTGGCCCGCAAGCGTGCGATCGACACCGCCCGCGGCGACACCGCCTCGATTCCCCAGGGCGTCGACTCGTGGCCGAACATGGCGGGAACCCCCTACATGGCGAAGTTCGCGCACTACGACCCGCTCGCCCAGGTCGACCGGCTGCGGATTCCCACCTTGATCATCGACGCCGGCGACGAGGAGATGTTCCCCATCGCCGACAACGGGGCCCGCGCGGCGGAGATCCTCAAGGGCGCTCCCGGTGGTGTCGTCGACTACCAGGTCATCCCTGGCATCGACCACTACGGCATCTACTTCGACGGCTACGAGCCCAGCAGCCGGGCGGCCCGGGACTGGTGGGAGCGTCACCTGTGACGACACCAGCCACTCGCGTTCTCACCGTGTCGACCACGCTGGGCCCGCTCCACGTGCAGGATGCCGGCCCGGCCGACGGCCCCGTGGCGCTGTTGTGGCCGAGCTTGTTCAGCGACGGGGAGACCAGCTGGGGCACGCAGCTGGCCAGCCTGCACGAGCTCGGGTGGCGGACGCTGCTGGTCGACCCTCCCGGTACGGGCGGCAGCCCTCCGGCCTCGCGGCGGTTCACCATGGAGGAGTGCGGTGAGGCCGCGCTTCAGGTGCTCGACGACTCGGCCGTCGACAGGACTGCCCTTGTCGGACTGTCGTGGGGCGGTTTCGTGGCGCTGCGGGTCGCACTCATCGCGCCGCACCGTGTGACCGCCCTGGTCCTGTCCAACACCACCGCCCGGGGTGTGGGCTTTTTCGAACGCCTCAGAGTCCGCATGACCTCCCTTCTCATCCGGGTCGGCGTTCCGGGCGGGCCGGGCCGACTGGTCGCGGCCCAGATGCTCAGCGACCACTCACGCCGCCACAACAGCCCCTTCGCCCACAAGTTCGCCGCAACGGTCAACAACCTCGACACCGTGGGACTGGCACGTGCCGCGCGGTCGGTGCTGGGCGACCGCAGCGACGTCACCGATGCCCTGCACGGGATCACCGCCCCCACCCTGGTGATCGCCGGCGCCGAGGACAAGGCGTTGCCGCAGGCTCCCCATTCCGACGATCTGGCCCACCGCATCGTCGGTGCCCGACTCGTTGTGCTGCCGCGCGTGGCTCACCTGGCTCCCTGTGAAGAGCCCACCGAGGTGGCCTCCCTGATCAAGGAATTTCTCGCACCGCTCGGATAGCGCCGCCGAGCTGTCTCGCGTCGGCCGTAAGTCCGGCGACACCGCACATCGCCTCACGGCGCCGAAAGGAACACCAGGCATGACTGAACTGACATACGACGTGTACGTCTGCGACGGGGTCCCGCGAGCACGACCTGAACGGCTGCCCGACGGCGGTGTGATCGTGTCGTCTCCGCTGGCCTCGACGCTGATCATCGGTGACCGGGAAGCCGTGCTGGTCGACCCGCCGTTCACCCACGAACAGACACAGCAGGTGGGCGACTGGGTGGAGCGCTCCGGAAAGCGCCTAGCCTACATCTATGCCACGCACGGCCACGGCGACCACTGGTTCGGCACCGGCGAGCTGCTGAAACGCTTCCCGGGAGCTATCCCTTACGCCACCGAGGGCACCATCGGGATCATGCGCCGCAACGTCGAAGGGCGCGAGTGGTTCTGGGACGCGGACTTTCCCGGCCTCATCCCCGACACCCCGCTCGTCTATCAGACGATCCCCGCGGACGGGTTCACGTTGGAGGGCCACCGGATCGAGGCAGTCGAGGTCGGACACACCGACACCGACGACACGACCGTGCTGCACGTCCCCTCGATCGGCCTGATCGTCGGAGGCGACGTCGTCTACAACGGCGTACACCAGATGCTGCTGGAGACGCCCGGCGGCGGATTCGAGTCGTGGCTGGCGGCGCTCGACGTCCTCGAATCGCTCAGTCCTCGCTCCGTGGTGGCCGGGCACAAGAACCGTGACCTGCCCGACGATCCGGCCATCATCGACCAGACCCGCCAGTACCTGCGCGACGCGCAGCGTCTGCTCGCCGAGAAGCCCACCCCCCGCGAGTTCTATGACGAGATCGTCGCCCGCTACCCAGACCGGCTCAACGTCGGGCCTGTCTGGTACGGCGCGCACGGTCTCCTCGGAGGCCCCACGTCCGCAGTGGCTGCGGACGACACCAACCAGGCGAGCGAGTAAGGGTGCCAGGTGACACAGCCCAGGACCAATCCGTCAGCCGGCCGGGACGGAGTGCCTTTGTCAGGCTTCGACGTGTTCCGCAGCGCCTTCGTGGAGGCTGTAGGTCTGCGCTTCACCGAGGTGACGCAGACGCAGGTGCGGGGAGAGGTGCTGCTGGGCGCTGAGCACCACACCCCCTGGGGAGTGGTGCACGGCGGGGTCTACACCACCATCGTGGAATCCGCTGCCACCGTCGGTGCGTCAGCCGCGATAGCCGATCGCGGCCAGGTCGCCGTGGGAGTGGCCAACAGCACGGACTTCCTCCGGCCGATCACCGCCGGGACGGTGGAGGTACTGGCCGAAGCGATCCAGCAGGGGCGCAGCCAGCAACTGTGGCAGGTGGCCATCACCAGCGCCGACACCGGCAAGCTCATCGCCCGCGGCCAACTGCGGCTGGCCAACGTGCAGGCCACAGGACTCCCGAACACTTTGGGACAGCACTCATGACCACCACTGCTTCTGCCTCCGCCGATTACGACCACAGTCGGGCGGGCCTTGAGGTGTCGGCGGCGTTTGCGACCACGATGGAAACCCCGGAGCACATCCGGATCGCCGAGGAACTCGGCTACCGGCGTGCATGGTTGTACGACACACCG
Organism: Streptomyces sp. NPDC050121; assembly: GCF_044460385.1. Classification (NCBI taxonomy): domain Bacteria; kingdom Bacillati; phylum Actinomycetota; class Actinomycetes; order Kitasatosporales; family Streptomycetaceae; genus Streptomyces; species Streptomyces sp. NPDC050121. The sequence continues at coordinate 23,971 of NZ_JBITJV010000068.1, read as the reverse complement.
CAGCAGAGCCCCGACGTGTGGATGTGCCTTGCGCTGGCCGCCGAGCGCACCCACCGCATCGGGCTCGGGCCCGGCGTTCTCGTACCGGCGCTGCGCCACCCCATGGTCAACGCCAGCGGAGCGGCGGCTCTGGAGCGCCTGGCCCCGGGGCGGGTCGCCGTGGCCTTCGGCACCGGGTACACCGGCCGTCGGGCCATGGGACAACAGCCCGTCTCCTGGACGTACCTGTCCCGCTACGTCAAGACGTTTCGCGCGCTGCTCCGGGGTGAAACGGCCGAGTGGGAGGGCAGCCCGCTACGTATGCTGCACACGGCCGCATCGCTCCCGAGTGCATCGGACACCATCCCGGTCTACATCGGAGCGATCGGTCCCAAGGGCATCGAGATCGCTGCGTCACTCGGGGACGGTCTGTTCGTCGTCGGCGGCGTCCCCGACCGGGCCAAGGAGTTCGAGAAGGTCTCCTACCTGGCCGTCGGGACGGTGCTCGGTGACGGCGAAACCCTAGACAGCGAGCGACTGCGCACGGCCGCAGGCCCCGGACTGGCGCAGGTCTTTCACATCTCCTACGAATTCGGTGGCGCGGAAGCCGTCAAGGCGCTGCCCGGAGGGTCGGATTGGCTGGCTGTCGTGCAGAAGACACCAGAGGTTCAACGCCACCTCGCGGTGCACAACGGGCACCTGCTGCATCTGAACGACGCCGACACCGCGGCCTGGGACGCCGGGGGACACGCACTGGTCGAGCACGTCACCCTCACCGGTACGGCCGGCGACGTCCTGGCCAAGGTCCAGGACCTGGCGGCGAACGGTGTCACCGAGATCATGTATCAACCCGCCGGCGACATCCGCCGTGAGCTCGAAGCCTTCGCCGACGCAGTGGGGATACGACGATGATGGCGACGTGCGAACCAGGACCGGCGGCGGTGTACAACATGGATAGTGAGGAGTTATCGAGCCGTACAGTAGGAGCATGACAACCGCTAGAACATACGGCCAGATGTGCCCGCTCGCCCGTTCCCTGGACGTCCTCGGTGAGCGATGGACCCTGTTGATCGTGCGGGAGCTGTTGCTCGGACCCAAGCGGTTCAAGGATCTGGTCGACACCCTCCCGGCCCTCGGACCGAACCGCCTGACTACGCGACTGCGCAGCCTGGAGGACGCCGGGATCGTTCGCCGGGCCACACTGCCGCCTCCCGCGGGAGTGGCCGTGTACGAGCTGACCGAGAGGGGCGCGGGGCTTGAGGAGCCGCTCGCCGCCCTTGCACGGTGGGGCCTGGCCCTTCCGCCGTCTCCGGAGATCGATCCGAAGACGACACGGGTGGACCTCATCGCGCTCAGCGTGGCAAACGTTGTCTCGCCGGACAAACTCGTCGGTCTCAAGGAGATCTACGAGATGCACGTGGGCAGAGCGACGTTTCACATTGAGATCGCCGACGGCCGGATGCGGACGAGGAGCGGTCCCGCACCCGTTCGCCCCGACCTTGAGATCACCTGCCGGGTGCGGACCTTCCTCCAGCTGATCTTCGGCGGCACGCGGGCGGTCGACGCTGTCCGGTCGGGAGATCTGCAAGTGGCCGTCGGTACGGACGAATTGGTCGAGCGTGCCTTCGACCTGATGTCCGGTACAGAGATCGATTATCCGGTGCACATGGGGATCTAGCGCGAGCGCCCCTGCCGCCGGAGCGTGAAGGAGCGATGTATGAGCTTCAACCCGGCGGCACCCGCCCTGTCATTCGAGGCCTTGAGTCCCGTTTCGTTCCTGGACCGGTCGGCCGCGGTGTTCCCCGACCGCACGGCTGTGATCGACGGGGACCAACGGTTCACGTACGCCGAGTTCCACGACCGGTGCCGTCGCCTGGCCGGCGTCCTGGCCCCGCTCGCGAACGGCCGGCCGGTGGCCGTGCTCGCACCCAACACGCACGTCATGCTAGAGGCGCACTACGGCGTTCCGTGGGCCGGTGCGCCGCTGGTCACGATCAACACCAGGCTCTCCGCCCCCGAGGTGCGCTACATCCTTGAGCACTCGGAAAGCGCGGTGCTCCTGCAGGATCCGCAGTACGACGACCTCGTGGCCACGGCGATCGAGGCTATGTCGCATCCACCCGTGATCGTGCGCGCGGGCCCGGGCGACGACGGCGCCTACGAACGACTCCTCGCGGCGGCTGTGCCCACTGCCGTTGGGGTGTTGAATGAGCTAGCGCTGTTGTCCCTCAACTACACCTCCGGAACGACTGGACGCCCCAAGGGCGTCATGTACCACCACCGCGGCGCCTACCTCCAGGCGCTCGCAATGGTCACGCACACCCAGCTGAGCGCGGCCTCCGTCTACCTGTGGACCTTGCCGATGTTCCACTGCAACGGCTGGTCCTTCCCGTGGGCGGTCACCGCCGCCGGAGCCACGCACGTATGCCTGCCAAAGGTGGAGGCTTCCGAGATCTGGCGGCACATACACGCCGAACAGATCACTCATCTGTGCGGTGCTCCTGCCGTGTTGTCCATGGTCGTGAACGCCCCGCAGGCCACCCGCGACGTCGACGACATCATCCGCGTCCTCACCGGCGGGGCACCCCCCAGCCCCACCCTCCTCGCCGCCGCGAAGGCACTGCGCATCGACGTCACCCACCTGTACGGACTGACCGAGACCTTCGGGCCGGCGGTGCTGTGCGACTGGCACCCCGAATGGAACGGCCTCGATGCCGCGGAACAGTCCAGACTCCGCGCACGCCAGGGCGTATCTAACGTCATTGGCCTCACCGCCCGTGTGGTCGACCGAGGAGGGGGGGACGTCCCCGCGGACGGCACCACGATCGGTGAGATCCGGCTGCGCGGCAACAACCTCATGCTGGGCTACTTCAAGGACGACGCTGCGACCGCCGCGGCCGCACCCGACGGCTGGTTTCGCACCGGCGACCTCGGCGTGCGCCACCCCGACGGATACATCGAGCTGAGGGACCGCAGCAAGGACGTCATCATCTCCGGCGGAGAAAACATCACCTCGATCGAGGTCGAGCAGGCCATCGCCAGCCATGCAGCAGTCCTCGAGGTCGCCGTCGTCGGCGCCCCGGACGAGCGTTGGGGCGAGGTGCCGGTCGCGTACGTCGTGCTGCGGCCAGATGCCATCGTCTCCGAGCAGGACATCGTCGACCACGTCAAATCCCGCATCGCACGCTTCAAAGCGCCCAAGCGGGTTGTCTTCGGAGAACTGCCCCGCACCTCCACCGGAAAGATCCAGAAGTACCTGCTCCGCGAGGGCGAGCGGGTCGCCTCTGACGATCGATGTTCCTGAAGCAGGCCGCACGGGACCGCGGCTTCCGTCCATGCATGCCCCAGCCACGTACGACGCCGACCACTTCGGCTCCTTGACCGAAGTGCACTTCATACAGGACAGGTGTACCCCGTCATGGATTTCGCCTCACCCGTGTCCTTGCACCCCGACGGCACGCAGGAGGAAGGGCAGCAGGCGGTCGGCCATCTCCGCTGCGGACGCCGCGTCGACGTCGTCCGGCATCAGCGGGGTGAGAAAGAACCTGCTCATCATGGGGCCGATCACCAAGTCGCCGAGAAGACCGGCGTCTTCGACCGGCGAGATCTCGCCCCGCCCCACCGCACTCTGCACGATGTGCTCCATGCGTTCGCGTACGGGCACCACAAAGGTGTTGGTGAGCGCCTCGGCCAGAGCGGCGTTGTGCGCGGCCTCGGCGATCAGCGACCGCAAAACCCCTCCCTCCTTCCCGGTCATGGAGGTCGCCTTGGCCCGGAGCAGGGCACGCAGGTCCCCTTCTAGGGTGCCGGTGTTCGCGGGCGCCGTGAGGTCGTGGGCATAGGCCGCGGCGGCGGCGACGACCATGACCTCCTTGGACGGCCAGCGACGGTAGAGGGTGGCGGTGGACACACCGGCGCGGGCGGCCACGGCGGCGGTGGTGAGTCCGCCGTACCCGCTCTCGCTCAAGACGGCCAGAGTCGAGTCCAGCAACGCTCGGTCCCGGGCGGCATCGCGAGGACGCCCCCGGCGGGCCGCTGACTTGGTCATGCGCCGACTCCGGAGGACGCGCGGAGCTGTTTGCAGAGTTCGGAATGAGTGGGAGGGGTCACACTGAACAGCATACGCTCATACGAAACGAAATGACTTCGTTTCGTATATGCTCTGGGCATGACGCCGAATACTCACGTGGACATCTCCTCCACGGCAGAGCACGCGACGGAAACCGTCACCCGGCTGCGTGCCACTTTCCAGACCGGCCGCACCAAGCCCCTGACCTGGCGGAAACAGCAACTGCGAGCACTTCGCGCCTTGTTGACCGAGCATCAGGACGTATTCGCGGAGGCGCTGCACACCGACCTCGGCAAGAGCGCGACCGAGTCGCACGTCATGGAGATCGGCTTCCTCGTGCGGGAGATCGACCACACCCTGCGCCACCTCGACCGGTGGCTGCGCCCGAGCAGGGCGGCCGTTCCCCTGTCGCTCGTGCCGGCCCGGGCCTGGACCGTGCGGGAACCGCTGGGCACGGTGCTGATCATCAGCCCCTGGAACTACCCGCTGAACCTGGCCCTGGCGCCACTCATCGGTGCCCTGGCCGCCGGCAACTGTGTCGTCCTCAAGCCCAGCGAGGTCGCCCCCGCGACCTCGTCCGTGCTGGCTCACTGGCTGCCCCGTGTCTTGGACCCGCAGGCCGTGGCCGTCGTTGAAGGTGGCATTCCCGAGACGACCGCCCTACTGGAGCAGCGGTTCGACCACATCTTCTACACCGGAAACGGCACGGTCGGACGCATCGTCATGGCCGCCGCGGCCCGTCATCTCACCCCGGTCACCCTGGAGTTGGGCGGCAAGAGCCCCGCTGTGGTCGAACCCGGCGCCGACCTCGCGACGGCCGCCCGCCGCATCGCCTGGGGCAAGTTCATGAACGCGGGCCAGACCTGCGTCGCACCCGACTACGTGCTCGCGGTCGGCCGGGCGGGCGCCGAGATCGAGGCACACCTCATTGAGGCGATCCGCGAGATGTACGGCCCCGACCCGGCCCGCAGCAACGACTACGGCAGCATCGTCAACGAGCGCCACTTCGACCGGCTGACCGGCCTGCTGACCGACGGCCGGGCCGTCGTCGGCGGCGGCCACGACCGCCCCACCCGCTATATCGCCCCGACCGTGCTCGCCGACGTCGACCCCGAGTCGCCCGTGATGCGCGAGGAGATCTTCGGCCCCATCCTGCCCATCGTCCGCGTCCCCGACCTGGACGCGGCCATCTCCTTCATCACCGGGCGGGACAAGCCGCTGGCCCTCTACGCCTTCACCGCGTCCAAGCGCACCAAGCGGCGCCTGATCGCGGAGACCTCCTCCGGCGGCCTGACCTTCGGTGTGCCGACCGCCCAGCTCGCCGTGCACGGCCTGCCCTTCGGCGGCGTCGGTGAGAGCGGCATGGGCCACTACCACGGCTCCTATTCCCTGGGCACTTTCAGCCACACCAAGTCCGTACTCGACAAGCCACTCAAGCCTGACACGCTGCGCGTGACCTACCCGCCCTACACCCGCCGCAAGGACCGCATACTGCGACGGATCACGTAAGCCGAGTGGACAACGCGTCACGACGCCGCCGAGGGCTGCTCGAGGCCCCGCCTCACATCCACCACGTCAACGAACAACCGCCGACCGATACCGCGGAACACGGCGGGCCCCTCTCGCGTGAGCGGGCCCCGAGGGTTGGCGAAAGGATCACCAATGAGACCTGACCGTGCGGAAGCTTTCCGCCTGGAGCGCGCGGAGTTGCTCCGCTTCTGCCGGGAACTGGACGCGAAAGAGTGGAGCGCGGCGAGCGCTGCGGCCGGATGGCGCGTGCAGGACGTGGTGGCGCATATCGGCGCCACCTGCCGCTCCTTCTTCACGCCCTCCGTAGTGACCATGATGCGCATGAGGGACCTCGAACGGACCAACGACCTGTTCGTCGACCGGCGCCGAGACCGGCCGGTCCCGCAGACGCTCGCCGAGTACGAACGCTGGAGCCGGATGATCGGCGTGGCCGCCCGTCTGCCCCTCGACTGGATGCGTCTGCCGATGGCCGACCTCGGCTGGTACCCGGGCGGGATGATGATCGCCGGCGCGATGACGTTCGACCATCACACCCACCTGCGCTACGACATCGCTCCCGCACTCGGGCGTCCGGTTCCCGGCACCGACGCGAACCGGATGGCCGTGGTGCTGGAGTGGATGCTGGCCGTCCTGCGAAATCAGCTGCGGTCGGCACGGCCGGAGTGGTTCATCCGTCCCGTCACGATCGAGCTGGAAGGACCGGGCGGAGGTACTTGGTCTGTGGGTCCGGGCGGCATGGCAGCTGCCGGAGCGTCGGACAAGCCGGCGGCCACGATCACCGGACGGGCCGTCGACTTCCCGGAATGGGCCACCCACCGGGCTGACTGGCGGGATCGGGACCTGAAGATCTCCGGCGACATTGACTACGCCGCCCGGTTCTTGGACTTCGTGAGGGTGGTGTGAGCGTCTACCTCTGAGCCCGGCAGTTGATCAGGCCGGGGAGCCGACCAGCGGCCGGGAATCCTCCCGAGAGCTGAGCGAGGAGATGGATCCGCCCTGCCGCTCCTCCAGTGCTTCTCCCCGTAGTTCTTTGCAGAGACTGGAGTTCGTCATGGATGGGTTTCATCCCTTCCGCGTGTTGCGGGCCCGAAGCCTGTGGATCGTCAACGGCGCCATCGCGGGCACCCTGGCCCTGCTGTTCGCGGTTCTCTACATCGGCGCCAACGTCGATCCGGTCCGCCACTTGCACAAGCTGCCCGTAGGCCTCGTCAACGCCGACCAAGGGGAGATCCTCGGAGGGGAACAGGTCAACCTGGGGGCGCAGGCAATCCGATCGATCACGAAGTCCACCGTCGGTGGAGACAGAATCGAGTGGAAGGTGATGGACGAGAAGGAGATGACGGAGGAACTCGGCCAGGGCAAGCTCTTCGGCGCGCTCGTCGTGTCCGCTGACTTCACCTCCTCCACCGTCGCGCTGACCAGCACCGCGGCCGACACGAACCCGACTCGCCCGCAGCTCACGGTGTTGACCAACCAGTCCGCCGGCAGCCTGGGATCCAACATCGCGCGGTCGGCAGCGACGGAGGCGGCCGCTGACGTCTCACGCCAGGTGGGCAGGGAGTTGACCGCGCAGACCGCGGCGGAACAGACGAAGCCGACCGCCGCGGCGCGTCTCCTGCTGGCCGACCCGGCAGCCGTCACTGTGGAGGAAGGGCACCCGCTCAGCCCCCGCAGCGGCTTCGGCCTGACGGCGTTCTACTACGCGCTTGTCCTCGTGGTCGTCGGCATGCTGTCCGCCAACGTCATCAGCGGCCAGGTGGACCACGCCCTCGGCTATGCCGACAACGAGATGGGGCCACTTCGCATAGACCGCCCAGTGATCCGTGCGACCCGGGTGCAGACCCTCACCATCAGCAGCACCCTCATGGTCGGCCTCTCGCTGCTCATGGGCAGCCTGGTGCTGGCGGGCGCCGTCGGCCTCATGGGCATGGACGCCCCCCACCTGCCGTTGCTGTGGCTGTACTCGGTATGCGCGATCGCGGTCGTCGGAATCGGCGCGCTCACCCTGCTCGCTGTCTTCGGCACACCAGGCATGCTGCTCGTCACGCTGATCTTCATCGCCATGGCCGTGCCGACGGCCGGCGCCACCACGCCGATCGAAGCGCTGCCCGGCTTCTACCGCTTCCTCGCGGAGTTCGAGCCGCTGCGGCAGATCACCGCCGGCGTCCGCTCGATCCTCTACTACGGCGCACAAGGCGACGCGGGCCTGACCCGGGGCTGGGCCATGATGGCCGTCGGCCTCGTACTGGCCGCATTGTTCGGGTTCGGCGTGACCGGCTGGTACGACCGTAAAGGGCTGCACCGCATCCCCTCCGGCGAAGACGAATCGACACAGGCTGCGGTCCAGGCGGCCTGACCGGACATCGGTCGGGGAAGCGCTGCCAGGTCCGTTCTCGGGTGCAGTCGCGCCGTGGGTGGGCGCCGGCTCAGGCGGTATGGATGACCTGTTCGGCCCATATGGTCTTGCCTGCGCGCGTATGGCGAGTGCCCCACCGCTCGGTGAGCTGGGCGACCAGGAGCAGGCCGCGGCCGCCCTCGTCGCTCAACCGGGCCCTGCGCAGGTGGGGGCTGGTACTGCTGCCGTCGGACACCTCGCAGGTGAGAGTCCGGTCCTTGATGAGTCGCAGTCGGATTGGGCCGGTGCCGTAGCGGATGGCGTTCGTGACCAGCTCGCTGACGACGAGTTCTGTGACGAACGAGGCCTCTTCGAGCCCCCACTGGGTGAGACGGTCGCAGGTGCGTTTGCGTGCCTCGCCCACGATGGCGGGGTCGCTGGGCAGGTCCCAGGAAGCCAGGCTTTCCGGGCGGAGGGTCCGGGTTCGGATCAGCAGCAGGGCGACGTCATCGCCACCCACCGCGCAGTGTTGGCTGTCCAGGACCGTGTCGCAGAGGGCTTCGAGCGAGGGCTCCGGCCGGGCGAGGGCCTGGCACAGCCTGCGATTGCCTTCGTCGAGGTCGTGACGGCGACTTTCGATGAGGCCGTCGGTGAACAGAGCCAGGAGGCTTCCTTCGGGCACCGTGAACTCCGCCGCTTCGAAGGGCAGGCTCCCCAGTCCGAGGGGAGGGCCGACAGGCAGGTCGACGAGACGTGCCGTTCCGTCCGATCCCACCAGGATCGGGGCCGGGTGGCCGGCGCGGGCCAGCGAGCAGGTACCGGAGACGGGGTCGTAGACGGCGTACAGGCAGGTGGCGCCGATGTCTCCCGGGATCTCCGACTCCGAGGCCTCGTGAGCGTCATCGGTGTCCTGTGGGAGCCCAGAGTGGGTCACGATGTCGTCGAGGTGGGTGAGAAGTTCGTCGGGCGTCAGATCGATGTCGGCGAGGGTGCGCACCGCTGTGCGCAGGCGGCCCATGGTGGCTGAGGCGCTGATGCCGTGGCCGACGACGTCGCCGACGACGAGGCCGACTCGCGCGCCGGGGAGTGGGATCACGTCGAACCAGTCGCCGCCCACCCCAGCATTGCCGCCCGCAGGAACATAACGGGACGCTATTTCGACGGCAGGGTGGACCGTCGGGCCCCGAGGCAGCAGCGACTGCTGCAGCGCCAGCGCGATGCCGCGCTCGTGGGTGAACCGACGGGCGTTGTCCAGGCAGACGGCGACCCTGGCCACCAGGTCCTCGATGACGGTCAGGTCATCGGGGCCGAAGGGGTCCAGGGAGCCCGAGTCTCTGAGGAAAAGGGCGGCCCCTAGGATCACGCCGCGCGCCCGGATGGGCACCGCCAGCACGGAGTGCGTCCCGAAAGCACGGGCATACGCCGCATGGACGGGGTCCTCGGCAAGCCACCGGACGATCTCAGGGTCCTTGGCGTCGCCAAGGACCGGACGGCCGTCGGCCTGGCAGCGGGCGACCGGAGACGACCGCGGATGAGTGTGGATGGCGCCGACGCCGAGCACCGCGCCGGGCGGCAGCGGACAGGTGCTCCCCTGCGCCGCCCGTCGCAGCGAGACAGGTCCCGTACGGGGGCCGGGGCCGGGCAGCGCACCACGGAAGACGTCGTCCAGCAGATCGACGCTGACGAAGTCGGCGAAGCGGGACACCGCCACCGTCAGGTCGACGAGTTCCTGGCTGGCGCCCGTTACCTCCAGGCTCGCGCCGATGCGCGTCCGGGCCTCGCCCAGCAGGGCCATGCGCTCGCGACTGTGGTGCTGCTCGGAGTAGTCGCTCGCCACCAGGCCCACCGCGTGCACCCGGCCCTGCGCGTCCTTGAGAGGGAAGACGTCCACGGCCCAGGCGTGTGCCCTGGATTCACGCGGGAATGCGTCGAAGAGCTCGGTGTACTCCGGCTCCCCGGTCTCACCGACCCGGAGGATCCGCCGCTCCGCCTCCTCGAACCCCGCACCTCGGAGGAACTCGGTGGGACGCCGACCGCGGACTTCGCTCTGAACGAAGCCGACCGCCCGCCGGGTGGCCTCGTTCGCCCACAGCAGTCGCGCCTCACGGTCGTAGATCGAGAGGGACGGGGACTGCTGCTCCAGCATCCACCACATGAGGTCCTGCAGCTTGCCCGTCCCCGGTGACGGCACGGTTGTCACGAGGAAGTGCTGTTGCTGTGTCGTGCTGAGCAGTGGGCTCAGGTGGGCCCTCGTATCCAGCAGGCTGCCGTCGCGATGCCGGAACGTCGCGCCGTCGGCGGAGAAGAGGTCGTCCAAGGGGCGGCCGATAATCTCCGCAGGGGTGTACCCCAGAAGCTCCTGGGCCTCGCGGCTCCAGTAGGCCACACACGCGTTCCCGTCCGTCACGGCTATGGTGACGGACTCGTCGACGTGGGCCCCGTCCCGCTGACGTGCGCGTCGGTCGGGTGGCCCGCTGGTGCGATGCATGGCGCACCTGGCCCTCCTGCCTTGTGCCGAGGCACTGTCCACGATCGTCCCGGAAGCGGCCGAGGGCAAGACGAGGCAGGCGCCCGACGTCCGCCGGTCGGCGTGCGGTTCAGCCCTGCGGTCCCACGCCGCGCAGCAGCGTGTCAACGATGAGCGTCGCCAGGGCGTCCGCGTTCTTTCGGACCTGATCCGGGTCCAGGTCTTGGTCCGCGCGGTTCCCGTGCAGGGCCTCGTCGATGAGGGCGTAGTAGACCCGCCGTGCCCATACAAGGTCCGCGGTCGGGGCGAGGAGCCCCTCCCGCTGCGCCCGGGCAAGGAATTCGAGGGCGCCGTCGTTGATCTCGGACCAAATCATCGCGGTGAGCGGGGTGTCGGCCAGGGGGTGGCCGAGTGTGAACCGCCAGACGCTCTTGATCCGCAGTGTGTTCGCGGTAACGCGGTGCAGTGCCACGAGCGGAGGAGCGGTGTCCAGATGGGCGTCCTCGATGGCCTCCATGAGCTGACGCTTCGCCGAGGCGGCGAGTGCTTCGATGAGAGCCTGGCGGCTGGTGAACCGCCGGTGCACGGTCGTTCTGGCCACGCCGGCTGCCTCGGCGATCTGCTCCATGGACGCGCCGGGGTCTTCGGCGAGTACCCGCTCGGCCGCGTCCAGAATCGCGCGCACACTCCGCTCGGCATCGGCCCGCAGCGGTCGACCCATGACTCCTCCGATTCCGTTCTCTGCTCCTTGACTCAGCCAAAACCATACGCGTGAGCTGCAGTTTCTGACGTATTGCGACCAACTTGTTGCGTGACAAAGCGGAACTGCCACAGGTATGATGCAGGTACACCGACTACCTGGTACCTTGCTGTTTTAGATTATGACACCACTCTCATGCGTTGGTTCCCCGGCTGACGATTCCTCAGGCAGCGGGGCGGGGGCCCTCTGGACCTGCCGCAAGTGCCGGATGGCGACCCTCGAGGGGACGAGTCTCACGGGCGAACCGGAGGAAAGACACGGTGGAGATCGAACTGCGGATCAACGCATGGGCAGAGGAAGACGTCCCGCCGCAGGTGAGCCCGCTTGACGCGCTGCGTGAGCATCTCGGCCTGAGAGGCACCAGGGCGGGTGCGGTGCCTGCACGGTGCTCGCCGACGGTCAGCGGATCAAGGCGCGCCTCGCGTCGGCGGTGCAGTACGAGGGGCGCGAGATCACGACCCTCGAGGGGGTCGACCACCTACCAACTGGCCGGCGACACCCCCCGCGAGCTGGAGCGCTTCGCTGCCGCCGTTGGCGGTCACCAGACCTCCACCCATCACGTGTAGGAGTATTGATGCGCAATTCGAGCCGAAACGTCTCGTCGTTGTTGACGGACTCCGCCGCCCTCTATCCGGAGCGTACGGCGATCGTGTTCGGTGAGGAGCGGATCTCCTATTCCGCTCTCGACTCATCGGCCAACCAAGTTGCGAACCTGCTCGTCGAGCGTGGTGTGCGGCCAGGGGACAAGGTGGCCCTCTCCTGCCCGAACCTGCCGCACTTCACCACGATCTACTTCGGCATACTCAAGGCTGGCGCAGTCGTCGTGCCGCTGAACGTGCTGTTGACCGCGCGCGAGATCGCCTATCACCTCAAGGACTCGGATGTGAAGGCGTACTTCGCGTTCGAGGGCTCACCGGAGCTTCCCATGGGTGAGGCAGCCTGGGCGGGCTTCCAAGCAACTGACGGATGCACCGAGTTCCTCCTCATTGGCACCGGCCGTACCTTGGCCGACTGTGTGACATCACAGCTCTATGGCCCGGCGGTCGCCGAACAGCCAGCACACTTTGAGACGGTTGACTGCGATGACGACGACACCGCAGTCATCCTCTACACCTCTGGCACAACGGGTCAGGCGAAAGGCGCCGAGCTCCGGCACCGCAACGTGTACGAAAACGCACGCGCGGGCCGCGACCTGTTCGCAGCGGATCCCCTGCGTCCAGACACTTATCTCTGCGTGCTGCCTCTGTTCCATTCCTTCGGGCAGGTGGTGTTTCAGAACAGTGCACTCGCGTTCGGCGGTACGCTCGTCCTCCAGCCTAGATTCGAGCCGCGGGGTGCGTTGCAGCTCATGCTCGCCCACAACGTGACCTTCTTCGGCGGCGTTCCGACGATGTACTGGGGTCTTCTGTCGGCACTGGACGAGACGATCGACGTGGCCCAGGTGGCGGCGAATCTGCGAGTCGCCGTGGCCGGCGGCTCGGCCCTGCCGGCCGAGATCCACAAACAGTTTCAGGACCGATTCGGGATCACGATCCTCGAAGGCTATGGGCTCTCGGAGACCTCGCCAGTGGCGTCCTTCGCACGGTACGGAGAGGAACCTCGCGTCGGGTCGATCGGTGTGCCGATCACAGGCGTGGAAATGAAGCTGATAAACGACGACTGGTCCGACCTCAGCGGTTCATCCGATCAGATCGGAGAGATCGCGATCAGGGGCCACAATGTCATGAAGGGCTACTACAAACGTCCAGACGCCACGGCCGAAGCCATCCGTGACGGCTGGTTCCGTTCCGGCGACCTAGCCCGCAAGGACGAGGACGGATTCTACTACATCGTCGACCGATCCAAGGACTTGGTCATTCGCGGTGGCTTCAACGTCTATCCGCGCGAGCTCGAAGAGGTGCTCATGCAGCACCCGGCGGTCTCGCTGGTTGCGGTCATCGGCACGCCCCATAATTCGTTGGGCGAAGAGGTCAAGGCACTCGTGGTCAAGCAAGCTGGTGACAACACCACAGAGGACGAGCTGGTGGCCTGGGGCAAGCAGCAGTTCGCTGCATACAAGTACCCCCGGATCGTGGAGTTCGTCGACTCCCTACCAATGACCGCGACTGGCAAGATCCTCAAACGAGAGCTTTCCTGAGCTGTGAGGTAGCCGAATGCGGGGGCTTATCACTCGAAGATTTCGAGCCGCAGGGCCGGCGATGCGTCGACCGGGACTGCGGGGAACCTTAGCTCGATCGGGTCGAGCCTGCGGTGCAAGTCCCATTATCAACTACACCTATTCATCTTGTTGATTATGAGAGGTGGGTTCATGCATCCCTTCTGCAAGGCTGTCGAGAGCGGTGACATGGATGCCGTGACCGCGCTGCTGGCCGACGACGTCGTCTTCACCAGCCCGGCCGCATTCAGGCCGTACCCGGGCAAGGCGATCACCGATCACATCCTGCGCAGCGTGGCTGGCGTCTTCAAGGACTTCACCTACACTCGCGAGATCACCAATCCTGACGGCCGTGACCACGCCTTCGTCTTCACCGCCACCGTCTCGGGCAAGAACGTCCAGGGCTGCGACTTCATTCACTTCGACGAGAACGGCAAGATTGACGACATCATGGTGATGGTGCGCCCGCTTTCCGCCCTTCAGGCCCTGGCCGAGGCGATGGGTCCCCACTTCGAGCAGATCACCCTGGAGACTGCGAAGAAGTGAGCGCGGCAATCAACTCCGGCGCGATCGAGCTGGAGCAGCGCCACCCACGCCGCAGCCCTGTCCCGTGCCGTCGTGGGCTCGCGGCCGCCAGCGCGAGTGTGGCCTGCGCCCGTCGCACTTCAGTGCGGTTGCTGGTAGTTCGTAAATCCGGCCGTAGAGATTAATGCCGTGTCTCCGGCGGTGATTGCGTCGATCAGGCCTGGCATTCGGAGGGTGGGTCCTTGTCCATGCAGGCTTGCCACCACCAGTTCAGAGCGACGGTGAGGGTGAGCTAAGAACGAATCGCCCTTTCCACGATCACGTGGAGCGCCCGTCGATGATGCCGGAGCAGACCATGACACTCTCCCGATCGATCCTCAGCCCTACTGAGCTCCTGACAGCCGAAGAGGTCGACTTTCGCTGGAGGCTCGCCGTCCGTGACCGCCTTGCCGGCATGGACCTGCAGCCAAAAGGGCCACTGGAGGGCTTCGGATCGGTTCGGGAGCTGGACCTTGGAGACCTCCTCATCACCGACTGGGTGTGCCCGCAGGCCGAAGGGATCCGAGGCAGCAATTTCGTGCGCCACGACGATGACGCGCTGGTGCTCTTCACCGCTCACACCGGCCGGCAGATCATCGAGACTTCTGACGAGACAGTTATCCTCCAGCCAGGGACGCTTCTCCTCATGAGCACCCGCGCCACTGGACGGTTCGTGATCCCGGAGCACCTGACCAAACGAACGGTCAGGGTGCCCATGACCGCCCTGTCCTCGTTCGACACGGGGGGCGGTCTGCCCGGTTGCCTGCTCCTGGAGACCGCTCAGAGCCCGCTGGCCAGCCTCCTCCAAGACTTTCTCATGAGCACGGACCGTCACGTCGGGCGGATGTCCACGGCGGAGATCGAGGGCACACGCAACGCCCTCCTCGTCCTCATCGCCAGCGCGATCCGTAGCAGTCGGCCCGACAGCGGTGACAGCGAGTTCCTGCAACTGCTCCGACGGCAGCTGGAGGCATGGATCGTCGACCACCTCACCGGTGGAGCGATCAGAGTCGCCGACCTCGCTGCTGCGCACAACGTGGCTCCGAGGACCGTCCACCGGGCTTTCGCATCGACCGGAGACACCGTCCAATCGGTCGTCCGCGCCCATCGCCTGGCAGCGGCCAGAGGTGACCTGGTGAACACGAACCTCTCTGTTGCCGCGATTGCCTACCGGTGGGGCTTCTGCGACGCGAGCCACCTCGGACGGGAGTTCCGTCGCAAGTTCTCGTTGTCGCCCAGCGACTACCGCGAAGCCCACGGATTCGCCTGACCGGCCTGATCACAGGCCGTGGCACAGCCATACCAGCACGCGGCGCAATCGTTCTATGTGCTGCCGGGCGGCACTCATAGAGCATTTTCAGCGTGACCACCTATCAGGTGACAGCTCCGGCGCCTCTGACGTCAAGCACTTGCCGGGGAGGCAGTCAGTTGAAAGCGTCGGTCATGCAGTCCACCCGGCAGTCGGCAGCCTCATAGCGCTGGCGGAGGGCGGCAGCTGCTTCTTCGCGCTCAACAAAGAGGTACCCGTACTGCTGGCGCGCCACCCTCGTCACGTCTCCGACCGTGACGATGGCTGGTTCGCCGTGTGCGGCCCCTCGACGCGCTCCGGCGATTGCCATGTCCGCAGAGCGCAGCAGGTTTCTGGAACGATCCCGGATCACGGCTGCCTGGGCGCGTTTCGCCGAGAGGGGACGCAGGACACGTCCTCTCCAGAGGTAGCCGGCGGCGACAAGGATGAGACCGAGCGCTACGAACAGGAGTCCGCCTGGGGCGTGGGGTCGCATCTATCCAGTCTTCACCACTCGCGTGGTGATCGTCATGCCCGCGTCGGCGGCCGATTGTCGGAGCGACTTGGTGTCAGTGAGCCCTTGCGCAACGCACGAGGCTCCCGTGCCGTTGAGGGAGGTGTTCGAAGTCTCAACCCACAGGCACAGGAGCCGCGTTGGTTCGGTATTCTGCCGCACTCGACCTGCCTCACGCCCTGGTCGAGTGAGTCTCAATGATGGTGTCAAGCCGATTGGGGGGCTGGCGGGGTGGGGGTGAAGTGCCTCTTGTCGCGGAGCATGGCCCATAAGACGTCGACTCGGCGGCGTGCGAGGGCGAGCAGTGCCTGGACGTGGATCAGTCCTTCGGCTCGTTTTTTGAGGTAGTAGTCCCGGGAGGGTCCGGGGCGCATCATGGCGGTTTGGGCGGCCATGTAGAGGACGTGTCGTAGGCGGCGGTGGTAGCGCTTGGGTCGGTGGTGGTTACCGGTCCGGCGGCCGGAGTCGCGCGAGACCGGGGCCAGTCCCGCGTGGGCGGCCAGGCGGCCGGCGTCTGCGTAGGTGGACAGGTCCCCGACGATGGCGAGGAACTCGGCCCCGAGGATGGGGCCCATGCCCGGCAGGGATTCGATGATTTCGGCGCGCTCGTCGAGGTGGAAGGACTCGCGGATCTCTCGGTCGGTGTCTTTGATCCAGTCGTCGAGCGCGAGGAGCTGATGTGCGAGGTCGCACACGAGTTTGGCGGCGCGCTTTTCGCCCGGCAGCGCGGTCACCTGGGAGTGGGCTGCCTCGACCGCGCGGGCGGCGACCTCGGCTGAGCTGCGGACCGAACGTCGTGCCAGCCAGTCCGCGAGCCGTTTGGCGCCCACCTGTCGCAGGGCGGCCGGGGTCTGGTACTCGGTCAGCAGGACGACCGGTCCCTTGGCTGCCGAGTAGTCGAAGGCCCGCTCCAGAGCAGGGCAGATGCCCACCAGGGCATCGCGCAGACGGTTGATCAGCCGTACCCGGTCGGCGATCTGGTCGGCTCGGTGGGCGGTGAGCAGTTGGAGATTTTGCTACGGTCTCGTCCGGGAGCCTCAGGGGTGTGAAGTCCTGGCGCATCCGCGCGGTGTCGGCGATGACCAGGGCGTCCTTCGCGTCGGTCTTCCCCTCGCCGCGGTAGGCCGCAGACATGCGGTTGACCGTGCGTCCAGGCACATACACCACGCTCTGGCCATGGGCGATCAACAGTGCAAGCAGCAGCGTCGAGGCCCGGCCGCAGATGTCCACCGCCCACCGCACCTCGTCGGCCATCTTGCACGCGGTCACCATCAGGGACAGGATCTCGTCCTCACCGTTGACGACCTTCCTCGAGAACACCTTCTCTCCGCTGGCGTTGACTCCGACCGCCCAGTGATGGGCCTTGCCGGCGTCGATGCCCACCCAGACCTGCTCGTGCCGTTCCGTCACCGTCATCGCTCCGTTCCTCAAACACCAGCACTCTCCGGGTCCGGGGAACACTCCGCCGCCAAGCCCTTAACCAGCGATGACCGCAGTTCTCAATCAGCAGCCGGAGCGTCCCGAAGGACCGGGCGGCCACTCACTCCAAGCCATCATCGGCAGGTCACTATCAGCCACACCCAGTCCTCCCGGACCTCCAGCATTCTTAAGGGGTCACCATGCTCATCGTCACCCGCGCCGGTGAGCGCCGCTGCAAGCTCCCACCGCACCAGCGTGCCCTGGTCGGCCTGGTGTACCTGCGCCGGCACGACACCCTCGCCCAGCTTGCTGCCGGGTTCGGCATCTCCGTCGGCACCGCCCACGCCTACACGACAGCCGTCGTCGACCTGCTCGCCGACCGGGCTCCCGGCCTGCTGCGTGCTTTGCGCGAGACGGACCCGGACTACGTCCTGCTCGACGGCACCCTTGCCGAGTGCGACCGAGTCGGCGACAGCCGGGCCGACTACTCCCACTGTGAGGATGGTGGCCGTGTCGTTCTGGCCACGGCTTGACTCGTACTCTCACTGGCCACTTGTGCCTTGTGTTTGATCTGTCAGCCGGGCCGGAACGACACGCACCGGCACCGGGCCGGCGGAGCGTGTCCCGATAGGGGCCTTGGCATCGAAGCCACCGTCACAGTTCTGACCGTTCCACCGACCGGCGCTGACTATCGGTACGTCGGTCGAACAGGAGCACAGTGACCACCCTCGGCATGCCTGCTGCCCTTCCTGCCATCCACGATGTCGACGCTGCGGCCGAGCCGCGCATGGTGGTGCTCGGCGTCGACACTCACAAGGACGTGCACGTCGCCGCCGTCCTTGACCACCTTGGAAGGCTGCTGAGTAGCGGAGAGTTCCCGGCCACCGCGGCCGGCTACCGCCACCTTCTCGACTGGGCACGCAAGTGCGGGACGGTGCTGCGCGCCGGGGTGGAATGCACCGGCTCCTACGGCGCGGGCCTGGCCCGCTACCTCGCGACCCAGCAGGTTTCGGTGGTGGAGGTCAACCAGCCCGACCGATCCACCCGGCGCCGCCGCGGCAAGACTGACGCCGTCGACGCCGAGGCCGCCGCCCGGGGCGCGCTGTCGGGCATGGCACGGGCGCTACCCAAGAGCGGCGACGGCCACGTGGAAGCGCTGCGTATGCTCCGGTTGGCGAAGAACTCCGCGGTCAAAGCGCGCACTCAAGCGCTGAACCAGCTCAAGTCCGTGCTGGTCAACGCTCCGTCCGCCCTACGCGAGGAGCTGGAGCCGCTCTCGACTTCGCTACTGCTCCGCCGATGCGCAGGACTGTCCGACACCCGCGAGGGCAACCCGGCAGCCGACACGGCGGTCTTCACGCTGCGGCTGCTGGCGCAGCGCGTTGTGCAGCTGCGGCAGGAAGCCAACGAGCTCGGAAGACGGATGACCATAGCGGTCCGGGCTACTGCGCCCAGCCTGCTGGAGCAGCTCGGGATCGGACCGGATAGTGCGGCGGCCCTGCTGATCACCGCAGGTGACAACCCGGAACGGCTGGCCAGCGAGGCGTCCTTCGCCGCCCTGTGCGGTGTCAGCCCTGTTGAGAAGTCCTCGGGGAAGAGCCAACGCCGTCGGCTCAACCGCGGCGGAGACAGGCAGGCCAACGCCGCTCTGCACCGCATCGTGGTGACCCGCATGCGGCAAGACGAGCGCACTCGCCTCTACCTGGAGCGACGCACCGCCGAAGGAAAGGGGAAACGCGAGGTCATGCGCTGCCTGAAACGCTACGCAGCCCGCGAGGTGTATCACCTGATCCAAGCCGACATGATCACGCGTCACCAGCAGCCTGATACTTCAGCAACCCTGATGATCGCAGCTTGACGAACATAGGGGCATCAAGCACCGCCGACACGGGGTGAACGTGCAGGTGGTGACCGACCCCGCCGGGCGGCTGCTGTGGATCTCGCCGACGATGCCCGGCCGCGCGCACGATCTCACTGCGGCCCGCGCCCACCGGATCATCCGGATCTGTGAACGCCAGGGCGTCCCGATCCTCGCCGACACGCGCCTACATGGGAGCTGGCCCATGGGTGACAACACCCCTCAGGCGCCCGCCGGGCCGTGACCTCACCCCGACCCAGCAAACCATCAGCCGAGCGCTGGCCACGGCACGGGCACCGGTCGAACGCGGCGTCGCACGACTGAAGTCCTGGCGGATCTTCCGCAAGTCCCGGTACAGCCCGAATCGAATGTCGTCAATCTCCGCGGCCGTGCTCACTCTGGAGCGGCAACGCTGAAAGACCTCATAGATTGCGTCTGTCCGAAACCACAGCTTGAGAGACGGACCACTCCCAGGGCAAGACGAGGCAGGCGCCCGACGTCCGCCGGTCGGCGTGCGGTTCAGCCCTGCGGTCCCACGCCGCGCAGCAGCGTGTCAACGATGAGCGTCGCCAGGGCGTCCGCGTTCTTTCGGACCTGCTCCGGGTCCAGGTCTTGGTCCGCGCGGTTCCCGTGCAGGGCCTCGTCGATGAGGGCGTAGTAGACCCGCCGTGCCCATACAAGGTCCGCGGTCGGGGCGAGGAGCCCCTCCCGCTGCGCCCGGGCAAGGAATTCGAGGGCGCCGTCGTTGATCTCGGACCAAATCATCGCGGTGAGCGGGGTGTCGGCCAGGAGGTGGCCGAGTGTGGACTCGCACTAGCTGGTCTGAACGGAACGAGCCGTGTGAGTGGCCACAGCCATTCCTTGATGGCCGCTACGAGGACGGTCGCCGCGTAGCGGACCGCGAGCTTGATGCCCCTATGGATGTCAAGCAACAGCTGCAACGCGGCCTTCGTGGTCATCAGTTGGACTGGTGGGGAATGATCAACGCCATGATCTCTATCGCCAGAATGAGCAGCAGCGACCAGACATGGGGGGTCATACGGGGATGCCCCTCGGATTCTGGCTGCGCACGAGTCGGGGGACTTGGAGAGCGGCGCGGCCCATGGACTGGTTCAGCGTGCTGATGCGACCGGCGGCGCGGGCGTTTCGTCCGCGGGGAGTGCGGGGGTGTCGAGTTCCTTGTGCGAGGTTTCGGGGAGAAGGGCGACGGCAAGGACGGCTATGCCGTAGGCGCTGCCCGCGAACAGGCCGATGCTGACCCCCATTCCGAGCCTGTCGCTGAGGAAACCGACGAGTGCAGGGAACGCCGCCGCGACGATGCGGCCGAAGTTGTAGCAGAAGCCCTGCCCGGTGCCGCGGATCGCGGTCGGGTACAGCTCGGCGAAGAGCGATCCGAGTCCGGCGGGGATGCCAGCGGAGAAGAAGCCGAGCGGAATGCCGAGGAAGAACATCTGGGTGTCGCTGATCGGCAGGAACAGGTAAGTCACGACCGAGATCAGGCACATCACCGCGAAGAACATGATGTTCCTGCGGCGGCCGATGCGGTCGGCCAGGGTTCCCGAGGCGAGGTATCCGAAGAAGGCGGCGGCGATGAAGACGGCCAGATATCCGCTGGTCTTGAGGACCGACAGGCCGTGGGTGGTCCGCAGGTATGTGGGCAGGAAGGTGGTCAGTGCGTAGTAGCCGCCGTGGCTGCCCAGGCCCAGCAGGGCGCCGAGCAGGGTGACCCGAAGCAGGTCCGGCTTGAAGATCCGCAGCAGGGACACGCGGTTCTCGGCCTTCGCGGCGCGCTGCTGGTAGAGCGGCGGGTCGGTGACCTTGCGGCGGATGACGAGGACCAGGGCGGCCGGGAGCGCGCCAAGCCAGAACATCGACCGCCAGGCCCACTCCTCCGGGATCAGGCTGAACAGGACGGTGTACGTCGCCAGGGCGAGGCCCCAGCCGAGCGCCCACCCGCTCTGTACGGTGCCCAGCGCCCGGCCGCGGTTGCGGGTTCCCATGTACTCGCTGACCAGGACAGCTCCCGCCGCCCACTCGCCGCCGAAGCCGAAGCCCTGAATGCTGCGCAGCACCATCAGCTGGGAGTAGTCGGTGGTGAAGCCGATGAGGACGGTGGCGGTGGAGTAGACGATGATCGTCCACTGCAGCACCCGGACGCGTCCGAAGCGGTCGGAGGCCCAGCCCGCGAGCCAGCCGCCGAACGCGGTGAAGATGAGGGTGACGGAGGCGAGAGTGCCGGCGGCTCCGGTGCTCAGATGCCAGGTGGCCAGCAGGGTCGGCAGGACGAGCCCGAACATCTGGGCGTCGGCGGCTTCGAGCGTCCAGCCTCCGAAGGCGGCCCAGAACGCTCGTTTTTGTGGTTTGTCGGTGTCCCGGTACCAAGCAAACATGGGGCGGCTCTTTCCGTGAGCGGGGAACGTGAGCGGAGCAGCGGGGATCAGCGGATGTCGATGCGGTAGCGGAAGGTGCGGGCCAGCCCGCGTGAACGGCGGTACTCCAGCGGCTTGGCGTCGTGAGAGCGAGCCACTCGTTCGACGATCGCGACGGGCTCCCCCCGTCCGCAGCCGAGAAGCAGCGCATCGGCCGCGGTGGCGGTCTCGATGGTGAGCTCCTCCGTGGCGGCCGCGACGATCTGTCCGCAGCAGCGTTCGTACGTCGGATACAGCAGGTCACCGAGGTCGTCGGTGCCGATGCGCTCCAGCGGCTCGAACAGGGGCAGCGGAAGCCAGATGTCCTCGACGAGGACGGGCTGCTCGTCGTAGAGCCTCAGCCGGTGAAAGTGCAGGACCTCGCTGCCGGCAGTGATGCGAAGGGCGGAGGCGATGGCCGGCGTGCTCACCTGCCGGGCGGCGGAGAGGATGCGGCTCTGGGGAAAGCCGCTCCCCGCGGTCCCGAACCGGAAGAAGCGGAAGAGGGAAGCGTCCAGGGACGCCCTCCGGATGAACGTCCCGGTCCCCTGGCGCCGCTCAAGTAGACCCTCGTCCACGAGATCGCGGAACACGCGCCTCATCGTCCCCAGGGACACCCCGTAGTACTCGACCAGGACGGACTCAGCGGGCAGCGGCTGATCGGGAGACCACTCCCCGGAGCGGATGCGCTCGGCAAGCACCTCCCGGAGCCGGGCGTGCAGCGGCAGGCGCGAGTCGGTCCGAGCGAGGTCGGCCGCTCCAGGACCCTCTGGCGTGGGCGAGATGGACTGCATGGCCAGAAAGCTAGGGCTTGAGTCCTACTGACGTCTAGTCCTTCATAGGACTATTCTTTGGTTTCGTGACTTCCACCGAACCTCAGTTGCCGCCCGCAGCTTTCGACACCCATGCCCACGTCTTCACACGCGGTCTGCTGCTGGCGCACGAGCGGCGGTACACCCCGGACTACGACGCCGCGGTGGACGCCTACCTGTCACTTCTGGACGCTCATGGCCTTGCGGCAGGTGTTCTGGTGCAGCCAAGCTTTCTCGGAACGGACAACTCCTATCTGCTGAACGCCCTCGCCAAGGCGCCGGAACGCCTCCGCGGCGTGGCCGTCATCGACTCCCAAACGCCAGGGGAAGAACTTGACCGGCTCGCGGAGGCGGGCGTGTGCGGGATCCGCCTCAACTTGATCAGCCGCCCGGTGCCCCCGCTGGGCGAGCGACCCTGGCAGCGCCTGGCCCATGAACTCGCCACCCACGGTTTCCATTTGGAAGTGCAGGCGCAGCAGCGACAGTGGGAGGAGCTGGAGCCATGGCTGCTGCGCTGGCCCGGCGCGGTGGTCATCGATCATCTGGGACTGCCCGCGGCCTCGTCCCTGTCCTACCCCGGCTCGGCCGCGCTCTGTCGCCTGCTGGCCGCGCAGCACGTGTGGGTGAAGGCGTCCGCGCCCTATCGTTCAGCGCCGGAGGCGGCCACTGCGATGTTGCGAAGCCTGCTGTGCGCCGGAGGCGGCGAGCGGATGCTGTGGGGAAGCGACTGGCCCTGGACCCGCCATGAGGATGGCCGGGTCTATGGCACCACCCTGAGCTGGCTCACGGCGGAGCTCAGCGTCACCGAAGCCCAGCGGATCCTGTGCGCCAACCCGGCACGGCTGTTCGCCTGGACTCCTTGCATCGCGGGGGTCGACCGATGACGCACATCGCCGCACCTGGGCACAGCTGAGCAGGGGTGTACCGGCGACACAAAGACGGGTGGGGGCTGCGCGGACAACCTGGAAGGGTTCCGGAACTCGGATGATCGGAAAGATTCCCAGGCACCGATACTGGTGCCGCTACCCGGTTCCGCAAGCCGCAGCCTCGACCGCGGCCTTGAGGGCCTCGGCACCAACAAAGGAGCGGCAAGCCGTGCATCGAGCCTCGGCCGGCCCGACCGCCTGCTCCGGTTAGCCGACGTAACCACCGGCCTTCTCCGACCCGGACAACGGTCCCCCGTACTCGCCGACACGATTGCCTGCATCCAGGACGCGGATCGGGTTCCCGAAAGTGAGCCGACTGCGTCGCAGTTCATCGAGCACATGCGGAGCTGGTCATCGCCAGCGACCGGCGTCGGACCGGGTGGCCGCGGCGCGTCGAGCTTCCAGGGCCCTTCTGATGGTTCTTCGTTGGTGCAACACAGTGGGCATTTCATCAGAGGGCCGTACAACTGGAGCTCTAGCTTTCAGGGCTTGCGCCCGCGAGGCGGAGGGCGAAGTCGCCGTACTCCGGCTTCATACTCGGCGCGCAGGGCCAGTACGCGGCTGTGGTGCGGCTCGACGAGAGAGCGGATCTCACGGTTTCCGACGAAGGCATCGAGCCGGTGTCGGGCGTGGTAGCGAACGTGCGCCTCTGTGGCGCGGCGAAGGCGTGCCACAGAGCCTTCGCTGCTGGCGATGGCCGCGCCGCGGCACGGATGTCGTCGGCTCGACTCACCCTCACCTCCACTTTCAGGACTAACAAACGATAGCCGACTCAGTCGGCGACTGTGACATGCACCATGGTGCATGTCACCAAGTGACCTCTTAGAGTCTTGGCTAATACTCATTAGCCAAGATTGGGAGTCGCCATGGCAGTCGACCTCACCCAG
>NZ_JBITJV010000067.1:0-33238 GCF_044460385.1 Streptomyces sp. NPDC050121 | reverse complement strand
CCGCCACCGACAACGACTGACGAACCACCGGAGGCCGCACAGTGGCTCACGATTGAACCGTTCGAACTGGTCCCAAATTCAGCCGTTGCCGACACGTGCCTCGTTGGACAGACTTCGCACCGTTCATGTCACAGATCAACGGCCTGCCCGGTCATCACTTGCACAGTGTTCATGAGCGGGCAATGCCGCTCTGCGATACCAGCACGACGACCCGTTGACGTAGGTGCCAATCCACTTGGTGGGGACGATGACGCGAGTGCCGCGCATGCCCCGCCTGTGGTGGACAGGCAGGGAGGAACTGGCGCGGCGGGACCGCCTGTGCGATTCGCGGCCCACCGGCTGGAGCGCCATCGTTCGCACACGCCGGTTCCTGAAGAACCGGTCGATTCCCCAGGAGAGTGCGCCAAGGCATGAGTCCCTCCGACGTCGTGTACTGCATGCTGACAGCGCTCTTCGTGGCCGCAGCAGGCCACGGACTGCGCCGCGGCTTGCTGTTCGGCAGACCGCAATGGCGCGCCCGTGTCGATCATCTTCTGCATGCCGCGATGGCCCTTGCCATGGCGGCGATGCCGTGGGGCTTGGCCCGGGTGCTGCCGACGGTGGCACAGATGGTCTTCTTCGCCGCCGCCGCGTTGTGGTTTCCGCTGACCGCTGTCCGCCGCCAGGAATCCGTAGTCCGCGCACACGTCAGGAGGCTGCCCCAGGCGGCGGGAATGGCGGCAATGGGCTGGATGGCATGGGCGTCCCACTCCATGGCGGGTCCGTCGCACGAAACCCTGGCCGACGGTCCTGCCTCGGGACGGCATCTCGCCCATTCCGCAGGGCATCCAGCGATCGCTGACGTGGCCGTCACGATGCTGGTGCTGTACCTCCTGGGCTGTGCACTGCGGTCGCTGACCCGCGAGATGCCCGCGCTGCGCTTCACAGCCGACAGGAGAGACGCCGGAACTCCGAGGGATCCCTACGGCCATTTCTGGGACGGGTCGATGGCCCTGGGCACGGTCATCATGCTGCTCATGCACCACTAAAACGGACACGACGGCCGGCCCGCCTCACCACGCGTCGAAGACGGCTTTGCTGCGCATCA
Source organism: Streptomyces sp. NPDC050121 (assembly GCF_044460385.1). Lineage (NCBI taxonomy): Bacteria > Bacillati > Actinomycetota > Actinomycetes > Kitasatosporales > Streptomycetaceae > Streptomyces > Streptomyces sp. NPDC050121. The sequence goes on along the minus strand of NZ_JBITJV010000067.1, from coordinate 32,151 downwards.
GGAAATCCGAGAGGTAGCTGTCGTGGGGCACTCCCGGAGCCATCCAGTAGGTCGGCTGATCGCCGATGTACAGGTTGGCGATGGTGGGTTCCGAGAGTAAGGCGTCCAGGAGTTCCTCGTCGCGCGTCAGAGCCGACAGTACGAGCGTGTCCCTCAGCGGAACAATGCCGTCCGACCGGCTCCAGGGCGCAACCCACACGCAGGGGAAGGGCAGTTCGCTGCGCAGCTGGACGGCGCCGGCGCTGTCGGTCTGGTGGACGGCGGGGCGCAGTACGGCACTCCCGTTGCCGAGATCGTCGGCAATCCCGTTGCCGCCGAGCCAGGCGCGCGTCCCCGCGGCCACGGTTCCCAGGTATGCGCTGAGAGCGTGTGCCCGCTCCCGCGCACAGACCGGCAGAACCGCCCTCTCGTCCTGCGGAGGGAGGCTGGGCAGTGCTGACAGGCGTGCCGCGATGGCCTCGGCGAGAGGTGCTGGATCGCCTTCGAAAAGGACTGCAGTGGCGTTGACACACGCGGTTCCGCCTTCGTCGGCGACAGACGCCACGATCGTGTCCAAGTGGTCACGCCAGTCAGTGTCCGCGGTGATGAGGATCTTCGACCTGCCTGGTCCTTGCGGCAGGACTCCGGGGTCGTTCGCGTACTTGGCGACCACGTCGTCACCGCCGTACACCACAGCCCGGTCGGCATCGCGGACCACCGTGTCGGCGGTCCGGTGGTCGGTGGGCAACAATACGAGCTGGTCGTCTCGTACCCCGGCCTGACGCAGCGCCCCGACCAACCGGTACGGGGTGAACGGCTCACGCCTCGACGGGCGGACGGCGACGCGGTAACCCAGCGCCAGCGCTTCCAGCCACAGACGGTGAACGCCGGGGTGGTTACCGGAGGCGTTGACGGCGAACACGTCGCCCTGACGCACCCAGACCGCATGTCCCTCACGGACGGCAGAGTCACGCAGACCGTAGGCCGCGCCCACCGGCCTGCCCCGCCAGGCGGACGAACGGGCCTGCCGCACGAAGCGAGCCGTGCCGTCGGTCGCGGCGTGCACCACCGACAGGGGAGTGCCCGACGTCCGGCTCACGCGTTGCTCGTACTCCCGCACGCTCAGACCGCCTATCGTGCCGGAGGCGAAAGCGTCGGCCGCCGCCGCGAGCAGACCGTCGAGCTCGGCCGAGGGGATCGGCCCGGCCTGCCGCAAGGCGGTCATCGCCCGCGTCACGAAGAGCGGCGGTACCAGGCTCAGCCGCGCGACCTCGGTGCCGGTCACGTCCGTCACCGAGGTCGGTACACGCGTCCGGTAAGCACCCCGAGGGCCCAAGGCGTCCAGGTAGATGGGGTCGGCCAAGGCCACAGTCTTCATCAGTAGACGCCCTCGATCACCGTCTCGCCCTTGACTGTGGGTACGGGCGCGACGTCCGCTACGGCGTCGCCCACGTGGCCTTCAGCGGGACGGACCCGCAGCGCAGTGTCCCGCTCCTTGTTGTTCGGGATCAGCATGGACTTGCTGACGTGGCTGACCACCACCTGACCGCGTTCGCCGACCTCCACCCGTTCCCCGGTGCCGGGATCCACGACCGACAGGAAGACGTACGGCGACAACGGGTCGAACACGCACGGCTCCGAGGCCGTGAGACCGACCCTCTCCATCAGCGCGGTGAGCATCAGGGTGTTGCCGTACATGCCGATGACCGGCACATCGGGGAAGACCTCGGTGCTCAAGAGCTCCCGCGTGTCGGGGTCCATGTGCGTACCGCCCCAGATGATCGCTTTGGCACTGCCGTTGATCATCTCGACCAGACCGTCCTCCCGGGCGAACTGCTCCAGGAGCGGGGTGGTGGCCGCGATGACGCCGATGTCCTGACTGAGCAGGATGCGCCGGCACTGATCGACGAGATGGTCAGTGTAGGCGTCGACCTCGTCGGCCCGGCCCGCGGCGACCAACTTCTTCACCCACCGGGGGTCCATGTCGACGCTCAGGCCCACGCTGCCAAGACCCGCCGCCGCCCGCTGCAGCACGTCTCCCACGAGGTGCGGTCCCGTCGGCGCCACAGTCAGCCACAGACCGCCCGTGGGCAGCCCATGGGCCCTGAGACTTCGGTTCACCTGCTCAGTACCGTGCCGCATCCAGTCGTCCAGCTGGATGACGCGCTTGGGTGCTCCAGTCGTCCCGCCGCTGTCGAACACGTTCAGCAGCTTGGCCCCGGATCCGTAGCCCCTGGGGATGAGATCCGCCACCCGCACCCCCCGCAGTTCGTCGGCCAGGTCGGGAAACAGGACCAGGTCCGCCACACCCTTGATGTCATGCCGGGGGTCGAAGCCGAGCCGATCGGCCCGGTCGAGCCAGTACCGGGAACCGGTCGCGGGGTCGAAGTGCCACCGCATGGCCGCCCGGACGAATTCGTCCGGGTCCACGCGGTCAAAGGGACCGGCATCCAGAATGGTCAATGACTCGTCCACCATCGCAACGTCCTTTCTCGAAGCCCGTAGGGCCGGTACCGGAGTGCGGGACAGGACCGGCGCGTTCAGCGCTCACGGGACAGGCTCGTGTCTGTGCCGCCCCGCAACGGCGACGCGCACACCCGTGCCGGTACGGCACGTTCTCTGTAACTTTGGTGCAGCAGGCCTGACGGCCACGCCCGCACATACAAGACCGAGGTCCTCCCGTTGGTGTGACACCGGCCGTGCGGGCGAGGAAGGTGCGAACTAAGCCCGAACCGGGCCGCCTTACTGTCCGTCAGGCAGGGTTCCGTGTCCTGGCCCGGTCGGTCTGAACGCCGAAGCAGTCACCCCGTCCCCGGGCCGTCGGATGCCTTCAGACCGCCGCGAAGGTGACTCCGGTGAGACGCTCGGACAGCTGCCAGAGCCGAGATGCGTCCGCCTTGCTCCGGGCCGGTTTGTAGAGCGCCAGTTCCGTGGGACTGCCCGTGAACTGGCCCCAGCCATCGGGGCCGTACAGACGCCCGCCTTCGGCTTCCGGGCTCGCCGCCGCGTACAGCAGCGGACGCAGGCCGGCGTCGACGGACTGCACGAAGACACCCCAGCGTGCGAGCCGCCTCATGATCGCCGCGTGAGGCGCGGGACGGGCGCGGCCGAGGTTGGGCCCGACTGCGTAGAGATTTGTCAGAGTCGTACCGGGGTGGGCCGCGTTGCTGACGAGGCCCCAGCCGCCCGATGCACTGCGACGCTCCAGTTCGAGAGCGAACAGCAGGTTGGCCAGCTTGGACTGTCCGTACGCGCGCACCGGGGAGTACCGCTTCACACTCTGCGGGTCGTCCCAGTTGATCCGGCTGCCACGCGCGGCGCTGCTGGTCACTGTGGTCACACGAGCCTGACCGGCCCGCAGTGACGGCATCAGCCGCCCGGTGAGGGCCACATGACCGAGGTAGTTGGTTCCGAACTGGAGCTCGTATCCGTCCTCGGTCGTATGCCGCAAGGGCGGCGACATTACGCCTGCGTTGTTGACGAGCAGGTGGATCGGCCTGCATTCAGCATTGAGCGTGTCGGCGAGGTCCTCCACCGACGCCAGGGAAGCCAGGTCGAGGAGGCGAAGGGAGATCCGCGCACCCGGCACGCTCGTTCGGATCAGTTCGAGGGCGGTGGTTCCTTTGGCCATGTTGCGTACCGGCAGAATCAGCTCGGCACCAGCATGAGCGAGCCGAGTGGCCAGCCCAAGGCCGACGCCGTCGCTCGCCCCGGTGACCACGGCCAGCCTTCCTCGCAGGTCGGGCTCCGTCATTTCGTTCATCACATACTCCTGGTCGGGGCGGTAAGTCCGGGTCACCAGCGTCCACGCAGCGCGCGGCCCGATCCATGTGCTGATTGACCGTGGATCAATCGGACAGGACATGGAACCACTGAGCACCACCTGATGAAACGACTTGAACGGATGGAAGACGATAACACCGTGTGACACGATGCTGTCCTGGCGATATGGTCGCCGGACATCCCACGTGGAGTACGGCTGCTCACTCACGACAGTCGACCAATTCCTCGATCGACGAAGGGCACCCCTATGCCTGCCATCCTGATACACGGCGTCCCCGATACCCACCACGTGTGGGACGACGTGCGTCGACACCTCTCCCGGACCGACGTGGAAGCCTGGGACCTGCCCGGGTTCGGCGCCGCCCGGCCAGACGACTTCGGATCCACCAAGGAGGAGTACGTCAGTTGGCTCATCGACCGCCTGGAGCGAATCGGCGAGCCGGTCGACCTGGTCGGTCACGACTGGGGCTGCATATTCACTGCCCGTGTCGCATCCCTCCGGCCCGATCTCGTGCGTACCTGGGCCGGAGGCAACGGACCGGTCAGCTCCGACTATGCATGGCATCCGCTTGCCGTGACATGGCAGGACCCGGTCGAAGGCGAGCGCTTCATGAACGAGCTGCAAGCGGAGTCCTTTGCCGACGACTTGGTAAAGGGCTTCGACCTCCCCGCCGGGCCTGCCAAGGAGATGGTCAGCCGCGTGGACGGGGTGATGAAGGACAGCATCCTCAAGCTCTACCGCTCCGCCGTGACCATGGGGGCGGAATGGGAACCGGCACTGGCGAACGTGTCCGCGCCGTCTCTCGTGTTCTGGGGAGCGCTCGACCCCGCCTGCCAGATCGAGTTCGGTGAGAGGCTCGCCGCGTCCCTGCGCGCCTCCAAGGTCGCCGAGCTCGATTGCAACCACTGGACGGTGCTCGAGCGGCCGGCAGAGGTCGCCGCACTTCTGGAGGCTCATTGGGCGGCCTTCCCCAAGGGCTGACGGTACGGCGACAGGGTTGGCCGTGCGCGCCTGGAGCGCGGGGACCGGGATCATCCCCTCGATGCCGCGCGGGGAGTCGCCGCGGGTCCATGAGAGACGGCACATCCGGTGCTCCCGCATGAGATCCGGTCAGCGATGCCCGGGCGCCGGCGTCTTGAGCAGGCGGGCGCGGCCCTGGTCGCAACAGGAGCGCTGTGCTGGTGGGAACTGCCGTGGTGGGGACGGCAGTTCCCGAGTGCTCCCGTCACCTCATGCGGTGTCCCGGGAGACAGAAGAGAGGAACTCGACCACCCCCGTGGTGAATTCTTCGGAGCTCTCGATATGGCCAAGATGTCCTGTCCGATCAAGGACCGTGAGCTGTGACCCGGATACCGCCTTGTGGATCAGCCTGGCCCAGTGCGGCCCACAGATGAAGTCCTCGTCTCCGACCAGTACCAACGTGGGGGCGGTGATGGCGGACAGCTCTTCTCGTACGTCGAACGTGGGACCCTCGCCCCAGGAGGGTGCCGCGTACATGCGCAGGGCTTGACGGCCAGGGGCGAAAGCGTCCTCGCGGCCCCAGTAGTCGTGAAAATAGGCAGGAGCGATCGTGCGCAGCACCGCCGTCGCGCCTTCGTCGTCGAACCGGTCGGGCCGGCTGGTCAGCCCGGCGACATAGTCGGCCACCTCCGGGTGCTCGGAGACGTGGTGACGGGCGAACTGCTCCAAGTTGGCAACCGCGGTCCGCCAGAAGTCGTCGCCCGTCACCGGAGAGGTGTCGTACAGGATCAGCGAGGCCACGCGGTCCGGGTGATCAAGAGCGTAGCGTTGAGCCACGAACCCACCGTGGGAATGACCGAGCAAGATGATTTTCGGCAGCGCCAGATGCTCGATCACCGCGTGCAGAAAGTGTGTGTACGTGGCCAGGTTGTAGCCGCGTGGATCGGCCAGTCGGCCGGACGCACCTGTGCCGACGGGCTCCAGGTACACCATCGTCATGCTTCGCTCCAGCTCGGGAACGCGCAGATATTCCCAGCTGATGCCCGGTCCCCCAGGGTGGACGAGGCATACGGGACCGGTGCCGGCAACGTGATAGCGCTGGTCTACGACAGAAGTTCCCTGACGGACGGAGATGATGTGAGTGGCGGGAGAGAGAGGCGAGTCCGGGTCAACGGTGGGACGAGGAAGGGCCGTCGGCCCCTGTACGGCGTTCACATCTCCCAGATGCTGCGGCATCCGGGCACCCAGTTCAATACGTTGTGCCACGCATCACACACTGTCTCGCCAGGTGCTCACACTGTGCGGCTACACGAAGAGGGAATCGCTCAGTGAAGGGCACACGGAGCCGGTCTCGGTCAGGGGTGCATTACGGTGGGACACGAGGGCCTTTCGGTTGGTGTAGACGTCGCAATCCACACCGAACCGGAAGGCCCTCACCTGTTCAAGATCCCTCAGCCGAGACCTGCCTCACGCATCCACAACCTCCCGGGACAGAACACCTAGGACACAGCAAAGCGGAACACGTCCGCGTAGAGCCGCAGTTCCTCTTCGAGGCACGTCATGAGCGTTGACTGTCGGCGAAATCCGTGGCCCTCGCCTTCGAAGGTGCGGTACTTGTACGGCACCCCGTGCCGGGACAGAGCACCGGTGAAGGCTTCCGCCTGGGACGGCGGGCACACGACGTCGTCCAGTCCTTGGAAGAGCAGCAGCGGTACGTCTATCCGGTCCACTTGATGGATCGGGGACCGGGCACGATAGAGGTCCGCGCACTGTTTCGGGCCGATCAGCGAGTCCAGGTAGTGCGACTCAAAGTCGTGTGTCCCTCCCGCGGAGAGAGCGAGGAGATCCAGAACGGGACAGTAAAGCGTGGCACAGGCGTACAGGTGGCGATCGTGCGCTGCAACCGACACCGCCGCGGTGAAACCGCCCGCGCTGACGCCTCGGATCGCCACTCGCCCCGCGGCGGCCGTGCCCTCGGCGATCAACTCCTGTGCGACCACGGCACAGTCCTCGACGTCCACCACGCCCCACTGCTCGCGCAGTCGCTCGCGGTAGGCGCGTCCGAATCCCGGCGTGCCACCGTAGTTGACCTCCGCCACGGTGATGCCTCGAGAGGTGAAGTAGGCGATCTCCGGATTGAGAGCAAGAGGAGCCCTCAGACCGGGCCCCCCATGCACCCAGATTACCAATGGGGACACTTCGCCGGACGGGCCCGAGAAGGCGGCGTTGCGCGGGGAATACACCTGCGCGTAAATGGCATGTCCCGCATGGGTCTTGAACGTTCGAGGGACCGGTACCGGCAGGTACTCGGCGTCTACCGTCATCCTGGGCGTACGACTTATGGCCCGGGCGGCCAGGGAGTCCGCGTTCACCTCCATCACCTCGTAGGGAGTGAATCGTCCCGCCGCCACCCCGACGATTCGGTTCCCGACGGCATCGATATGGGGTAGCCACTCGTTTTTCGGGCCAGGCACGTCGACGTACTGCCCGTGCGCGGGGTCCAGGACGGCGAGCCGCTGGCCTCCCACGCCATGGAGGATGGCGAGACGTCCGTCGGCAAGTGGCCGGAACCACCGGAGCCCCAGGCGTTGCAGACCGGCGAACTCCTCCTCGGCCCGGTGCAGCGAACGCCTGTCACCTGTGTCCGGGTCCACCTCGTACAGGTTCCACCACCCGGTGCCCTCACAAGCCACGAGCAACGTGCCGACGGCAGACCACTCCGCTTGCGCCACCGGGTCGCCCGGCCCTCCGGTGAGCGTTCTCCCACGCCGCAAGGAGCCGTCGTCGGTCACCTCGGCGATACACAGTTCAGCCGCGTCCCACGGCATATGGGGGTGGTTCCAGGCGAGCCACACGGCACGTCGTCCGTCAGGCGAGAGTTGTGCTTGAGCGACGAAACGATGGTCTGTCGCCGACAGCTCACGGACGACAGAGCGGTTGGCGGCGGCCGCGCCACTGAGCGGTACGGCAGCATGAACCCTCCGTACATCGCTGGGGCTGTCCCCCGTGAACTCCTCCATCACACAGCGGACTTCGCCGCGCGCCGGATCGAGCACCGGCTCGGCCCAACGGATGCCTCCACCCACCGGTGAAACCGGGGTCAGCGCGAGGGGCGCGGTGCTGCGCCCCTCGTTCAGACGAAATGTGTACAGTCGCTGGTCGGCATGGTTGACGAAGGCGACGAGCGTGTCCGCACCGTCCTGGGCGGTGGCCCAGGGCCGGCCGCCGTATTCGATGACTCGACTGCGCACGTCCCACGGGGCGGGCAGAAGCGATTCCGTCGTACCGTCGGCTCGACCGCGCACGAGCACCGACCGGCCTTCCTCCTTGGGACGCGGCTCCACCCACCACGCCTCGCCGTCGACCAGGCCGACGTACGACGGTGCCGCGATCTGTCCTGCGGCAACACCCGCCGTCGCGGCCGCGCTGTCAATGGGGGAACCCCATGACCCGAAGGGCGCCGGTGTCATCACGGCACCACCTTCACTGGCACGGGGGGCGTCGCACTCACGTACACCATGCTTTCCTCATCTCAAGCCGGGTGATGGGCTTCTTCGACAGCATGTCTTCCCTTCTCACATGTGAGGAGGAGCCTCGAACCTACACGAGCTGTGACAACACAAGGTGCGATAGTGTTTCACTGCCGAGTGAGGACACACTTCTACTGGTTGTCCTCGAGGCTCCTACTCCGAGTGAAAGGTGATCGCCGTGGCCAAGCTGTTCTACGACGCCGACGCCGACCTGTCCATCATCCAGCGCCGCAAGGTCGCGGTCATCGGTTACGGCAGCCAGGGCCACGCCCACGCGCTGTCGCTCCGTGACTCGGGTGTCGACGTCCGGGTCGGTCTGCACGAGGGCTCCAAGTCCAAGGCCAAGGCCGAGGAGCAGGGCCTGCGCGTGGTGACGCCGTCCGAGGCCGCCGCGGAAGCCGACGTCATCATGATCCTGGTCCCGGACCCCGTCCAGGGCCAGGTCTACGAGGAGTCCATCAGGGACAACCTGAAGGACGGCGACGCACTGTTCTTCGGCCACGGCTTCAACATCCGCTTCGGTTTCGTCCAGGCCCCGGCCGGCGTGGACGTGTGCATGGTGGCGCCCAAGGGTCCGGGCCACCTGGTGCGCCGTCAGTACGAGGAGGGCCGCGGTGTCCCCTGTCTCGTTGCGGTGGAGCAGGACGCCTCCGGCAGCGCCTTCGCACTGGCCCTGTCGTACGCGAAGGGCATCGGTGGCACCCGTGCCGGTGTCATCAGGACGACCTTCACCGAGGAGACCGAGACCGACCTGTTCGGTGAGCAGGCCGTCCTCGCGGGTGGCGCCACCGCCTTGGTCAAGGCCGGTTTCGAGACGCTGACCGAGGCCGGTTACCAGCCGGAGATCGCGTACTTCGAGTGCCTGCACGAGCTGAAGCTGATCGTCGACCTCATGTACGAGGGCGGCCTGGAGAAGATGCGCTGGTCGATCTCCGAGACCGCCGAGTGGGGCGACTACGTCACCGGCCCGCGCATCATCACCGACGCCACCAAGGCCGAGATGAAGAAGGTCCTCGCCGAGATCCAGGACGGCACCTTCGCCCGTGAGTGGATGGCCGAGTACCACGGCGGTCTGAAGAGGTACAACGAGTACAAGACCGCGGACTCCGAGCACTTGCTGGAGACCACCGGCAAGGAACTGCGCAAGCTGATGAGCTGGGTGAACGAGGAGGCGTGAGCATCCTGCGGCTCGTGCGAAGTGCTGGATGAGTGATTCCGGCGTGGAGTCGGCACGCTTCGGAACAAGGGAACGAACCATGATCCAGTCGACGCCTGGTCAACTGCAACCGATGCCGACCGACTGGCAGCGTGCCCTCGCGGTGGTGGCCCATCCCGACGACCTAGAATCAACTGTTCAGCCGATGAGGCGTGGGCTGCCGGGTCACTGATCTCTGCCGCGTGCTGGTGCCGGTTGAACGCACGCCATGGCGGAGGCCGCACAGCTTGGTGTGACACAGCGTGTGGACAGTCGGCCGCTCCGGTCGATACCCCACCGCCGTCGCGGTATGTGCAGTGATAGTGTGGAAATCACTGTTGTGTTCCGAGCGGATCGTGTGACTGGCGGCCGTCCGAGACGTCGGGAAAAGACCCCTGAGACCGGCATGGAAGAGAATCGGCAATGACGACACTGCACCTCACCCTGCTCGGCGCGGTCCGCGAACTCATGGCCGCAGAGCTGCCTGCCGTCGATTCCGTCCACAATGGTCGTTCCCTGCGCCGCTTCGCGCTCGAGTTCCATGTGCCGGACGAACGGCACGAAGAACTGGACGCCGAGCTCCAGGCGGCCTCCACGGCCAATGGAACGCACATTCAGGGGACTGACGCGACCTGGCGCGTTTCGGAGGGCTGGACCGCCGTCTCCCAAGGACGCAGACCCGAGATCTACATCTACAAGGCGGAGATCCAGGAGGTGGAGGAGCTCCACGTCTCCGCTCTCGAGATCGAAGGACTCACTCTCGTTCCGACCAGGTACAGAGAGGACTTCAACGAGGAGACGATCACGGCGACGTTCGTCACCGAGGTGTCCGATGATGATAATGAGCGGCTGGATGAGCTTCTCACGAAGACGCATGAGTTCTTCGACGTCATCCGCCGAGGCATCAGTGACCAACCTCTGCGCATGCGCTTCGGGCGCCGCGTGTGGCAGCGGGCCGGGGAAGGAGCCCGTCGTCACAACCTGGTCCTGATCGCCGATGAGGGCAAGTCGCAAGCGGCGCTCGATCCTCTTGCTCTGGTGAACCAACCGCAACTCGACCGGACCATGGAGAAGGCGTGCGCGAACACCAACGCGTTGGCCCTGCTGCTGGAAGAGCTGCAATCCAAAGGTGTCCTCGACAAGGATGCCTTCCACGCGATCAAGCATGCTGCTACCGCGCATCCGTTGACACACCAGGAGAAAGGCGAGTTGTCTCGAACTGATCGCCTGGACGATTACTGGCGTTGAGGCCGCGCACAAGGCCAGTTCTGTCGTCCAGCACGCTTTCACACGGATACCGAAGTGATCAGATGACACATCTGCCGCTGCCGGCTGGAAGGGAAACGCTCATGACCGGAGATGTCGCGGAACCGGTGCCTCAGATGGTTCTGTCCCCGCTGACCAGTGCGGCGATCTTTCTCGTTGCGACGATCGACAGCGGCGGCGAGACCATCGTCCGTGAGCTGCTGTCGGACATCGGCTCGCTGGAACGGGCCGTGGGATTCCGTGCCCAGCCCGACGGCAGATTGAGTTGCGTCACCGGCATCGGTTCGCACGCCTGGGACCGCCTGTTCTCCGGGACGCGTCCGGCCCGGCTCCACCCCTTCCGGGAAGTGAACGGTCCGGTGCACCGAGCCGTCGCCACCCCGGGCGACCTGCTCTTCCACATCCGCGCCTCCCGCCTGGACCTGTGCTTCGCGCTTGCCACGGAGATCATGAGCCGACTGCGCCAAGCAGTGACAGTCCAGGACGAGGTGCACGGCTTCAAGTACTTCGACGAACGCGACCTGCTGGGTTTCGTCGACGGAACGGAGAATCCGACGGGTCCCGCGGCGCACGCCGCAGTAGTCGTCGGCGACGAGGATCCGTCCTTCTCGGGCGGGAGTTACGTCGTCGTGCAGAAGTACCTGCACGACCTCGACGCATGGGAGGACCTGTCCGTCGAGGCGCAGGAGAGAGCAATTGGCCGACGCAAGCTGTCCGACGTGGAGCTCGCCGACAACGTCAAACCTGCGGATTCACACATCGCCCTCACCAGCCTCACCGACGCGGACGGCAAAGAACTCGAGATCCTACGTGACAACATGCCCTTCGGCGCCGTGGGGCGTGCGGAGTTCGGCACGTATTTCATCGGCTACGCCCGCACCCCCGAGGTGACGGAGAAGATGCTGGAGCGGATGTTCCTGGGCACGGCGTCGGCGCCGCACGACCGCATATTGGACTTCTCCGTCCCGGTGACAGGTTCCATGTTCTTCGCGCCGGCGGCGGCCTTCCTGGAGGGTCTTCCCGAGCAGCCGAACGCTGGGGCTTCCGCCGCCATTCCTTCCGAGAGCAGGAACCCATCATCCCGATCCCCGTCAGGATCGGCCTTCCCGTAATCGGAATGAGCTGTCATCCGAGATGACGACACCGTTTCTGGCCGTGGTACCAGGTGGTGCCAAGCCTCCGTCCGTGAAAGCGATGACGACATTGGAATTCAAGCTGGAAGTCGTGGTTCTGCCCGTCTCCGACGTGGACCGGGCCAGAGCGTTCTACGAAGCGGTGGGGTTCCGCCTGGATGCCGATCACGTCACCGATGAAACCTACCGGGTGGTGCACATGACTCCCCCCGGCTCGCCATGCTCGATTCTCTTCGGCGTCGGGGTCACCACTGCCACTCCCGGTTCGGCGCAGGGGCTCCACCTCATCGTTTCCGACATCGTGAAGGCCCACGAAGAGCTTCTCGCCAGGGGTATAGAGATGGGCGGTATCTTCCACGACACGAGCGAGATATTCCACCGCTGCACGGATGAGAGGCGAGTCAGCGGCCCTGATCCGCAACGCCGCAGTTATTGCTCGTACGCGGCATTCAGCGACCCGGACGGCAACGGATGGGTGCTTCAGGAGGCAACGAGCTGAATCCCGGACGGGTTCGCCCACGGTCACAGGGCGGTCCCCGGCTCCTGTTCTGGTGCCGGCTGGCCGAGACCGAGCCGACGCGGTCTCGGCCAGCGCTTGCTCAGGTGCGCAGCGATCCAGGGCGGCTCGGGACGTCCGAGTCCCCTCGGTGGTCGTACGGCCACGCGACCGGACGCCGCGGCCGACACCGCACATGAAAGCCCGCTGTACGGAGTCATTGGGCACCGGTCGGGGACGAAAGTGGGCGGACCAGTCAGCTCGCATGCCGCGCCCCGACGACCCGGGACGACAGACTCCGCGTGTTTGCTCGGTCCGTCAGTGGTGGCGCGTCGCCGCGTGACCGGGGCCGGCATCGTCTGAGTCGCCCGAGCGAGACTCGCCGTTATCCGGCCCGGACGCCGTGTGGCGCAGCTTCCGGAGGGTCTCGGAGATCGACTCGATGCGTGCGTCCACCGTGTGGATGGCCTCTCGGAGCTGGCGCAGCCGCCCCTCGAGCAGGGCGGCCTCTGCCGCCAGCGACGCAGTCGCGGCGACGGGATCGGCGTGTCGGTCGGTGCCTCGGAGCATCTTCCCGCCCTCCCTCGGTTCGTGCCCGAAATCCGTCGGCGGGCCTTCGGTGATTGCCCGAGTGCCTCGACTGATTTGCGTCCCTGCCATGCTGCTTCCTCCTTGCTGCGGGGCCCGGATGGATGCCACCACAAGCTGCTGACACCCGATTGACCGGGCAGCGGGAGGAGCTGTGACAGCTGTCGGCGATCGGCCGCGTCCCGTACGAAGGACGCGGCCGTGTGTGGCGCGCCGGGGCTACTGGAACGTGCAGCCGGGGTTGGGGGCGTCCTCGGCGAACGGGGCGCCGTGCGGCAGCACGTAGAGGACTTCCAGCACGACGTCCGTCGTGCCACGGTTCTGGCCCAGGTGCACGTGGTCCGCGCCCGACGGTTCCTTCAGGGAGCTGCCCTGCTCGTATACGCCGTCGGATGCGCACGTCGCATCGAAGTGACTCAGCGTTCCCTGCTTGACATATGCGTACAGGGTGCCGTCGTGGTAGTGCCAGCCCGTTCCCTGGCCGGGCGGAACGGTGACCTCTCGGAGGATGTAGTCCCGGTCCCCGATGGTCTTCTGGACAAGGACCTTGCCGGTTACGCCGGGACCTCCGGGAGTCGCCTGGGCGACCGCCGAGGTGAGTGAAAGCGCGGTGCACGCTGCACCGACACCTGCTGCACGCAGCAAGTTGCGCATGGTAATGCCTTTCGGGTTCCGGGAATGTGGTGACCGCCCAGAGGCATTCTGGGCAGTCGGCTGACGGAGCGTCAGAAGTTGGGGCACGCCCGCGCCGCTCGGTTCAGGACTCGCTGGCTTCGCGATGGGCTACGACGAGGGACGCACCGATCAGGAGCGATGCGAGGGCGCCAGTGCACAATACGGCGACCGTCGTGAAGGTGGTGGCGAGGACGGCGAGAGCCGCGACCGGAGGAAGGATGTCCGCCTTGGGTGGCAGTTGTGCGGCCCGCCGGTGCAGCAGCCACACGCAGGTGATGAAGACGGCGACGGGCGCCGTGTACGTGGCCGCGGCCTGGATGTCGGTGAGAGCGCCGTGGGCAGTGAGATGCGCGATGTTGACGGCTAGTCCGGCCCCTACAGCCGCTGCTGAGGCGAACACCGCGTAGTGCCCGTAGCCCCACAGCATGGCCGTGGTCTGGGTTTTGAGGCGACGCGGTGCGTCCTGGGCGAAGTACAGCCACCACAGGGCGAAGACAGTCAGGATGCCCCCCAGTGCAATGAGCAGGACGGAGCCGACTTCCGCATGGGTGTTCAGGGCGGTGCGGACGGCAAGGGCAGCCGCGGTGATGGACTCGCCGAGCACAATCAGGGTGAACAGCCCGTATCGCTCGGCTATGTGGTGCGGGTGCCACGTGGTGCCCACGGCGCGTTCGGCCCAGACGGGCACCGCGAGTTCACTGGCTGCGAGGACGACGAACGAGGCGATACCGCCTTCGTGGGGCAGAGCCAGGCGGACCACCCAGCCGATCTGCAGGACTGAGATACCGACGGCATACCGCAGGGCCGACGGCCGGCGTTCCTGGTCCGTGTACGCGGCGCGCAGCCACTGGCTGACCATGGCGAGCCGCATGACGACATAACCCCACGTGATGATCTGGAAGTCCTGTTGCTCCAGGGCCTTGGTGGCCCCTGCGGCCATGACCAGAGCTCCGGTGATCTGGACCAGGGTGAGGAGACGATAGGGGACGTCGTCCGTGTCGTAGGCGGAGGCGAACCAGGTGAAGTTCATCCAGGCCCACCAGATTGCGAAGAATACGAGTGCGTAATTGAGAAGGCCGTGACCTGGACGGCCCGCTGTGATCTCGTGCTCGAACCCCGAGGCTGCCTGAGCGACGGCGGCGACGAAACACAGGTCGAAGAACAACTCCAGCCCGGTGGCGGTGCGGTGTTCCTCACCGGCGTGGCGGGCGAGCATCGGCCGGTGCCAGGCACGGGAGGGCAGCGAGGACTCAAGAACGGTCACCCTCGACGACCTCACCGCCTTCACGCCGCCGCGTCCTGCTCGATCCGTACCGCCGAGATGTCCAGGGCCAGAGTCACCTTGTCACTGACGAGCACGCCTCCTGCCTCCAGAGTCGTGTTCCAGGTGAGCCCCCAGTCCGAACGGCGCAGGGTGGCCCTGCCCTCGAAGCCGACCCGGAGCTGTCCGTCGACGTCGTCGGCGGCTCCACCGAAGACGAGATCGATGTCCAGCGGCAGCTCGACGTCCTTGATGCGCAAGCTGCCGGTGAGACGGAACTCGTCGTCGCCGCGCTGGACGATTCCCGTGGAGCGGAAGGCCATCAGGGGAAACGTCGCGGAGTCGAAGAACTCGGGTCCTCTCAGATGCGCGTCGCGTTCCTGGATCCCCGTGTCGATGCTGTCGGTCTGGACACTCATGTAGGCCGTCGACCGGAAGGGGTCGGAGCCGTCCAGCAGGAGGAGGCCCTCGAGACGGTCGAACCTGCCGCGAATGTTGGAGATCAGGGCGTGCCGGACGGAGAACCCGACGGTCGTGTGGGCCGGATCGATGGTGTAGGCACCAGTGAGGGCCGCGTATGTGCCGGGTCCGGGAGAAGCGGTTCGGTCGCGTTTTGTGAGCATGGTGAATGGCTTTCTCTACGGTTACTGCGGTGACAAGGCGCGCGCGTCTGGGGCGGGAAGCCGCGTGGTCTCCCGCTGTGCGTCACTCGACGAGCTTTCCGTCGGTGGAGACGTCCTCCATGAGTGAGGTGATCTCCTCCGGGATGGAGGGAATGCTTTCGTGGGTGATTCCTGTGGTCGGAGACCACACGAGGTTGACGCGGAGGGCGGGATCCATGTCGGGGTAGTCGCTGCGGTTGTGGCAGCCGCGGGTCTCTCGGCGTTCGAGTGCCGCTTCGAGGGTGGCGCGAGCCGCCAGGGCGGCCGATTTGAGGTCGAAGGCATGCGCAAGGTCCTGAAACCCGGCGATGTCGGGGTGAACGCCGACGTTCTCCATCCGCTTCTCGATGGTGTCCAGTTCCGCCAGACCGGTTCGTAGGCCCTCTTCGTCGCGGACGACGCCCGCGTGTTCGGTCATGGTGTTGCGGATGGCACGCTGGAGGGCGCGGACGTTCTCGGGGCCATCGGCGGCGAGGAGTTCGTCGACCTCGCCACGGGCCTGCGCGATGGCCGCCGTGGAACGGGGCTGGGCGGTGAGTGACTCGGAGTAGGCGGCAGCAGCCTGGCCGGTGATGCGGCCGTAGACGAGAAGCTCGATGAGGCTGTTGCCACCGAGACGGTTGGCGCCGTGCAGGCCGCTCGACGCCTCTCCGATGGCGTACAGGCCGCGGACGTCCGTGCTGTGGTCCTCGGGACGGACCCAGACACCGCCCATGGAGTAGTGCGCCGTGGGGGCGACCTCGATGGGCTCGCGAGTGATGTCGAGCATCTGGAGGTCCAGAAGCGTCTGGTAGACCCGGGGCAGTCGGTTCATGATCGTCTGTCGGGGCAGGTGGGAGACGTCGAGCCACACGCCGCCGTTGGGGGTGCCGCGCCCCTCCTTGATCTCGGTGTAGGAGGCGAGGGCCACGCGGTCGCGGGTGGACAGTTCCATGCGCTGTGGGTCGTAGCGGGTCATGAATCGCTCGCCGAGGGCGTTGCGAAGGATGCCGCCCTCGCCGCGGGCGGCCTCGCTGACGAGGGTGCCCGCGGCGTTCTCCGGCTCGATGATTCCGGACGGGTGGAACTGGACCAACTCCGCGTCGCGCAGCCGGGCACCGGCCTCGACGGCCAGGCGGAAGGAGTCGCCGGTGTTTTCGTCACGGCGCGAAGAGGTGCGTCGCCAGATGCGGGTGTGGCCGCCGGCCGCCAGGATCACGGCGTCGGCGTGGATGAGGTAACGCTGTCCGCTGGCGAGTTCGAAGCCGTAAGCACCGAAGACAGCACCGTCGTGTACGAGAAGGCGGGTGATATAGACGGTGTCCAGCATGGGTATGTTCAACTGGCTCGCGCGTCGGATGAGGGTGCGCTGGATCTCCAGGCCCGTGTAGTCGCCGGCGAAGGCGGTGCGCCGGAACTTGTGCGCGCCGAAGAAGCGCTGCGAGATACGGCCGTCCTCCTCCCTGGCGAAGGCCATGCCGTAGCGCTCCAGGTCGTCGATGCCCAGGGCGGCGCCCTGGGTGACGATCTCGGCGGTGCGGGGATCGCCGAGTAGGTAGCTCTCCTTGAGGGTGTCGGCGGCGTGCTGCTGCCAGCTGTCCTCGGGGTCCATCGTGGCCAGGGCTGCGTTGATCCCACCGGCGGCCAGGGATGTGTGGGTGTCCTCTTTGGGGCGTTTGCCGACGGCCATGACATCGACACCGGCCTCGGCCAGCTCGATCGACGCTCTGAGGCCGGCCCCGCCGGTACCGATCACCAGCACCATGGTGGAAAGACGTTGTTCGGTGATAGCCACGATTGCTCCCATCGCTCCGGGTGGTCACTGACTAGGACCAGGTCCGTCGGTGGTTTGTGACATCGCGAAGGCAACGTCAGCGCTCGACACGCAGTTACTCATGCGTGTGAGGACGGTGAGCGCGCGAGTGCGAACGTCGCGGCATGTCCGCACGGTCGGTGGGGGGAAACTCTGAGCGACGCCTCATTGGGCCATTGTCAGCAGGGGAGAGAGACGGCGTCCGGTGTCAGAAGAGCCTCCAGGGACCCGATGTCCCCGGTACGCGCTGCCGAGACGAAGGTGTTGAGAAGTTGCCGGTGCTCGGCCGCGTCCACGGTCTCCCGGTGGTCGGCCGACAGGTGCTTACGGGCCCGGCTCACGATTTTGCGCACGTTGACGACGGTGAACCCGAGTATCTCCGCGATATCGGCGTAGGCGTAGTCGAATGCCTCACGCAGCACGTAGGCGGCCCGCTCGGTCGGATTCAGCTTGCCCAGCACGAGGAGCAGGGCCAGTTCGAGGGCCTCTGCCCGCTGCGCGCCGACCTCGGGGTCGTTGCTCGTGTCTATGGGTTCGGGTAGCCATGGGCCGATGTAGGTCTCACGCCGCACGCGGGCGGACTGGGCCACGTTGATGGCCAGCCGGGTGGTTGCCTTGGACAGGAATGCGACGGGACTCACCACCGCAGAGCGGTCTGTCTTCTGCCAGCGCAGCCACACCTCCTGGACCACGTCCTCGGACTCCACCGCGCTTCCCAGCAAGCGGTACGCGATACCGAAAAGACGTGGACGGAGCTCCACGAAGACAGAAACGGCCTCGTCCATCGTGCTCGCAGTGGAGGGCTTGTCAAGATGCATGTTCCTCTGTCTCCGTTCCTGTCAGGACCGGTGCTGTCGATGGCACACCGTGTGACGGTCCGATCCCCGTGGGCGCCTGGAGACGGTTGCTCTGGCTGCACGCGCACAGGGGAAGGGCCGGCCGACACAGAGTCCGGTGCCACCACAAGGCGGGCACCAGGTCAATTGCGTCTTCTCCTCGACCGGGCACACCCTCATTCCGTTACAGATCTGCCAGGGGTGGTTGTCCGCAGTGAGCACAAACATCGGGAACTCGTACCAAAGTGCGGATATCTCACACTGTCACTGTCGACAGAATGATCACACTATGCCAACGATGCTCTTAGTCCCGATCTGTCGCGGACACGTTGTTCGACCCACCAGGCCCACCGGATACACCAGGCACCCGAGGTACACGGGAAGAGGCATCCGGCCGGTTCCAGAGCCGCAATTTGTCGGGGTTCAGAACGGCCCAGACCTGGACGACGTGGTGGTCGGCGGTGTCGAAGCTGATCACGGCGGCGACCTGACCGTCGTAGCGCACGACGATCCCCGTCTGGCCGTTGACGGAGTGGAGGTCCAGTGCGGTACGGGGGCGCTGGGAGAGCAGAGTGAGCAGGCTGCGGGCGACCTTCAGGGCGCCGTGGACCGGCCGGACGAGAGCCCGCACCTTGCCGCCGCCGTCGAAGAAGGCCGTGGCGTCGGGCGCCAGCAAAGATGACAGGAGGGCGGAGTCCTCCGCGGCGCAGGCCTCACGAACCGCCCGGACCATCCGGTCGTGCTGCTGGCCCATGGTGGGGCTCGAACGCCTGATCCGCAGGCTGTGACGGGCCCGTGCGGCGAGTTCGGCACATTCTCGTTCCGTCCGGCCCACGATCTCGGCGACCACCTGGGGCGCCATCGCGAAAACATCATTGAGGACGAACGCTGCCCGCTCGGCCGGGGACAGGGAATCCAACGCGTTCAGGAGAACCTCGCTGACCTCGTCCGCCAAGGACGGGCAAGTTCTCATCGTCGTATCGCCGGCTGTCCCCGCCGCACCGGGTCCTCGCCGCTCGGGCATGGCCAGGCACGTCAGGCAGATGGTGCCCGCCGTCTTCACCAGCCAGGAGAGCGGCTCCGCGATCCGCGCCCTCTCCGGATCGGACAGGCCGTACCACCGCCGGTAGGTCTCGGTGACGACTTCGTCGGCATCGGGACCTGTGCCCAACATCCAATAGGCCACGTCCAGCAGCTGCTGCCGCTCGTCAAGCATCTCCGCGATCGGCACCGCGTCATCGGCCTGGTCCATGGGCATCTTCCCTCTCACACGGCCCTCCATCGCCAACACCGCGACGCCTCGGCCGACGTCCGGAACGGCCTCGGTGGACCGAGCGCGCTGTCCCGACGTGTCTTGTCCCACCTTCTCGTCACGGTGTTCTCGACAGTGCAGACCGGAAAAGCATGGATCATGTGACACGAGCAGTAACGCGGAGGCGCAAAGTGCCCGCGAACGCGTGGGTGACCTTGAGATGCGGTCGGATGCATGCCCAGGTGGGCCGACGCGCGATGTCTTCCAAGATGTCCTGGGTTCAGTGGGAGTGTCCGGAACCGAACGCCCGCTGGCATCCTGGCGCAGACGCTGCACCTCGACCCGCTCGGCCGCGACGGGCACCTGGCCGCGAGCTTCCTGCTCCGGACCGCTGTTGGCACGTCGCGGTTCGGCGCGCACCGCGTCGGCGCTGTCGCTCTTTGCGGGACTGAGTGACGACCCCGTAGGTGACAGGGACCGGCCGGGCCCGCACCTCTCAAGTCCGCGGCGGCGAGGGGCACATGTCACACATTCGATGAGCGTCCTGTCATAAGGGCGAAAGGCGGTGAGTGGGACTGTCGAGTCAACCGGCCGTCCCCGCCCGGCGGTTGGCAACCGGCATGTCCACGTTGCCGGCCGGCCTCCTACCTGGCTTCCGCGTCGCACCAACGATGCCGACCGCGCCGCCGTACACGGCCCCAGTCCCGCCTCAGCAGTGGGCTGTCGCGGGCCGCCGACCATCAGCGCCGCGCTCCTTCCACCAGAAGTCGGCGCGTCTGCACAACCTCGAAAGGTATCTGCATATGTTCCGCTCATCCCTCGCCCGCCGGTCCCGTACCCCGCTCACCGTTGTCGCCGGGGCCAGCGTCGCCGCGGGCCTGCTGGCCGTCGCAGTCGCTCCCGCCTCCGCCGACAAGGGCGCCCGTGTCCAGAGTCCCAAGCCCACCGTCGTCCTGGTCCACGGCGCTTTCGCCGACTCCACCAGCTGGAACGACGTCATCAAGAGGCTTCGCCGCGACGGTTATCCGGTCGTCGCGGTCGCCAACCCGCTGCGCTCCCTGAGGGGCGACTCCGCCTATCTCAAGGACGTCCTGGCGGGCATCGACGGTCCCATCGTTCTGGCCGGGCACTCCTACGGCGGCTCGGTCATCAGCAACGCGGCCACCGGCAACAAGAACGTCAAGGCGCTGGTCTACCTCGCCGCCTTCCTCCCCGAGAAGGGCGAGAGCGCGGCCGACCTGTCGGGCATGTTCCCTGGCAGCACCCTCGGCGAAGCCCTCCGCTCCGTGCCGTTCACCGAGGCGGACGGCTCCCAGGGCACCGACCTCTACATCCAGAATGACAAGTTCCGTCACCAGTTCGCCGCCGACGTGCCCCGCAACAAGACCGACCTGATGGCCGTCACCCAGCGACCGATCACCAACGCCGCCCTGGTCGAGGGCGCGGCCGAGCCGGCCTGGAAGACCATTCCCTCCTGGGTCCTGGTTGCCACGCAGGACCTCAACATCCCGGCCAAGGCTCAGGAGTTCATGGCCAAGCGGGCAGGTGCCCACACCACTGAGGTCCGCTCGTCGCACGCGGTGAGCGTCTCACAGCCCGGCAGGGTCACCGACGTCATCGAGGACGCTGCGCACTCGGTGCGCTGACGCCTCCTACGCATGTCGCTCATGGGATCGGGACGGACCAGACGGTCCGTCCCGATCCCATGAGTGCCCGGTGCCGGCCCTTCGCGAGCCGGCCCGTCACATGTCGGGGACGGCGAAAACCCTTTCGACCTGGATGGGCATACGACAACGGCCGGTGCCGGACGAGTGTCCCGGTACCGGCCGTCGTGCTGTCGCGTGGGAGCGGATCCCGAGCCCTGGCCGTTCTCCGGCTCTACTTCCCCTGCCGCGCGATCCAGTCGGTGAATCGCGTTTCGCCGAGGCGCGCGTCCGGACCGGGCAGCAGCGTCTTCTCCTCCAACTGGGCGTCGAAGTAGGGGGCCTTGGGATCGGAGACGACCGTGCGCGGGTCGTTCTTGGCGGCCAGGCCCTTGCGGATCAGCTCGTCCAGCTGGAACGTGTCCGGTCCGGCGACCTCGACGACACCTCCCACCGGTTCACCGACGGCAGTACGGCCCACCGCGGCGGCGACGTCGTCGGAGTAGACGGGCTGGATCGCGATGGGGGCCAGATGCACCGTGTTGTCGTCCTTGGTGGCGGAGTCCGCGATGCCCTTCATGAACTCGAAGAACTGGGTTGAGTGCACGATGGAGAACGGAACACCGGAGTCCCTGATCAGCTCCTCCTGCGCCTGCTTGGCACGGAAGTAGCCACTCTCCTGGAGCCGCTCAGTGCCCACCACGGACAGCGCGACGTGATGCTTGACACCTGCCTCCTTCTCGGCCTTGAGCAGATTCGTGGTGGAGGTGCGGAAGAACTCCATGACCGCGTCGTCCTCGAACGAGGGGGAGTTGGACACGTCCACCACTACCTGAGCGCCCTGCAGAACCTCGGCCAGGCCCTCGCCCGTCAGGGTGTTCACCCCGGTGTTGGGCGCGGCCGGAATCGCCTCGTGGCCGTGCTCGGTGAGCTTGCCGACCACCTTGGAGCCTATGAGACCGGTTCCACCGATGACTACGACCTTCATGATGGTTCCTCCTTGATTGTTGGGGTTTCCGTACCACTAGTGACAGGACAGAGTGGGTATGTGTGACATGGCGCCGGGCGCATCGTGTGCGGCGCGTAGTGGCGGCACGGCCCACACGACGTTCCTCGACGCTGTGTGTCACAGATCCGATGCCTCGCCTGTCTCATGTACGAACCGGCCCGGCCGGGCACGGCGCTGCCGAGGCCGCCCTGGCCGTACACCTGCGCCTGGCGTGGCACACCGCCGTCCTGTGCGGACAGAGTCAACTGGAACGACTGCGCCTGCTCGAACGGATTCTGGTCGACGAACGGCCGGACGAGGACACCTATGCCACCGTCGTATCCCTGGTGTTCCCTCCCCACGGGCGGTCTGTCCGAATGATCAGCGCAGGCCACCCGGGGCTGCTGCACCGGCACTCGGGCAAGGTCAGCTGGGTGGAGCCGCAGCCGGGCATTGCGCTGGGCCTCTTTCCCGGACGGGGGGACTGGTCCGAGATCGAGATGGCCCTCACAGACCGGGACAGCGTGGTGCTCTTCACTGACGGACTCTACGAAGGCCGTACCGCCTGCGGAAGGCTCGGTGAGGACGGACTGCTTCGCCTGGCGGCCCGGTACGCCCACCTGGAACCCCAGGCTTTCGTCGATGCCCTGGTGCGGGGCGCGTCGCTGCTGGCCGCCCCCTTCGGGGGACTGCTGGACGACGTGGCCGTCCTGCACCTGGGATGGAACAGGTCCGCCCGACTCTGAACCCCGTGGACTCGGGCGGCGGGGAATTCCGCACGCGTGCAGCCGGTCCCGGTTCCCCGGTGAAGGGAGCCAGGACCGGTCGGCGGGACGGGAACACCTCACTGCCTCCGTGAGAGCCGGCGTCGTCCGTCGATCTCACCGGCATGCCTCACCCCGCGGCATCAGGGAACAGATAGCCCTCGAACGCGGCAGCATCCGGGATCCCCGTGACCGTCATCGGACAGCGGGCCGCGTCCGCGCCGTCCACGAGCCGGTGGTCATGGGACAGCGGCCGATGCAGCGGTTGTCGGGGCGGAATCGGACGGTGACGTGGGCGCGGACGCCGGGATCGCGCTCGGTGTGCCGATGACGGCGACCTCGGCGCCGACCTCGGCGGTCCCGTCCGCCACCGGAACGTGTCGTCCACGGTCCGCGTCAAGCAGGCCCGGGTTGCGACACCCCGCCCGCTCACTGGTCGAGGCCGTAGCGGGTACGGGCCTGCGCGACGGTCTCCGAGGCGACCTGCCCCGTCCTGACCAGCCGGTACAGCGCTGTCACCACGATGGACTCGGCGTCCACCTGGAAGTGGCGGCGCACGTCCGCACGGGTGTCGGAGAGACCGAAACCGTCGGTGCCCAGGGAGTAATAGTCCTGCTCGACCCACTGGCTGATCTGGTCGGGTACCTGCCGCATCCAGTCGCTGACGGCCAGCACCGGGCCTGGCGCACCGGCCAGCGCCCGGGTGACGTAGGGAGTGCGCTCCTCGCCGCGCATGCGGGCGGCGTCGGCGTTCATCGCGTCGCGCCGCAGCTCGGTCCAGGACGTCACCGACCACACGTCGGCGTGTACGTTCCAGTCGGAGGCGAGGAGCTCCTGCGCTCGAAGGGCCCAGTGAATAGCCGTACCGGAGGACAGCAACTGGAGCCGGGGGCCGGTCACGGAGGGCTCGGAGGGCCGGAACCGGTAGATGCCCCGGACGATGCCCTCCTCGATACCCGGTACCGCCGGCATGGCCGGCTGGTGCTTGGGCTCGTTGTACACGGTCAGGTACTAGAAGACGTTCTCCGGCTGATCGCCGTACATCCGGCGCAGACCGTCCCGGACGATCACCGCGATCTCGAAGGCGAACGCCGGATCGTAACTGATCACCGCAGGGTTGGTGGACGCCAGCAAGTGCGAGTGCCCGTCACCGTGTTGCAGCCCCTCGCCGGTCATGGTGGTGCGTCCGGCGGTGCCGCCGATGACGAAGCCGCGACCCATCTGGTCACCGAGCGCCCAGAACTGGTCGCCGGTGCGCTGGAACCCGAACATGGCGTAGAAGATGTAGAACGGGATCATCGGCTCACCGTGCGTGGCGTACGAGGTCGCCGCGGCGGCGAACTCGGCCACCGAACCCGCTTCGGTGATGCCCTCGATGATCAGCTGCCCGGTCTTGCTCTCCTTGTAGTAGAGCAGTTGGTCGGCGTCGACCGGGTCGTAGTTCTGGCCCAGCGGTGAGTAGATCCCGGCCGTGGGGAACATCGACTCCATCCCGAAAGTGCGGGCCTCGTCGGGGATGATCGGCACCCAGCGCGCCCCGGTCCGCTGGTCCCGCATCAGGTCCTTGACCAGGCGGACCAGCGCCATCGTGGTGGCGACCTCCTGATGGCCGAAGCCCTTCTCCAGCGCCTCGAAGGGCTTGGCGGGCGGCTCCGGCAGCGGTTTGGCGATCACCCGGCGAACGGGGAGGGGGCCGCCCAGCGCCGCCCGCCGCTCGTGCAGGTACAGCACCTCGGGCGAGTTCTCCCCCGGGTGCCAGAACGGGACCTGCTCACCAGCGAGCGCGCTGTCGGGGATGGGAAGCTCCAGCAGGTCGCGCATCTCGCGGAACTGCTCCATGGTGAGCTTCTTCATCTGGTGGTTGGCGTTGCGGGACTCGATTGCCGAGCCGAGGGTGTGACCCTTGACCGTCTGGGCGAGGACCACCGTCGGTGCGCCCCGGTGCTCCATGGCGGCCCGGTAGGCGGCGTACACCTTCAACGGCTCGTGCCCGCCGCGGGAGTTCTCGAACAGCTCCACGACCTGGGCGTCGCTCAGCGAGGCGGAGACGGCGGACAGAGCATCGCCGGTGAAGAAGTTCTTGCGTATGTAGGCGGCGTCCCGCGCGGCGAAGGTCTGCATCTGCGCGTCGGGCACCTCGCCCAGGCGCCGCACCAGGTCGCCGGTGGTGTCCTCGTTCAACAGCGGGTCCCAGGCTTCGCCCCACAGGGTCTTGACCACGTTCCAGCCACTGCCGCGGAACCGGGCCTCCAGCTCCTGAACGATTTTGGAATTCGACCGGACCGGCCCGTCCAGGCGTTGCAGGTTGCAATTGACCACGAAGGTGAGATTGTCCAGGCCCTCGCGGGACGCCAGGGTGAGAGCGGCGATCGACTCCGGCTCGTCCATCTCCCCGTCGCCCAGGAATGCCCACACCCGTGAGGCGGAGGTGTCCTTGATGCCGCGGGCCTGGAGGTAACGGTTGAACCGAGCCTGGTAGATCGCGCTGAGCGGACCCAGCCCCATGGACACCGTCGGGAACTCCCACAGCCATGGCAGTCGGCGCGGGTGCGGGTAAGACGGCAGGCCGTGGCCGCCGGCCTCCCTGCGGAAAGCGTTCAGTTGCTCCGTGCTCAGGCGCCCCTCAAGGAAGACCCGGGCATAGATGCCCGGCGAGGCATGCCCCTGCAGGAACAACTGATCGCCCGATCCGTCACCGTCCTTGCCCCGGAAGAAGTGGTTGAACCCGATCTCGTAGAGCCAGGCCGCAGACGCGTAAGTGGAGATGTGGCCGCCCAGTCCCAGACGCGAACCGCGGGTGACCATCGCCGCCGCGTTCCACCGGTTGAGCGCGGTGATCCTGGATTCCATCTCCAGGTCCCCGTCGAACTCCGGCTGCGCGGAGGCCGGGACGGTGTTGATGTAGTCCGAGGACAGCAGCCCCGGCAGGGACATTCCGGACCGTGCCGCGAACTCGTGCACCCGTCGCATCAGGTACACCGCCCGCTCCGGCCCGGCGTTCCGCACCACAGCGTCGAGGGAGGCCTGCCATTCGGCGGTCTCCTCGTGGTCACGGTCGGGTATCTGGTCGAGCTCACTGATCGCAGAGGAGTCAGTGGGCCGGGACGGATCATTCATGGCGGCCTTCCTGTCGCGGCGTGGAGAGTGGGACTGCCGGCAGCGGAAATGTCGGTGTCGCACGGGCGGCGACAGATGCCGCCGCCCTGCTGGGGGCAACGCACATTGAGCTGGGGACCGGCACGATCTCCACCCCGTGGTCGCGGAGCCCGGCGACGGTCCTCGCGGTGATGAGGCGGCGGCGCCTGCTACGACGCTCCCGTCCGAACCGCGGTGAGAGGCTCGGGACCGGGGCCGCTGATCACGCTGCTACTCGACGAAGTACGAGTCGTGCCTGTCGAAGAACGCGGCACGCTCCTCCTCCGAGGCGTGCGCCAGCTGCGACACCTGTTCGAAGTACTCCTCACGTGGTGCGCCCGGTGTGAACAGCAGCAGCATGTCGGCCGGGGCGTCGGAGTCGTTGCGGAAGGCGTGCAGCCCGCCCTGGGGCACATGCAGGAAATCACCCTTGCGCGTGTCGACCCACTGCACACCGTCGAACACACGCACCGTGCCGTCAAGGATGTAGAACGACTCCGAGATCCGCTTGTGGAAGTGCTTCTTGGGTCCACCCGCCCTCGGCCTCATCTCCACCCGGTACAGGCCGAACTCACCCCGCGTGGTGTCAGTGGTCGCCAGATAGTGGGTGGCGTCCTTGCCGGTTCCGCTCTCGCCGATGGCCGGCGGTGTGGTGGCAGGCCGGTAGACAGCGCTGACCTCGCCGTCCTCTCCCCAGTACTTCTGCTCCGGATACGGGTACGACATGTCGCGATTCCTTTTCCTGTGACGGACACGCGGTGACGCGCAGGCGCGGGCCGCTGAACAGCGGTCCTCTTCACAATGAGACCGATGAACACCCACCGATGTGACACAGGGCGCCCCCGGAAGGAGACGTCAGTCGACGACGTGGTGATGGGCGAACCGGGACACCAACGGGGGCTCCATCAGCCAGCCGTGCGCCCGCCCGCGCAACGGATGACGGGCCGTGTCGGCCTGCCGCAGCGTGCAGAAGGCCACCAACGCGCCGATGACCAACAGGCCCGCACACAGCGGCATGGCCCGGCTGAACGACGCGTCGAAGGCGGCGCCTGATCGGTAGGCGTCCGGCCCCATCCCCACCAGCAGCGGCAGCGCTGCCACGGAGACCAGGCCGGAGGCGCGGGCTCCGGTGTTGTTGATGCCACTTGCCAGCCCGGCGTTCGCGGCCTCCACCGATGACAGCAGAGTGACGCTCAGCGGGGCGACCATGATGACCATGCCGGTACCCATCACCATGAGCGCGGGCAGGACGTCGTGGAGGTAGGACGTGCCGGGGCCGACCCGCAACATCATCAGCATGCCGGCCCCGCACGCCAGCGGACCGACGGTGAGGGGGATTCGCGGCCCCAGGCGTTGGGCCAGCATGCCGGCGTGGGACGAGAACAGCAGCATCAGCACCGTGTTGGGCAGCATGGCCGCGCCGGCTGCCAGCGCCGAGTATCCGACGACGATCTGCAACTGCAGAGCGGTCAGGAAGAAGAACCCGCCCGTGCCCGCGTACACGCACAGCGTGATCAGGTTGACGGAGCGGAACTGCCGGGACGAGAAGATCGACAACGGCATCATCGGGTCGCTGCTGCGTGCCTCCACCACCAGGAACGCGAAGGCCGCCACGACGCTGCCCACGGCCGCGGCCAGGACCACCGGTCCGCCGTCCCGGGCCTCGGTCAGTGCGTAGGTGGCCAGGGCGAGCGTCACAGCACCCAGCACGGCGCCGGGGATGTCGAAGCCGAGCCGCCATCCGCCGCTGGCGACGACTGCGAGACTGTCCTGCCGGGGCGTGCCCACGGACTCCGGGACGTGACGTAGCGCGACGGGCAGGCACACAAGCGCCGGCACGGCGCTGAGCAGGAAGGTCCAGCGCCAGCCGGGGCCGTCCACCAGCCAACCGCCCAGAAACGGACCGAGGGCCGCGCCGATACCGCCGAATCCCGACCACAGGCCGATCGCGCGAGGCCGGTCGTCCGGGTGGAACGAGGCCTCGATGATCGCCAGTGAGCCGGGGGTGATGAGGGCGCCGCCGACGCCCTGCAGTGCTCGGGCGGTGATCAGCGTGGTGGTGTCGGGAGCCAGACCGCACAGCAGGGAGGCCACCGCGAACCACGCGATGCCCATGACGAAGAGGCGACGCCGTCCGAAACGGTCGCCCAGCGAGCCGCTCAGCAGGATGAGGGCAGCCAGAGTGAGCATGTAGGCGTTCGCGGTCCACTGCAGAACGCCGAGGTCGGCGTCGAAGTCGGCGCCGATGTGCGGCAGCGCGACGTTGGTCACGGTGGAGCCGAGCATCACCACGCTGGATCCCAGAACGGTGGCCAGCAGGGTCCACCGGCCGCGCGCACTGGCGATACGGAGGGGACCCCGATCGTCCGGTGACGGAGATGAAGTCATGTCGCGTCCTGGCGTCAGTTGGCGAAGCCGTCGCGTCCGGCGTGTTCCTGCCGCAGGGCGCGCACGTCACGCACGGCGGCTGCGAACGCCTCCGGGCGTTCCTGCGGCAGATTGTGACCGGCGTCCGGCACTCGCCGGTGCAACCGGGGACCGGTGAAGTGGTGAGCGCTGGACGAGCCGTCCGTCGCCGGGAAGTTGCCGTCGGCCAGGCCCTCGAGGGTGACGGTGGGAACCGTGATCGCGGGCAGCTCGGCGAGACGGCTCTCGAGATCCACGTACGCCTCGGCGCCCGGCGCGAAGCCGAGCCGGTGCCGGTACGAATGGATGACGACGTCGGTGTAGTCGGGATTCCGGAATGCCTCCGCCGCTCGGGCCAGATCTTCTTCTTCGAAGGGCCACCGGGGGGAGTTCCGCTTCCAGATGACCCGGGCGACACCAGTGGGGTCGGCGGCCAGACCGGCCTCGCCTCGCTCGGTGAGGAAGTAGTAGAAGTACCAGAACCCGGCCTCCAGTTCGGGGGCCACGGGGGTCGTCGCCGCGCCGATGTCCTGGATGAGATAGCTGTTGACCGAGACCAGCCCCAGGATCCGCGCGGGCCACAGGGCCGCGGCGATGTTGGCGGCGCGTCCGCCCCAGTCGTATCCGGCTGCGTAAGCCCGCTCGACGCCCAAAGCGTTCATGAGCGCGATGACGTCGGCTCCCAGGGCGGCCTGCTGACCCGAACGAGGGGACGCTTCGGAGAGGAACGCGGTAGGCCCGTGTCCCCGCAGGTAGGGGACGACGACCCGAAAACCGTCCTCGGCGAGTAGCGGGGCCACGTCGACGTAGCTGTGGACGTCGTAGGGGAAACCATGCAGGAGCAGCACAGTGTCACCGTCGGCGGGACCCGTCTCGTAGTAGGCGACCTCCAGCACGTCGGTTCTGACTCGTCGCAGAGGGGCGAGTGCGGGGCGATCTGGCATGAGAGTCCTCTGGGTTCCGGTACGAGTGGGGGTGGCCACGAGACGCCGCAGGCATGCGGGGGCCAGGGCAACATGGGCGGTCGCTCGGCACGGCGCCCGTCTCCTGGTCGAGTACCAGGACGGCCAGGAGACTGACAGTGGCTACCAGGTGTGCCCCGAGCGGACGTCTCAGCCGAACATGCCGGGCTTGTAATCGCCCGCGGGCTGCTGGTTGATGACGTTGATGCGGTTGTAGGCGTTGATGACCGCGATCAGAGAGATCAGCGCGGCGAGCTGGTCCTCGGCGTAGTGCTTCGCGGCGTTCGCCCATGCTTCGTCCGACACACCGCCCGCGGCGTCCGCGATGCGGGTGCCCTGCTCGGTCAGCTCCAGTGCCGCACGCTCGGCGTCGGTGAAGACGGTGGCCTCACGCCACGCGGCCACGAGGTTCAGACGCTGCTGGTCCTCGCCCGCGGCGATGGCGTCCTTGGTGTGCATGTCAGTGCAGAAACCGCAGCCGTTGATCTGGCTGGCACGGAGGTTCACCAGTTCCAGAGTGGCCGGCGGAAGTGCCGAGTGCAGCACACCGGCGGCCGAGTTCAGGTGCTTCATGACCTTGCCCGCAAGGGCGTTGCCGAAGTAGTTGATACGTGCGTCCACGACGGGATCTCCTCGGAATATGGGACCGTTACAACGCACTGACCGGGACCGCCCTCGATCTGTGACAGCGTTCGCCGACGACGCCCGGCTCTCCTCCGTGGGGCCGGCGGCTACCGGCGGGGCTTCAGTGCTTTGGCCGGAGGAAGGCCCGTGCACGGATCACCTCGCGCCGTAATCGCCCGCCTTGTTTCCCTTTTCCTTGGTGTGTCACACATCGGCTCCTAGGCCGGTCTGATGGTGTGGAAGTCCTGTGAAACTCCACCATTTCTGAAGGAGCACACCGTGAGTGACATCATTCTCGAGCCCGCCGCGCAGGAGTTCGCCGACGCGACCGCCAAGCCGCCGCTGTTGTACGAACTCGGCGTCGACGGTGCCCGCAAGCTGCTCGATGACGTGCAGGCCCAGCCCATCGAGAAGCTCGACGTGGACGAGAAGTGGATCACCGTCCCCGCCCATGTGGGTGACGTGAGGGTGCGCATCGTCAAGCCTGTCGGCAGTAGCGGTGTGCTGCCCGTGATCCTGTACGTGCACGGCGGCGGCTGGATTCTGGGCAACGCCGGTACACACGACCGTCTGGTGCGCGAGCTGGCAGTGGGAGCCAAGGCGGCCCTGGTCTTCGTCGAATACGACCGTTCACCCGAGGCGAAGTACCCCGTCGCCATCGAACAGGCCTACGCCACCGCCCAGTGGATCACCACCAAGGGAAGCGAAGAAGCCCTCGACGGGTCTCGTATCGTCGTCGCCGGTGACTCCGTCGGCGGCAACATGACCGCGGCCCTCACCCACATGGCCAAGCAGCGCGGCGACGTGACCTTCCTGCACCAGTCGCTGTACTACCCCGTCACCGACGCAGCCCAGGACACCGAGAGCTACAAGGCCTTCGCCCACGGCCCGCACCTGACGGCGAAGGCCATGGAATGGTTCTGGGACGCCTACACCACCGACCCGACCGAGCGCGCCCAGATCACCGCGTCACCCCTGCGCGCCACACTGGAGGACCTCCAGGGTCTGCCGCCGGCGCTCGTCATCGTCGACGAGAACGACGTACTGCGTGACGAGGGTGAAGCGTACGCCCGCAAGCTCACCCAGGCCGGCGTGCCGACCACGAGCATCCGCTACAACGCCAGTCTGCACGACTTCATGATGCTGAACACGGTCCGCGGAACCCAGGCCTCGAGCGCGGCGATCGAGCAGGCCATCCACGTTCTGCGCAAGGCTCTGGGAACCAACTGACACCCATCGAGTCGTAATGCCCCGCGGCAGCCCAGGTGTGCCGCGCATGCCGCACCAGCAAAGGAAAGGCCAATCTCGTGAGTGCACTCAAACCAACCATCGTCCTCGTCCACGGCGCCTTCGCGGACTCCTCCAGCTGGAACGGCGTCGTGGAAAGGCTCCAGTCCCACGACTACCCGGTGGTGGCCGCCAGCAACCCGCTGCGCGGACTGGCCGACGACGCCGATCACGTCAGGCAACTCGTCGTCTCCATCGACGGCCCGGTCGTCCTTGTCGGCCACTCCTACGGTGGGTCGGTCATCAGCAACGCCGCGACGGGACTGAACAACGTCAAGGCGCTCGTCTTCGTCGCGGCCTTCCTGCCCGACGAGGGCGAGAGCGCGACCACCCTGTCGGGCAAGTTCCCCGGCAGCACTCTCGGAGAGACGCTGCGCCCGGTGCCGGTCACGCTGCCCGACGGCAGGCAGGTCACGGATCTCTATATCGAGCAGAGCAAGTTCCCTCACCAGTTCGCCGCCGACGTCCCCGGCGAAACCGCGGCGATCATGGCCGCCACCCAACGTCCCGTGACCGATGCCGCGCTGGCAGAGGGCGCCTCAGCCCCTGCGTGGAAGGACCTTCCGGCATGGGTCCTCGTGGCCACCGAGGATCGGAACATTCCGCCGCAGGCGCAGACTTTCATGGCTGAGCGTGCGAAGGCCACGTTTGTGAGTCTCAAGGCTTCCCACGCGGTCAGTGTCTCGCATCCCGGTGATGTCGCCCGCCTGATCAACGAGGCGGCGCAGGCGACTGCCTGAGCGGACGGCTCCCTGAGCACAGCACTGTCGGGTGGCCGGTCGTGCATGCGATCGGCCACCTACCCGTACCGCCAGGGCGCACCTCGGCGTCGACTCATGGAGCCTCCCCCTGAGTGGTGGACACGCTGATACTGGATCTGCTTGATCCGGAGGAAGCGAGAAGACCGCCGATGGCGATGAAGGACTACTCGGA
>NZ_JBITJV010000066.1:0-34401 GCF_044460385.1 Streptomyces sp. NPDC050121 | reverse complement strand
CCGCACGGACATGGCCTCCTGTTCGGCCATGTCGCGCAGTTGGATCGGCTCGTGGAGGCGGCCCAGCGCCCACGCACGGGCGCCGGTCGTGGTCGCCGTCTGCGGATCGGGCACGGGGCGCTCGATGTACTGCGCCTGGCCGCCGTCGCGGTGCGGCGGTACGACCGTACGGCGGGCGACGTCGTTGGCGACGGCGGTGCCGTGGTCGCGGCGCACGATGTGCAGGCACAGGTCGATGCCGGCGGCGACGCCGGCGGAGGTGAGGACGTCGCCGTCGTCGATGAACAGGACGTCCGGGTCGACGTCGATCTGTGGGAAGAGCTGCTGGAGGCGGTCGGAGTCGGCCCAGTGCGTGGTGGCGGGGCGGCCGTCGAGGAAGCCGGCGGCGGCCAGGACGTACACGCCGGTGCAGATGGAGGCGAGGCGGGTGCCGGGCCGGATGTGGGCGAGGGCGGCGGCGAGGTCGTCGGTCAGCACGCCCTCCTCGAAGACCGGGCCGAGCTCGTAGCAGGCCGGGACGATCACGGTGTCGGCGGTGGCCAGGGTCTCGGGGCCGTTCGCGACCGTGATCGCGAAGTCGGCGTCCGTCTCGACGGGGCCCGGTGGCCGGATGGAGCAGGTGACGACCTCGTACAGGTGCCGTCCCTCGGCGTCCTTGGGGCGGCCGAAGATGCGGTGCGGGATGCCCAGCTCGAAGGGGAGGAGGCCGTCGAGGGCGAGGACGACGACGCGGTGGGGGCGCAGGCCGGGCTCCGTGGGACGACGCATGGCCCGATCCTAGCGAATGCTGTCTCTCGGGCCACTCGTTGGGGGAAGACGGACATTGGATGCTCTGTGACGTGACCCAGACAGCCGAAGCCCCTGAAGCCTCCGGAGCCTCCGATGCGCCCGGAGCCTCTGAAGCCCCGTCAGCCGCTCCTGTAGTCCCGGCGGCCCCCGCGGCCCCCGCGGGGCTCGGGCGGAAGCAGCCGTCCCGTATCCGCGTCCATCGCGCCTGGTTCGTCGCCGCCGTCACCTTCGTCACGATCATCGGTGCGGCCGCCTTCCGGTCGCTTCCGGGCCTGCTCATCGATCCGCTGCATGAGGATTTCGGCTGGTCTCGCGGCACGATCGGCGCGGCGGTCTCGATCAACCTCGCGTTGTACGGCCTTACGGCCCCGTTCGCGGCTGCGCTGATGGATCGTTTCGGCATCCGTCGGGTGGTCGCCGTGGCCCTGACCGTGATCGCGGCCGGGTCGCTTCTGACCGTGTGGATGACGGCGGCCTGGCAACTGCTGCTGTGCTGGGGCCTGTTGGTGGGTCTGGGCTCGGGCTCGATGGCGCTGGCCTTCGCGGCGACGGTCACCGACCGCTGGTTCACGGCGCGCCGGGGCCTGGTCAGCGGCATCCTGACCGCGGCCTCCGCCTCCGGCCAGCTGATCTTCCTGCCGCTGCTGTCGTGGATGGTCACGCGCTACGACTGGCGTCCGGCGGCCGTGACGGTGGCGCTGGCCGCGCTCGCCGTCGTCCCGTTCGTGTGGCTGTTGCTGCGCGACCACCCGGCCGATGTCGGCCAGAAGCCGTACGGGGCACAGGAGTTCGTGCCGAAGCCGCCTCCGGTGGAGGGCGCTGCGCGACGCACGCTGCGGGTGCTTTCCTCGGCGGTCCGCACGGGGCCGTTCTGGCTGCTGGCCGGTACCTTCGCGATCTGCGGCGCCTCGACGAACGGCCTGATCCAGACCCACTTCGTCCCGGCGGCCCACGACCACGGCATGCCGGTCACGGCAGCGGCCTCGCTCCTCGCGGTGATCGGCGTCTTCGACGTGGTCGGCACGATCGCCTCCGGCTGGTTCACGGACCGCTTCGAGCCGCGCCGACTGCTGGCGGTGTACTACGCGCTGCGCGGCCTCTCGCTGCTCTTCCTGCCGATGCTGCTGGACCCCTCCGTGCGCCCGCCGATGATCTTCTTCATCGTGTTCTACGGCCTCGACTGGGTCGCCACCGTCCCGCCCACCCTGGCCCTGTGCCGCGAGCACTACGGCGACGACAGCGCGATCGTCTTCGGCTGGGTCCTCGCCTCCCACCAGATCGGCGCGGCCCTGGTCGCCTTCCTGGGCGGCTTGGCACGGGACGTCTTCGGCTCGTACGACGTGGTCTGGTACGCGTCGGGCGCGTTGTGCGCGGCGGCGGCGCTGATGGCACTGGTGATCCGGCGCCGCCCCCCGCTCACCACCCCAACACCGTCCTGAGACCGCCGCCTCGCCGCGCCGCTGTGGTGCCGCGCCGCCGTGGTGCCGCGCCGCCGTGGGGCCGGCGCGTCGGGAGGTTGCCTGGGCTCGTCCGTGGCCCATGGCCCACGGTTCAGTCGTGCCCGTGCGCTGTCCGGGGCTGTCGTCGTCGCTGTGGTGGTGGCTTGGGTTGTCAGGGGGCGAGGATGATTTTTCCGGTGGTGCGCTTTTCCTCTATTGCCTGGTGGGCCGCGGTGGCTTCGGTCAGGGGGTATACGCGGTCCACGGTGATCTGTAGGCGGCCCGCTTCGATGCGGTCGGTGATCTGTTCCAGGACCTCGCCGGAGGGCTCGGCGGTGACCCAGACGTAGCGCAGACCGCGGGCGGCGGCCTGCTGTTCGTCCGTTCCCGGGTCGATCGACGCGCCGATGAGCAGACCGCCCGGCCGGAGCACGTCGAGGGAACGGGGCCCGTACGCACCGCCGACCAGGTCCAGGACGACGTCCACCGGGGCCACGGCGGTCCGGAAGTCGGTGGCGGTGTAGTCGATCAGTTCGTCGGCGCCAAGTCCGCGCAGGAAGTCGTGGTTGGCCGCCCGCGCGGTGCCGATGACATGGGCTCCGAGTTCCTTGGCGAGCTGCACCGCGACATGGCCGACGCCGCCCGCCGCCGCGTGGATCAGCACCCGGTCGCCGGGCCGGACCCGCGCCAGCACGGTCAGCGCCTGCCAGGCGGTGAACGCGACGAGGGGCACGGCCCCGGCGTGCACCAGGTCGAGGTTCTTCGGCGCGGGCGCCAGCGCGTCGGCCGGTACGGCGGTGAACTCGGCGTACGCGCCGCGCCCGGTGACCGCGAGCATGCCGTACACCTCGTCGCCCGGCGCGAACCGTGTCACGCCCTCGCCGACCCGCTCGACGACGCCGGACACGTCGTTGCCCGGCGTCCACGGCAGGGCGACCAGCCCGGGAACGCCGCCGGCCCTGAGGACCGTGTCGCCCGGGTTGACCCCGGCGCCGGCGACCCGCAGCAGCACCTCCCCGGGGCCGGGTTCCGGCACGTCGGTCTCGGTGTGGACGAGCACCTCGGGACCGCCGAACTCGGACTGGACGATGGCGTGCATACGGGCGGACATCAGGACTCCTCGTCGGCGGGGTGCGATACGTCCCATCGTCGGCCTGTGCGATGTCCGCGCGGAAGAAGGCACTTGTCTGATATCGAGGTTCTTCATGGATACCGGCTTCGACCTGAGGAAACACGGCGGCGTGGACGTCTTTCTCCGCGACTGCCCCACCCGCGCCGTGCTGGAGTTGATCGCGGGCAAGTGGACCATGCTGGTGCTGGTGGCACTGGAGGACGGCCGGCCCATGCGGTTCGCCGAACTGCGTCGGCGGCTGGACGGCGTGACACCGAAGATGCTGACCCAGACCCTGCGCTCGCTGGAGCGCGAGGGCCTGCTGACGCGCAGCGTGTACCCGACCGTGCCGCCGTGCGTGGAGTACCGGCTCACCGGGCTCGGGCGGGAGGTGGGCGGACTGATCCAGAGCATCACCGACTGGTCGCAGACCAACATCGACGCCATCCGGGCGGCCCGCGAGGACTTCGACGAGCGAGCGGCCCGTCAACCTCCACGGGCGGCCTTCTGACCGTCCCGGCTCGCCGACGCGAGCGCAAGCACAGCGACTCGACGACTACTCCACGTATTATATGGCTACATTCCGTGACGTACGGCTGTGCTGCCCGTCTTTTGCCCGTGGAGGCGATTCATGACTTCTCTGGACCGTCGTGGTGTGTTGAAGGGCCTGACGGTCGCCGCCGCCGGGGCCACCGTGACCGGCGCGGTGGCGGGGCCGCACGCGGCGGCAGCACCGCACGCGGCGGCGGGGCAGGCGGCCGCCGCCCCCTTTCCGCAGCCGGAGACGCGCAGGGCGTCGCCGTCCACGGGGAGGCTGGCAACCCGGTTGACCGTCCGGTTCACCGAGCTGAAAGTTCCCGGGGTCGGCAAGGTGCTCACGCGCACCTACGAAGGGTCGGTCCCGGGGCCGACACTGCGGGTGCGCCCAGGCGACTCGCTCGAGATCACGCAGGTCAACGCGTTGCCGCCGAACACCGGGACGCACGAGGACGACGTCAACATCCCGCATCACTTCAACACCTTCAACCTGCACACGCACGGGTTGGAGGTGGACCCCACCGGTGACGCCGACAACGTCTTCCGTGCCTTCGAGCCCGCCGAAACGCCCGGCGACACCACGACCTACCGCACCGTCATCAACGTCCCGGAGGGGCATCCGGCCGGCACGTTCTGGTACCACCCCCACCATCACGGATCCACCGCGACCCAACTGCTCGGCGGCATGAGCGGCGTGATCATCGTCGAGGGCGACATCGACGAGGTGCCCGAGATCGCCGCCGCCAAGGACGTCGTCGTCTGCATCAGCGAACTCAAGGTGTCCGCCGGACGGGTGCCGGATCGGACGTCGCAGGCCACCTATGACGACATCCCCTCGACCTTCCTCGTCAACGGCGCATTGAACCCCGTGCTGACCATCGCCCCGGGGGAGGTCCAGCGCTGGAGGGTCGTCAACGCCGGGCCGACCAGCGCTCACTTCCTGAGCCTGAGCGGGCACGAGATGCACCAGATCGCATGCGACGGCATCACCTTCATGAGCCCCGTCACCACCACCGGAATGACCCTGCCGATGGGCGGGCGAACCGATCTGCTGATCCGCGGCGGCAAGCCCGGCACCTACAGGCTGACCGGCGGTGGCGCCTCCGGGCCGCTGCTGACGCTCGTCGTCACCGGCGAAGCCCGCCCCGAACCGATGCCACTGCCGAAAACCCTGCCCGGCCGGCCCACCGACCTGCCCGAGCCGACCCGCACCCGCACCCTGATCTTCCGCACCGACGAGGACGTCTTTCCGGGCGCCTTCCCGAACGCCTACCGCATTCTGGGCGACGGCGAGACCCCGCCCGCCGACCCCGACGCCGGCCGACACGATCTCGCCTGGGGCCGCTTCTCACCCGACTACGTCAACCAGCGCATCCGCCTGGGCGAGGTCGAGCAGTGGACGGTCACCAATGACTCCCGCGGCCGCGGTCACGGCCATCACCCCCTCCACCTGCACACCAACCACTTTCTGCTCATCGCCGTCGACAACCGCCGCCTGGCCACACCCGTCTGGCACGACACCATCGACGTCCCACCGGAGGGCACGATCACCTTCCTGCTGTGCGCCCAGGACTTCACCGGCCGCGCCATGCTGCACTGCCATCACATCGAGCACGGGGACGAAGGCATGATGCAGATCATCGAGTACGTGCGCTGACGCCGAGGGGCAGCGGGCCGGTCAGAGGAACCGGCCCTTGTGGAACAGCAGCGGCTGCTCGTCCGTGCCGTCCCCCGCGCCCAGGGCGTTCACCCGGCCGACGACGATGAGGTGGTCGCCGCCCGTGTGGACGGCGTGGATCGCGCAGTCGATCCAGGCGAGCGTGCCGGTGAGGCGGGGGGCGCCCGACACCGGGGCGGCATCGTGGTCGACGCCCGCGAACTTGTCGGTGCCGCTCCTCGCGAAGGCGCGGCACAACGGGCCCTGCGCCGCGCTCAGCACGTTGACGCAGAAGCCGCCCGCGCGGGCGATGCGCGGCCACGTCGTGGACGTCCGCCCGACCATGAAGGCGACGAGGGGTGGATCGAGGGAGAGCGAGGAGAACGACTGACAGGCGAAGCCTGCGGGCCCGTCCTCACCCTCGGCGGCAGGCGCCGTCACCACCGTCACACCCGAAGCGAAGCTCCCCAGCACCCGCCGGAACTCACCCGGATCGACCGGCGCCCGCTCATCCTCCCGGACGCAACGCAGCTCGGGCCGGGGCAACGCCTCGACCGGCCCCGCCCTCAGATAACGAACGGCGGCGGCCGCCATCCCCGCATGTCCCATCACACTGCCCATTGAAGCTGACGGGGTGTCAGATGTGAAGGGGCGCGGGGCGCGGGGCGCGGGAGGACCCGGCGGTGCGCTTGCATACGCTGCGGGCATGGGGTGGGGGAACGGGCGTACGAAGACGGGGTGGAAGCGGGCGGAACCCGAGGTGGTCGCCGCCATCGCGGCCGGAGCGGCACAGCTCCCGGCCGCCTTTCTGCTGTGGTGGTTCCACAGCCTGGCCGCCGACGCCTACGGCCGTGGCTACGGCGGCGGCTTCGGCCTCGCCTGCCTGTTCCTCCTCGCGCCCGTCTATCTGCCGGTGCTGGGCCTGCTGCACGCCTGGACGCACACCCTTGCGGGCGTCATCCTCGCCGACCTCGCCCTGGCCCGACTCCGGTGGCCGCGCCGGGGACGGCATCTGCTGGGCGTCACGCTGGTCGGGGCGGGGTGGGCCGCGGTCACCGACCTGCTGTGGGACTGGCCGTTCCTCGCCACCGCCCTGGTGCTCGCGGCGCTCGGAGTCCTGCCCGTCCTCGCGATGGCGTACACGCGGCGAAAGGCCACCGGGCGTCCCTGGAGTACCTGGGGCGTCTGGTGGCGGGCGGGGGTGAGCTCCGTCGCGCTGTTCGTGCTCGCCTTCGCGGGCGGGGCCCTGGCCACCGCGACCGGCCTGATCGAGGAGTACGAGCCTCCGGAGCTGTCCGCCGCGAAGGCCGCCGGTGTCTGGCGCGGCGACGACGGGGCGGAGCTGCGGCTCCTGCCGGGCGGACGCGCCGAGTTGACGAGGATGCCCGCCGAGGGGGAGTTCGGGTCGGACGAGGACATGGCCGTGTGCGACGGCGCCGGCACCTGGACGTATGCGACGGAAGGCCCATACGAAGCTCGGGGCCGGGTCGTCGTACGCCTGAGCGCGGGCAGCGGCACGGGCAGCGGCTGTGGGGAGGAGACGATCTGGAGGGTCAGCGGGACGGATCGTTCGCCCGAGTTGTTCGTGATCTTCGGGGATCCGGACGACGGCGAGCTGCGGATTCTGAAGCGGGCCGCCACCCGGTAGATGTCAGCGGCCCCTGAACTCGGCCGCCCGTCGCTCCACGAAGCTTGTCAGGCCCTCTGTGGCGTCTGTCGTCGTCATGTTGATTTCCTGGGCGGTGGCCTCGGCGGTGAAGGCGGTGGTGCGGTCGGTGTCGAGGGATGTGTTGATCAGGTGTTTGGTGAGGGCCAGGGCGCGGGTGGGGCCGGCGGCCAGACGGGCCGCCCACTCGGCCGCCGTCTTGTCCAGCTCCTCGTCCGGGACCACCCGGTTGACCAGGCCCAGGCGTTCGGCGTCCGGCGCGGTGAGCGCGTCGCCGAAGAACATCAGCTCCTTGGCGCGCCGGGGGCCGATCAGGCGGGGGAGGAGATAGGCGCCGCCGGCGTCGGGGACCAGGCCGCGGCGCACGAACACCTCGATGAAGCGGGCCGATTCGGCGGCCAGGACCAGGTCGCAGGCGAGCGCGAGATGCGCGCCCAGACCGGCCGCCGTGCCGTTGACCGCCGCTGTCACCGGTTTCTCACAGTCCAGGACGGCGGCGATCAGGCGCTGGGCGCCGAGGCGGATGGTGCGGGCCACGTCGCCGGCGACGCGTTCGCCCGCCGGGGAGCCGCCTCGCAGATCGGCTCCCGCGCAGAAGCCGCGGCCCGCGCCGGTGAGGACCACCGCCCGGACGTCCGGGTCGGCCGAGGCCTCCGCGAAGAGGTCGATCAGGTTCTCGCGCATGTCGGGGGTGAGGGCGTTGAGGGTTTCGGGGCGGTTGAGGGTGATGCGAGTGACCTGGCGGTCGGTCGTCTTCCCTATCCACGGCTCGGGCACGGGCCTGCTCCGTTCTCGCGCGGTCCGGCCAGGTGCGTCGCGTCCGGCACGGCGGGCCTCACCGGCACACCGCCAGCGCGTCCAACGCCACCGCTCCCTGGCCCCAGGGCAGTACCACCAGCGGGTTGATGTCGAGCTCGGCCAGGTCCTCGCCGAGTTCGAGGGCCATGCGCTGGACGCGCAGGACGACCTCGACGAGAGCGTCCAGGTCGGACGGCGGGCGGCCGCGGACGCCGTCCAGGAGGGCCCGGCCGCGCAGTTCGGCGAGCATGGCGCGGGCCTGGTCCTCGCCGAAGGGCGGGACGCGTACGGCGACGTCGTGCAGGACCTCCACCAGGACGCCGCCGAGGCCGACCGTCACCGTCGGACCGAACAGGTCGTCGTGGGTCACGCCGACGACCATCTCCACGCCCCGCTCGACCATCTGGCACACCAGGACGCCGTCCAGGGACACGCCCTCGTAGCGGGCGATGTCGGTCAACTCGCGGTAGGCGTCGCGGACTTGGCTGGCCGAGGTGAGGCCGATCTTCACCAGGCCCAGCTCGGTCTTGTGGGCGATCTGCCCGCCGGACGCCTTCATCACCACCGGGTAGCCGACCAGCGCCGCCGCCCGCACGGCTGCCGCCGCGCTCGTCACCAACTGCTCGCGCGGGACCCGGATGCCGTACGCCCGCAGGAGTTGCTTCGCCGCGTGTTCGCTGAGCTGCTCACCCGGCCGCATCAGCAGCCGCGCCTTGCGGAACGACGGCGACGGGGTGCGCGGGGCCTGGTCGAAGGGGGAGTGATAGTCGCTCACGAAGCGGTGGTGGTCGAGGTGCGCGCGGACGGCCGTGATGCAGCCCGCGAGGGTGCGGAAGGTCGCCACCCGGGAGGAGCCCAACAGCACGTCCCGGTAGGCGGGTTCGGTGCCCACCGGGGATCCCCAGACCACGCACACCAGCTTGTCCGTCCGCTCCGCCGCGTCCACCAGGTCCTGGACCAGGCGGTCGCTCAGGGGCGGGAAGGGGCCGGTGATCGGGCAGATCAGGACGCCCACCGCCGGGTCGTCGAGGATCGCGTCGATGATCTTCCGGCCGCGCCAGTCGCCCACCGGGTGGCCGCCGTTGTCGACCGGGTTCGCCACGTTCAGATAGTCGGGGATCCACTGGTGCAGCTCGGCCTGCTTGGCAGGCGACAGCGGCGGCAGCTGCAGGCCCGCCGCCGTCGCCAGGTCGGCCGCGTGGGCGCCGGTGCCGCCCGAGATGGAGTAGACGACGACGCCGTCCGCCTGCGGGGGGCGGGCCCGCGCCAACAGGGCTGCGGTGTCCTGGAGTTCGTCCAGGCCGTCGACGCGGATCACGCCGTACTGCCGCATCGCCGCGTCGACGACGTCGTCCGCGCCGGTCAGCTTGCCGGTGTGGGAGGCGGCGGTGCGGGCGCCGGCCTCGGTGCGGCCCACCTTGACCGCGACGACCGGCACCCCGCGCCGGGCCGCCCGGTCGGCGGCGAGCAGGAAGGACCGGCCGTCCTTCAGGCCCTCCACGTAGCAGGCGATCGCGCCGACCTCCGGGAGCTCGGCGAAGTAGGAGAGGAAGTCGGCGGTCTCCAGGTCGGCCTCGTTGCCGGTCGGCGCCCAGTGGGAGAGTCGGATGCCGAGCTCCTGCAGGGCGAAGACGGGGCGGCCCTGGTGGCCGGACTGGGTGATGAGGGCGATCGACGGGCCGGTGAGGTCGTCCCGGTAGCGTTCGAAGGCGTTGAGGTTGGTGTTGGGTCCGAGCAGCCGTAGGCCGGTACCGGACCGGCCGGAGCGGGCGACCGCCGCCGCGAGGCGTTCCTGCGCGAGCGCGCCCTCCTCGCCCGTCTCGGCGAACCCGGACGCGAAGACGACTGCGAACTTCACCTTCGTCTCGGCGAGTTCCTCGATCACCGGCAGGGGATCGGCGACCAGCAGCACCGCCAGGTCGACCTGCTCGGGCAGCTCGGCGACGGACGGGAAGCAGGGCAGTCCGAAGACGCTCTCGCGGGTGGGATGCACGGGATGCAGCCGCGCCCCCACCCGCTCCGCCCAGTCCACCAACTGCCGGGTGACACCGGTGTTCGGGCGTCCTTCGGCGTCCGAGGCGCCGACGACCGCGACCGACTCGGGCCGGAAGAACCGGTCCAGGTCGGGAACGGCCGCGTAGAGCGGGCGGCCGCTGACATCGAGGTCGTCGGCGTCGGCCGGCCTGCCGTGGACGGCGGGCCCGGGTTGCTCGCCGCACGCGATGACCCGGGCCCGGCGGGAGTCGGTGGTGAGGGTGCCGTGGGTTGATCCAAGCATCGGTCCGCCCCGCTCCTGTGTGACTGCCAAGTAACTGACGCTCTGTCAGATTACATAACTGACGGAGTGTCAGGAATGGTCGTGCACAGAGAAAGGAACGGACCTTCGGCGACCGGCTACAGCGCCGCCAGCACCTCCTTCGCCACCCGCTCGCCCGACCGCACCGCTCCGTCCATGAAGCCCATCCAGTGGAGGGACGTCTCCGTCCCCGCCCAGTGGATCCCGCCGACGGGCGCCCGCAGCGCCGGACCGTACTGCGTCAGGACGCCGGGCGCGGCGATGGAGACGGGGCCGCCGCGGGTGTAGGCCTCGTTGTTCCAGCGTTGCAGCACGAAGGAGCTGGGGGAGGCCGCTTTCTCGCCGAAGTACGTCACGTAGTCCTTCAGGACGGCCGCTCTGACCTCCGCCTCGCTCGCCGCGTCGTACGCCCGCGCCTCGTCCGCCTCGATGAAGCCCATCAGCGCGCCGTAGGAGGCGTCGGGCGGGGAGTTGTCGAAGGTGGAGCTGACCACGCCGGTGTCGCTGACGACCTGGCCGTTGAGGCCGTCGGCCCGCCAGAACGGGGTGTCGTAGATCGCGATCGCCTTGCCGACCGAGGCCATCGGCAGCCGCTGGGTGAGCTGGTCACGGGCGGCCGGCAGAAGCGGGTCGTACGAGATGCGGGCGGCCAGCGGCGGGGGTACGGCGACGACGACCCGCTTGGCGGTGACGGTGATGCCGTCGGCCGTCACCACGTACTTGCCGCCGGACCGGGCGACCGTGCGCACCGGCGCCTTCAGCACCACCCGGTCGCTGAGCGTGGCGGCGAGCTTGATCGGCACCTGCTGGGAGCCGCCGACGAAGCGCTGTTCCTGGGCGCCGTTCGCCGTCTCGGTGAGGCGTTCCAGGGTGCCGGGGGTCGTCTCGTTGCCGGCGGCGGCGATGTAGAAGAGGACGAACAGGAGGGACAGCTCCCGGGGTTCGGCCGAGAAGATCGAGGTGCAGGCCACGTCCAGGAGGAACTTCGCCGACGGGATGACGGCGTTGGCGCGCAGCCAGGACTCGAAGGTCTGCCGGTCCCACTCCTCGGCCTTGGCGGCGGTCCAGGGCGCGTCGACCGGCACCTGCTTGGCCATGTCGTCCAGCGAGGCCTGCACGATCGCGGCGTTGGCGAGCCCGGCCGCGTCGATGGGCGGGACCGAGCCGAGGAGGCCGTCGGTGGCGTAGGGGGTCTTCTTGCCGTCCTTGTAGAGGAGGTTCTTGCCGGTGTTGTAGGTGGGGAAGGTGGCCACGCCGAGGGAGTCGGCGAGCGCCTTGATGCGGTCCTGGGTGGGGCCGATGAACTCGCCGCCGCCCTCGGTGACCCCGCCGTTCGCGAGGGCGAGGTTCACGACCCGGCCGCCGACGCGGTCACGGGCCTCCAGGACGGTGACCGTCTTCCCGGCGGCGACCAGATCGCGGGCCGCGGTGAGACCGGCGAGTCCGCCGCCGACGATCACGACGTCGACGTCCCGGGCGGCGGCCGCGGCGGCGGTGCCGGCGGCGGCGGTCGCGGTGAGGGTGGTGGCGCCGGCGGCCACGGCGGCGGTGCGACCCAGCAGGGAGCGGCGGGAGAGGTGTCTTTCACTTGCCACGTGCGTCCTCCGGAAGAGAGGGGGAGCCAGAAAGGTGAACAGGGCTCACATTCTGGTGCCGTGCGCGGGTGCACGACAACGCTCTCGCCACATCTGACGCACGCGTAACTAAGGTGAGAGCTAACGGAGTTGGCGGCGGACGGCCTTCGCGATCTTCTCCGCGTCGATCGCCAGCTCGCGGAACGTGCCGCTGATGGGGGTGGTGAAGCCGGTGAAGTACAGGCCGGGAGCGTCCTTCGGGGTGCGGGCGCCGTGGGCCACGGGTCTCCCGCGGTCGTCGAGCACGCCGAGGTGGCCGACCAGCCCCTCCAGGGCGCGGACGTATCCGGTGGCGGCGACGACGGCCTCCGGCGAGATCCGGGCGCCGTCGGCGAGCGCGATCTTGCCGCCGTCCTCGAAGCTCTCCACGGCGGCCACGATCTCCACCTTGCCCTTGCGGACGGCGTCGATCAGACCGACGTCCTGCACCGGGATGGCGCCGTCCTTGACGCGCGAGTAGAGGCCCGTGTCGGGGCGGGGCAGACCGTGCGCCGACAGGTCGGGCACGCTGAGCCTGGCCATCGGCCGCGCGAGCCGGTCGAC
Source organism: Streptomyces sp. NPDC050121 (assembly GCF_044460385.1). Lineage (NCBI taxonomy): Bacteria > Bacillati > Actinomycetota > Actinomycetes > Kitasatosporales > Streptomycetaceae > Streptomyces > Streptomyces sp. NPDC050121. The sequence goes on along the minus strand of NZ_JBITJV010000066.1, from coordinate 21,931 downwards.
GAGGCCGACCGGCAGCCGCCGTACCAGGACCGCCGTGTACTGCGCGGCCCACCCGGCCGTCGAACGCCGCACGATGTGCGGGACCGTGCGCACGGACAGCCGCACCCGGGCCGCGCCGCTCTCCACCAGGTCGACGGCGATCTCGGCGCCGGTGTTGCCGACGCCGACGACGAGGACGTCCCGGCCGGCGTACTCCTTGCCGCTGCGGTAGCCGGACGCGTGCGCGAGGTCACCGGTGAACGTCTCGCGGCCGGGCCAGTCCGGCAGGTGCGGGGTGTGGTTGTAGCCGGTGGCGACGACGACGGCCGAGCCGACGAGCTCGCGTCCGCCGGTGGCGTGCAGCAGCCAGCCGGCGCCGTCCGGGGTGCGCTCGACCCGGGTGACCTCGACGCCGGTGACGATCTCCAGCTCGTGGACCTCGGCGTACTTCTCCAGGTACCGCACCACGTCGTCGCGGGCCGCCCAACGGCCGAACCGGCGCGGCATCTTCAGCCCCGGCAGGGCGGAGAGGCGGCGGGTGGTGTGCAGATGCAGCCGGTCGTAGTGACGCCGCCAGGACGCGCCGACCCCGTCGGCCTTCTCCACGACGACGGCGCGTATGCCCTGGGCACGCAGCGCATACGCGGTGGCGAGACCGCCGGGGCCGCCGCCGATGACGTAGACGGGGCGGTCGGCCGGGTTCGCGGTGGTGATCGTCCGGGGGGCCGGGCGGGGTGCGGAGTCTTCCATGAGCGCGAGCGTAATCACGCGCGCGGTTGATGGGTCTCGGTCAAGAGGGGAATTGGTTGCGGATCGATCACGTGTGGGGGAGGTGTGGGTGGGGCTTGTGACGTAGGCCACCCGGTTGTGAGCGTCGGGAAAAGGCGGCGGGCCGGGGGCGGGCGCGGCGGGCCGGGAAGGGGGCGACGCCTGGCCCGGGTGCGTTCGGGTGAGGCGTCGTGGTGGACTTCCCGGATCAGATGATCTGACGTACCGTCAGATTCATGGATGCGATCCGGCGCGCTGAGGTGCGTTACGACGTCCCGGAGGCCGACGCCTTCACCCGCACCTACTGGGACGCGGCCGCCGAGGGCCGGCTGCTGATCCGGCGCTGCGGGGCGTGCGGGCGGGCCCACCACTACCCCCGGGAGTTCTGCCCGCACTGCTGGAGCGAGGACGTGACCTGGGAGGACGCGAGCGGCCTGGCCACCCTCTACACCTGGTCCGTCGTCCACCGCAACGACCTGCCGCCCTTCGGGGAACGGACGCCGTACGTCGCGGCGGTCGTCGACCTGGCGGAGGGGCCGCGGATGTCCACGGAGGTGGTGGGCGAGGGGTCGGGATCGGCACCGGGGCAGGGACGGGAGCTGCGGGCGGGGCTGGAGCTGGAGGTCGTGTTCCGGGAGGGTGTGCCGGTGTTCAGGCCAAGGGTCTGAGCGGGCGGGTAGCGCGCCGGTCCCTCGGGCCTCCCTCGGGCCTTCGGGCCTTCGGATGCCGAGCGTTCGGTCGGGTGTTCAATGAACGGATGACCGATATTCGTCAGCCGTACGCGGCTCCCCCGCCCGCCCCCGTGCTCGACGGCCATGGCCTCCGTCTCCGGCTCTGGGACCCCGAGTCCGCCGCCGACGTGGACGCCTGGCTGCGCGGGCACCTCGACCCGGAGTTCATACGCTGGAACACGCCGCTGCGCACCATCACGGACACCGACGGCGCACTGGAGTCGCTGCGGGCGAAGGCGGCGGACGCGGCCGCGGGGACGAGCGTGAACTTCTGCGTGACGGACGACGAGGACGGAACGATCCTCGGATCGGTGTCCGTGAACATGATCGACCGAATCCAGAGGTCGGGCAACGTGGGGTACTGGATCCTTCCCGAGGCCCGCGGCAGGCAGGCGGCGACCCGCTGCCTCCTCCTCGCGGCCCGCTGGGCGTTCGACGAAGCGGGCCTGCACCGCCTGGAGTTGGGCCACGCGCTCGGCCACCACGCGTCGTGCCGGGTCGCCGAGCGGTGCGGCTTCCCGTACGAGGGGACGCTGCGCGGCGCGATGTGGGAGTCGGGCCGCAGGGACGCGTACCGGGACGTCCACCTGCACGGCCGCCTGGCAGCGGACGCGGAGCCGGAGTTTCCGTGAGGGTGATGCAGCTGGCGGCGAGCGGGCGGAGCGGCTGGTGCGGGTGAGGTAATTGGCAGGCGAGGGGCGGCGCCCGCGCGCGACGATGAGTCATGCGCCCCGACGACTGGCACCTCACCCACGACCTCGACGCGTTCCTCGACAGCGCCGGTGACTTCCTGCACTCCCGCCCCGCCCTGCACACGGTCCCGCTGACCGTGACCGACGGCCTGCGGCGCAGGGGCCTGCACGTGTACGGCGACGGCGATCCCCTCTTCGGCACGCTGGACTCGGGGGACGGCGGGATCCGCGCCGTGTTCTTCCGCACGCCCCCGCACCGGATCTACCCCACCTCCCTGACGGCGGAGGAGGCCGACGCCCTGGCCGCGAGGCTGGCCTCCCTCGGTCACCGCCTGCCCGGCGTCTCCGCCGACCGCGACACCGCGGCCGCCTTCGCGCAGGCCTGGCAGCGGCGGACAGGTGCCGAGCCACACTTGAACGAACGCCAACGCCTCCACCGCTTGGGTGAGTTGACGTACCCGAAGCCGCCCCCTCCCGGCCGCGCGCGCGTCGCCACCGCAGCCGACCGCGCCCGACTGGTCCGGTGGTACGACGAGTTCATGGACCAGGTCGGCGCGGGCGCCGCCCAGGACAGCGGAGCCTGGGCCGACTCCCGGATCGCCTATGGCGGAATCACCTTCTGGGAGACGGCCGACGGCACCCCCGTCGCCATGGCCGGCGCCACCCCGCAGGTGGCCGGCCAGATCAGGGTGGCTCCCGTCTACACCCCGGCCGAGCTGCGCGGCCGGGGCTACGCCGGCGCGGCGACGGCACAGGTGAGCCGCGCCGCGCTGGCGTCGGGCGCGGCGGAGGTGCTCCTCTTCACCGACCTGGCCAACCCGACCAGCAACAGCCTCTACCGACGAATCGGCTACCGCCCGGTGGCGGACTTCGCGGTGTACGCGTTCGCGTGAAGGGGCGTTAGAGGAGGTGGTCCGCCTTGCCTGCCTTGATTTCGAGGATGAGGGCGCGGAGGGCGTCGTGGGTGTCGGTGAGGGGGGTGTCCTCCTGGCCGGCGACGGCGATGTAGGCGTTGCCGGTGGGGTCGGTGCCTATGCGGAAGCAGTTGGCGCCCTCGGCGCAGAAGGGGTCTTCCCAGGTGATCTGGTTCATCGTGGGCTCCTCAGAGGTGGCTGGCGATGCTGTGCATGAAGTCGCGTGAGCCGGCGGACGGCAGTGATGCCGCATCCATCCAGTCAAGGTGCGCGCGGTATTTGTCGAGTTGGGACTGACCGTGCAGGAACTCGGGTCCGTGGGCCGAATCGAGTTCCACGGTGTCGAGTTGAGGTACCGGCCCTTCGGCGTAGATCACGGCCTGCCCGGCGCCGGGGAAGGCTCCGGCCCGGAACGGGATCACCTGGACCTCGATGTTCTCCAGCTCGGACAGTTCACAGAGGCGTTCGAGTTGGGGCCGCATGACCTTGACGCCGCCGAACTCGACGCGCAGGGCGGCCTCGTGCACGTATCCGACGTAGGTGACGGGGTTGTCGCGGTGCAGCACCTGCTGGCGTTGCATACGCAGGGCCACGCGGAGCTCGACTTCACCCGGGGACAGGGGAGGCAGGGCGGCGGAGAAGAGTGTGCGGGCGTAGGCGTCGGTCTGGAGGAGACCCGGAACGTGCATGGCCAGGCCGGCCCGTATGCGCCGGGCGTGCCACTCCAACTCCGCGATGTCCATGAGGGCTGCGGGGAGTTGGCCCCGGTAGGTGTCCCACCAGCCCCGCGTGTTGTCGGCGGCCATGTCGGCCAGCGCGTCGACGTACGCGTGGTCGCGGCATTCGTAGTTGCAGGCGAGCGTCCGTAGACGTTCGGGCGTGATGATCCGGACGCCGGCCTCGATGTTGGAGATCTTCGTCCGGTCGATCCCGAGGACCCCTGCGGCGTACTCCGTGGTCACCTGTGCTGCGAGGCGCATTTTTCGCAGCTCGGCACCCAGTCGCTTCTGGCGCTCGCTGGGTGTTGCCCTTGGCGGCATGTGTCAGTTCCTCCAGTGGTCGCGGCGCCAGTCTGCCCCCTTTGCGCTGCATCGGTCCACCCGTATTGGTGGTAAGTCCGTTGATTTGGTGGCAACGTTCCACGCGCTTCCCCTACAGTCTGCAACAGGTCGACCACAGAGCCGTCACGACCGTCCCGGAACCGCATCACGCCTGCCCGCCCGTCATCTCCTCCCCTGGGAGGGGTGGGCCCGCGCCAAGGAGACGGGTCACCGGGAGTTTCAACCTCCTCCTTACACAAGGGAGTTGCCGTGCACCTCGATACCGCGTCCTGCCAGTCCCCGACCCTCGCCCCCGCCGATGCCCCCTTCTCACCGGCCCGCCCGGAGGCCCTCGCCTACAGCCTCACACTGCCCGCCACCCCACGAAGTCCCGGCATCGCCCGTGCGGCGACCCGGACGATCCTCCACGCGCACGACCTCGCCGAGGCCACCGACGCGACCGTGCAGGTGGTGAGCGAACTGGCCGCCTGCGCCTGCCGTTTCTCCACGACCGCCAACGTGTACGTGTCACTCCGCTACCGCGACGAAGCCCTGCGCGTCACCCTCTACGACGGCCACCCCCGCCACGCCCACGCCCGCCTGGGCGCCGCCTGCGACCTGTCCCGACGGGTGTCCCTGCGCGTGCTGGACCGCGTGGTGCGGACCTGTCGCGGGGACTGGGGCATCGGCGGCGGCCGCGAACCGGGCGGCGGCACCCGCATGTGGGCGGTACTGCCCCGCGCGGGAGCCTGCGGCTACCTCCGCGACGGACGCTCGTCGGGGTGACGCCGTCGCGTCAACGGCGGGCTACCGAGGGCCATGCCGAGCCCCCGGAGGTCGTCGCCGAGCGGGAGCAGATTCGGTTGGCGCTTGCGTTGGGGCAGCTGGTGCACGATCGTCGGATGGCCCTGGGGCTGACCCAGGCAGCTCTGGGTCAGCGTCTTGGGATGGACTCCGGTGACGTGGAGGCCCGTCGAGCTCGGCGGGATGCTGCCGCTCACCGCGGACCTGCTGGTCAGACTGGCGGCGGCGCTGGACGTCACCGTGGATCTGCGCGTCGTCTCCGACGGGCACAACACGGTGGTGTTCGAGGAGCGCGCCGCCTGAATCGCAGACGTCCCGCCGCTCACGGCCACAGCAGTTCCCTGGTCCACCTCCCGGCCGTCTCCCGTCGGTACGCCAGCCGTACGTGTCGTCGCCTCGCGTCGCCCTGGAAGAACTCCACCGTGTCGGGGCGTAGGCGGTACAGGGTCCAGGTGGGGGCCTCCGACGTCGGCTCCCGGGACGCCCGGTCCCACGCCTCCTCCGACGCCCTCGCCAACTGCTCCACCGAGCCCAGCACTTCACTCTGCCGTCCGGTCAGCGCAGCGGCCAGCGCGCCCGTCGAGCGGACGTGCAGATCCGTCTGCGCCTCCTCGGCCGGGGCCACGGTGACCGGGCCCCGGAGGCGGATCTGGCGGCCGTGCACCGGCCAGTAGAAGGTGAGCGCTGCGTAGGGACGGGCGGCGAGTTCGCGGCCCTTGCGGCTGGTCGCGTGGGTCGCGAAGGCCCAGCCGTCGGCGTCGGTGCCGTGCAGCATCACGATGCGGGCGTCCGGCAGGCCCTCCTCGTCCGACGTCGACAGGGTCATCGTGTGCGGCTCGGTCTCCCCGGCGGCTACCGCCTCCGCGAACCAGTCCGTGAAGAGGGGCAAGGGGGCGTCGGGGGCTGACGCCGGGTCGAAGGACGGCAGGTTCGTCACCTTCGGGTCCCACACCCGCAGAGTCCTGAGCAGCTCATGAAGATCGGTGGCCATGCTCCGAGTATCCGGCGTGGCGCGGCGGCCGGACCCCAGCCGGCCGCGTCGCTCAGTCGTCGGAGCGCCTTCTCGCGTCCGCCGCCAGCACCTGCCGGACGGCGTTGACGATCGGGTTGGCGCGGCTGACATCGGTGATCCGGCGGCGCAGGTGATGGTTGTCCCGGCCGGGATACAGGCGCCGGCTCAGGCCGAAGACATCGATCAGGGCTGTGAGATACAGATCGCCGACCCCTGGCGGACCGTATGCCTCCGGCCGCACGGCGTGGTCGACGCGCGCCGCCAGGTGGAGGGACCAGCCGGGATTCACCGCGGTCCACGTGGTGGACGGGAAGACGCCCAGGATGCGTCGGCGCCGGGCGTACAGCAAGCCGCGTGCGGTGAGCCTGTCGAGGTAGGCCCGGTCGACCTTCCCGGACGCTTTGTGCACCCAGCGGGTCAGTCGAAGCGACGAGCGGCTCGGCCGCGTGTCGCTGATCTCGGCCAGGACGCGTTCCGCGAACGGATCACCCAGCGGCAGCGGCCGGACACCGGTGATCTGCTTCGCGTCGACGGTGATCGCGCTGCGCAGCAGGAGTTCGAGCAGCACCGCACCGGCGAGGACCCGCGCGTTGAGCCGCAGGCGCTTGACGACGGCGCTCGCCGGATCCGTGCAGATCAGCACCATGTCCTCGGGTAAAGAGGTGGGCGGCCAGTCGTGCATCGCTGAACCTCCAGCCGTCCGCCGCGTGCGCCTGTCTCACCTGCGGGCGGCCGACGGGGCGAACGGCGGAACGCTTGCCCGTCCGGGAGCTGGACAAGTCGCGGCAGACCCCGGCACATGGGCTCGCGGCAACCCACCACCTCAGTGTCACGCCGGTATGACCGCGGCGCGACCCGTACGGGCGGGGCGGACTCAATGCCTGAGCAGCCACAGAATCCGGTCCCACGACAGAAGGTGGTACACGACCAGCGCACCGGCGAGCGTCAGGGCGAGCGTGTGGGATCCCGCCGCGTACAACGCCGCCGCACCACCGAAGAACACAGCCAGCTCCAGTACGAACCGCAGCGGACCAGGTGTCGCAATCACCGTCCCTCCGGACCGGGACGCATCGTCCGGGGTGGCGAACACTCCCCACAGCACCGCCACGACCAGGGGAACGGCAACCACGAAGACGTATCGCAGGGAATCAGGCGCGGTAATCCATGCCCAGACCCCGAAGCACACCAGGGCCACCAGCTCCAGCACGAACCTCACACCGAGAGCCAACGGGTGAAACCCATACCCGGACGACATACGCGCGATTCCTTCCGTCGTAGCCCCTACGTGATCAAGACCGACACGGGAGGTTCAAGAAGCAGACCAGACACCGGACTTGCCCGTCTAGTGCCGGGTGAACTGGACCCGGGTCGACTGCACCGCCTCCGCACGCACGGCGATCCCCTCGACCGTCAACTGTTCCCCGTAGATGTCGGTGAGCCTGATCGTTGCGCCGCATCCGCGGCCCTGCTCGGAGAGGAAGTAGTTGTACCCGGTGCGGGGCAGCGCGAGCCAGGAGCCGTTCGCGCGGACCTCGAGGCGGGCCAGCGGGTTGCGGTGCCCGATCGCCTGGATGCCGCACCAGTACTGGCTGGAGCCGGTCTTGTAGCGAATCGAGATCGTGTCGGACGTGGCCGGGCTCAGCAGGCTCCAGGTGACCGGGATCCGGCCCGCCGAGAGCGGAGCGAGCTTGGCGAAGGCCTGTCGGCTCAGGTCGAGTTGGCCAGGCTGGCAGGGCGCCGGGCACTCGTTGGTGATCCGCACCGTGATGGACGCGCCGCCCCCCGCACGGACCAGGACATACGCGCCGCACGCCTTCGACGTCTCGTAATCCGCCGTGTTCATCGCCGCGGTCATGACGTCCGAGGTCGGGCCGTAGGAGCAGGCGCCGTTGCCGTTGCCGATGTCGTAGGCGGTGGCGATGCCCTGGTAGCTGGCGCCGGGCCGGATCCGGCCGGCCCGCGGGGCCGAGCCGGACGCCGTCCGGGCGGCGTCCGCGGCAGGCGCGGCGGGCTTGGCCGCGGGCCGCTTGGACTTGGACGGGGTGGCGGACGGCGACGTCGTCCCGCCGGCCGTCGGGCTCGCCGTCAAAGACGCCGTCGAAGGCTTCGGCGACGCGGATGCCGCCGTGGCCGCCGCCCTCGGCGACCCGCTCGCCTGGGCGCCGGCCACCGGCTTGACCGTGCCCGCCCCGTCGTCGCCCCCGCCGTCGGGGCGGAAGGCCACGACCAGTGACACGACGAGCGCTACGGCCGCCACGGCGACCACGGTCACCATGGGGACACGGCCCGTGCGCCGCTCGGGGCGGCGCTCTGGGCGGCGGGGTCGGCGGTGCGAGGAGGATGCCACGGATGAATCCTTACGCGGTTCGGCGGAGCATGTCCGGCAGTTGCGGCTTCCGAGGGCCGGAAGCCGCCTACTCCTCAGTGGCCGCCGGGTCCGAAAAGGTTGCCGCGGCAGTCGGACCTCGATGCTCCCTCAGTCGGCGGACGTCAGCAGGCGGCCACCCCAGCCCGGGACGCCACCCCCGGGGACCGTTCAGGCTTCGTCGTTCAGGCTTCGTCGGCGTGGGTGAGGTGGCCGTGGGTGAGGTGCCAGTGGTGTTGGTGGGGGGTCAGGCGCCAGGTTTCGTCGGCGGTGGTCGTTTGCTCGATCCAGGCCAGGAGCTGGGGGAGGGCCTCGGCGCGGAGAAGGGCGCGGGTGGCGGCCCGTTCGGCGGCGGCGACCGGGTGGACGTCTATGCGGACGCCGACCGTGTCCGGGTGGACGCCCCGGCCGTAGTTGCGGGGGTGGGGAGCGATCCATGCGGCGCCCAGGACGATGGTGCCGCTGTCGTGCCCGGTGAGGAACTCCAGGTCCGTGACGTGGGCCATGGCGGCGCCGAGGAACTCGGTGATGTCGTTGGCGGTCAGGGGCCAGGCGCGGTCCCTGGGCAGTCTTCGGTTGCGTGCGGACATGGGAGAAGACTGGCAGGAGAGTCTCCTCTTCGGGTTCCGGTTCAGTCCCGGCCCAGTACCACCGTCCCCGAGGAGCAGAACCAGCCGCCGGTTGCGGAGGCCACTCCGAGGCGGGGCAGGCCGCCGTCGCGGCCCCGCACCTGACGTTGCCCGGCCTCGCCCCGCAGCTGCCGTACCGCCTCCACCAGCAGGAACAGGCCGCGCATTCCCGGGTGTTGGGCCGACAGGCCGCCGCCGTCCGTGTTCACCGGCAGCTCCCCGCCGGTCAGCAGCCGGCCCTTCTCCACGAACGCGCCGCCCTCGCCCTTCTCACAGAAGCCCAGGTCCTCCAGGGTCACCAGCGTCATGTACGTGAACGCGTCGTAGATCTCGGCGAAGTCCATCTCCTGCGGCGCTGCCCCCGCCCGCTCGAACGCCAACCGGCCACTCACCGCCGCCGGCGAGACCGTGAAGTCGTCCCACTCGGACATCGAGGCGTGCGAGACGTGCTCGCCCGTCCCGAGGATCCACACCGGGGCCGTACGACAGTCGCGTACGTACTCCTCGGCGGCCAGCAGCAGCGCCGCGCCGCCGTCGGAGCGCAGGCAGCAGTGGAGCTTCGTGAACGGGTCGGCGATCATCGGGCCCGCCAGGACGTCGTCGACGGTGATCGGGTCGCGGAACACCGCCTCGGGGTTCAGGGCCGCGTTCGCCCTCGCCTGGACCGCGACCTCCGCCAACTGCTCGATCGTCGTGCCGTATTGGAGCATGTGGCGGCGGGCGGCCATCGCGTACTTGGCGATGAGCGTGTGGCCGTACGGGACCTCGAACTGGAGCGGGCCGCGCCCGCCGAACGCGAAGGTGCCGGTGCGGCGGCCCGCCCTGATGTCCGCGCGGGGCGTCGAGCCGTAGGCCAGGAGCACCGCGTCGGCGTGGCCCGCGGCGATCGCGTCGGCCGCGTGGGCCGCCATGACCTCCCAGGTCGCGCCGCCCACCGAGGTGGAGTCGACCCAGGTGGGGCGCAGGCCCAGGTAGTCGGCCAGCTCGACGGGGGCGAGCGTGCCGAGGCCCGCGGAGGCGAAGCCGTCCACCCGAGAACGCTCCAGTCCCGCGTCCGCGAGCGCGCGGCGAGCCGCCTGGGCGTGCAGGGCGTACGGGGTCGCCTCGTCCACCCGCCCGCAGTCGGAGAGCGCCACGCCCACCACCGCCACCTTCCGGCTTCCCGCGGCCATGAGGGGCCACCTCCCTCTTCCCTCTGTGCATCTCGTTCCCGGACTCCTAATATGACGGACCGTCAGATGCGGAGGGAAGTGCCATGGACCCCAACTTCACCGCCGAGCAGGGCGAGATCCGGCGCACACTGCGCGAACTCCTCCACAAACGCTCCGGCCCGCACGACCTGCGGGCGGCCCTCGACACCCCCGACGGCCACGATCCCGCCCTCTGGACCGCACTCGCCGAACAGCTCGGCCTGCCCGGACTCGCCCTCCCGGAGCCTTACGGCGGTGTCGGCTGCCCCCGCACCGACCTCGTGCTCGCCGCCGAGGAGACCGGCCGGGCCCTCGCGCCCTCGCCGCTGCTGGCGACCTCCGTCCTCGCCGCGCCCCTGATCCTCGCCCTCGGCACCGACGCCCAGCGCACCGGCCTGCTGCCCCGGATCTCCGACGGCACCCTGACCGCCGCCCTCGCCGTCCCGGCCCCCGCCCTCGCGACCGCCCTCGCCCTGACCGGACCCAGCGGCGGCGACTGGTCCGGCGGCGGGCGGGCGGGGGGCGTCCAGGCCCGTCGCACGCAGGACGGCTGGCGGTTGTACGGGGAGGCCGCGCAGGTGCTCGACGGGCACAGCGCCGGACTGCTGGTCGTCGCCGCCCACGCCGGGGGGTTCGCACGGTCGCGCACCCTGCTGTTCCTGGTGGCGGGGGACGCCTCCGGGCTCGTACGGACCCGGCAGACGGCACTTGACCCGACCCGCCCGCAGGGGCGGGTCCAACTCCGTGATGTGCACGCCGAGTTGCTGGGGGAGGAAGAGGCGGATGTTCCGGCGGCCCTGTCCGGCGCCGGTGATTTCGTCGCCGCCTTCGTCGCCTGCGAGGCCGTCGGGGCCGCCGACCGGGCGCTGGAACGGACCGTCGAGTACCTCAAGCAGCGGGAGCAGTTCGGGCGGGCGATCGGGTCCTTCCAGGCGGTGCAGCATCGGCTGGCGGATGTGTACGTGCAGGTCCAGGCGGCCCGGTCCGCCGCCTATTACGCCGCCTGGGCAACAGGCCAGGAGGGTGAGAGTGAGCGGGTCGGGGGTCTTGCCCTCGCTCAGGCGCTGGACGCGTTGCGTCGTGCCGCCGCCGAGGGCATCCAGTTGCACGGCGGCATCGGGTTCACCTGGGAGCACGAGGCGCACCTGTACTTCAAACGGGCCGCCGGCGACGAGCTGCTGTTCGGGCCCGTGCACCGGCTCCGTGCCCATGCCGCCGGGCAGGCCCGGCTCTTCGAGCGGGCGGAGGTGTCGGTGTGATCGGCGTCCGACTGGTGCAGAAGGTCTCCTCGACGCGGGCGTTCGCGAAGGTCGCCCCGCATGTCGTCCCCGCCCTCGACCGGGCCGTCCACCGCCTGACCCGGGGAAAGGTGCTGCTCAGCGCCCAACTGCTGCCAGGGGTGATCCTGACCTCAACCGGGGCGAGGAGCGGGCAGCCGCGCCGGACGCCGCTGGCCTGCATGCCCGAGGAAAGCGGCGGGAGCTGGGTGCTGATCGGCTCCAACTTCGGCCGCACCGGGCATCCCGCCTGGACCGCCAACCTCCTCGCCCACCCCGACGCCGAGATCAACTGGAAGGGCACGGACGTTCCGGTGACGGCCGTGCTGCTGACAGGAGAGGAACGAGCCGCCGTCTGGAAGGAACTGCTGGCGTTCTGGCCGCCGTACGCGACGTATCAGGCGCGCGTGGAGCGGGAGATCCGGCTGTTCCGGATCCTCCCCAGAAGTAGCTAGGGCCTGTCCGGCGGATCAAGTCACAGGAAAGCAGCGGCGCCTGATCGACGCAGGTGGGCGGGGAATGGTGCGTCCACCTGCAAGGCGGAGGAGGGCGTCGACGCGATGGGGGTCCCCCCGCTCGAGCGCAGCCGAGAGTGGGGGAGTCGGCAACTGACGACAACGCCGGTGGGGGCACCTCCCGCTCGAGCGCAGCCGAGAGTGGGGGAGGGCGTGCCAATCCTCGCGTCTGCGACTTGATCCGCCGGACAGGCCCTAGCGGGCCGGTGTCGTCGGCAGCCCGGCCACGGGCGTCGTCGGCAACGCGGCAGGCGGCAGCTCACTGGCGTGAACTGCCGCCTGGCAGACAGGACTTGACGGTAAAAAGAGTAGGGGGCGGGCTATTTCGTCGGCTTCTTGCCGGTGATGCCCAGGTGCACCAACAGCGCCAGGTTCGGCTTGAGTTCAGCCTGCTTGACACCCCACGTCGTGAAGCCCTTCTGATGTGAGGCGACCGCCGCGAGCATCGCGACGAGCGCACCGGCGACAGCGGCCGGGTTCACGTCCTTGTCGACCCTGCCCTTGGACTGCAGCTCGGCGACCGCGTCCGACAGGGAGTTGTTCACCGAGTTGAGGATCTTCATGCGGAGTTTGTAGAAGCGCTTGTCGCCCTCCGCCGCGCCGAGATCGACGACTCTGAGGATCGCGTCGTTCTTCCGCCAGAACTCCAGGAAGCCGTCCACGAGCTCCTGCGCCGTCTGCCAGCCCGCCTTGCCGACCCACGACCGGCCGGCGACCAGCTCGGTCAACTCGGCTCCCTCGGCGGCCATTTGCTCGGCGATCTCCAGGACGGCGCCCTCGACGTCGGGAAAGTACTGGTAGAACGTCGCGGGCGAAGTACCGGCCTTCCGGGCGACATCGATGACCTTGACGTCCCGGTAGGGGGAGGAGCTGAGCATCTCGCTGAGGCAGTCGAGCAGTTTCTGCCGCGTCGCCTGCCCGCGCCGACCGGCCACGCGGCCGTCGACGGTACGCACTTGTCCTGTCATGCCGTCAGCTTACCGAGGGGTGATCGGAGCGCTATTCGGCCGACTGCAAATGGGGTGCGCGGGGGTACGGAGACGGGTGTGCCTGGTCGCGCCGGGTCTGCGCGCCGCGTGGACCGACGTTAGTTTGGCTGCATGGCCGAAAACAGGGCATCGGTGTACGCGGCGGGACCCCCCGGAGGATTCCCGGAGGGCGTCCCCTGCTGGGTGGACGCCCAGCTCCCCGACGTGGACGCGGGCAGGCGGTTCTACGGTGAGCTCTTCGGGTGGACCTTCGAGGAGCGGCCGGAGGGCCAGGGCGACTCCGTGTGGGCCCGGTTGGACGGAGAGCCCGTGGCCGCGCTCGCCCACAAGACGGACGGCCGCATGCCCACCGTCTGGACCGTGTACTTCGCGACCCCGGACGCAGAGTCGACCGCCCGGCGGATCCAGGCGTCCGGCGGCCAGGTGGTGATGGCCCCGCTGCCCGTCGACGGGCTCGGCACCGGCGCCCTCGCCGCCGACCCCGAGGGCGCCGTCTTCGGGCTCTGGCAGCCCGGCAGCCACCTCGGCTTCGGCGTCCGGCACCGCCCCGGCGCCTTCGCCTGGGCGCAGCTCTACGCCCGCGACACCGAGGCCGCCAACACCTTCTACGGGAACCTCTTCCACGCGGCCCTCTTCGGCCCCGGCGCCGCCCCCGACTTCGGCCGCGCCCCGGTCGGCGACGTCTTCCCGGAGGTGATGCCGCCGCACTTCCTCGTCCACTTCGGCGTCGAGGACTGCCAGGAGGCGCTCGGCGCGGTGAGCCGGCTCGGCGGGCGGGTGCAGGCGGGGCCGTTCACCGCCTCGTACGGCACGGTGGCCGTGGTCACCGACAGCCAGGGGGCGTCGTTCGCGCTGCTCCAGCGCTGAGCGCGCGCTCAGCGGCCCGCTCTCACCGGCCGCCCACGGGCCGCTCACCGGCCCCTCGCCCTCCGCTGGTCGGCTCCTCACCGGCAGGTTTGTCCCAGGGTGAGTATTTTTTGCCCGCATATGAAATAAGACACCCAGATTGCCCCCGGGTTCGCAACCAGCCGCCCGGCCAGGAAGAATCGGGGTGCGTGCCGCCATGGCGGTGCGGTGGTGAGACGCTGCACGGGGCCGTGTACACAAGTGGGTGACGCGGCTCGTACGGGGAGGTGGCAGGCAAGTGGTGGATCAGCTGACGCAGCACGATCCTCGGCGGATCGGGCCGTTCGAGGTGCTGGGACGGCTGGGTGCCGGCGGCATGGGGCTGGTCTATCTGGCCCGCTCGGCCTCGGGCCGGCGCGTGGCGATCAAGACGGTCCGTACGGAGCTCGCCGAGGACCAGCTCTTCCGGGTGCGTTTCACGCGCGAGGTGGAGGCGGCGCGGGCGGTCTCCGGCTTCTACACGGCCGCGGTCGTCGACGCCGATCCGCGCGCCGCCGTGCCGTGGCTGGCCACCGCGTACGTGCCCGCGCCCTCCCTCGAAGAGATAGTGAACGAGTGCGGGCCGATGCCGGCCCAGGCGGTGCGCTGGCTGGCCGCGGGCGTCGCGGAGGCCCTCCAGTCGATCCACGGCGCCGGGCTGGTCCACCGTGACCTGAAACCGTCCAACGTGCTCGTGGTCGAGGACGGCCCGCGCGTGATCGACTTCGGTATCGCGTCCGGCGTCTCGAACACACGTTTGACGATGACGAACGTCGCTGTCGGCACCCCCGCCTACATGTCCCCCGAGCAGGCGAAGGACTCGCGCAGCGTCACCGGCGCCAGCGACGTCTTCTCGCTCGGCTCGATGCTCGTCTTCGCCGCCACCGGCCACCCGCCCTTCCACGGCGCCAACCCGGTCGAGACCGTCTTCATGCTGCTGCGCGAGGGCCCGGACCTGGAGGGCCTCCCGAACGAGCTGCGGCCGCTCATCGAGTCCTGTATGCAGATGGAGGCCACGGCCCGCCCCAACCCCGCCGACCTCCAGGCCCAGCTCGCCCCCCACCTCTTCGGCTCCGGCTCCGACGACAGCGGTACGGCGTCGGCGTGGCTGCCCGAGAAGGCCGTCACCCTCATCGAGACGCGCCGCGGCGGCCGTCCGGCGCCGAAGCCGGCCCCCGCCGGCCCCCGCAGCGGCGGAGCGGGCGGCGGCTTCGCGGGCGGCAACATCGGCGGAGGCGGCAACGCCGGCGGTGGGGGTGGCGTGGCCATGGGCCGCGGGCCCGCCGCGCAGGCCGTACCGCCCCCGCCGTCCCACGACCCCGTGGTCCTCTCCCGCCCGGCGCAGCCGCCCGCGGCCGTCGTCGTCGGCGCCCCCGACACCGGGCCCGTCCGGCTGGCGGGTGCGGCCGTGCCGATCGGCCCCGGTCCGCGCGTCGCCGACGTCCGCGCCACGGCCGCCGTGAAGGCGCCGGTCGCCGAGCCCGGCCTGGTCGCGAACTGGTCCCGCCTCCACCCCGGGGTCAACGGCGCCGACACCGCCCTGCCCGCCGTCCAGAGCGCGCCCCCGGAGACCCCGGCGGGCTGGCGGCCCTGGCGGTTCCGCATGTCGAACGACGTGTGGGGCACGCCGTCGGTCGCCGGGGACCTCGTCTACGTCACCTCCTTCGAGGTGCACGCCCTGGACGTGGCCACCGGCCGGCGCCGCTTCAAGACGCGGGACGTCGCCTGGTCGATGGCGGTCGCCGACGGCCGCGTCCACGCCTCCGACGGCCCCACCCTGTTCGCGCTGGACGCCCGCGAGGGCGGCGACCTGTGGCGGCTGTCCACGGACGCCTGGGTGTACTCGCTCAAGGCCGACCGGGGCACGGTCGTCACCGGCACCCGCGGCGGCGGCGTCCAGGCCTGGGAGGCCTCGAGCGGGCAGAAGCTCTGGGAGATCAGCGGCTGCCAGACCGACTTCGAGTCCCCGGAGGCCGGGCCGACGCTCCACGAGGGCACGGTCTTCGTCTGGCAGGACGCCCGGCTCAGAGCCCTCGACGCCCGTACGGGTGACGAACGCTGGTCGTACCCCATCGGCGACACCGCCTCCTGCGGCGGCGTCCCGGTCCGCGTCACCCCCGCCGCCGACGGCTACGTCTATCTCTCCGCCGGCACCCGCGTCCTCGCCGTCGACGTCGCGAGCGGCATGGTGCGCTGGCACTTCGAGGCCCCGGCGGTGTTCCTGTCCGCGCCGACCTTCGTGCCCGGCCCGGCCGTCACGGGCGGCGGCGTCTACCTCGCCGACTACCTCGGCACGGTGTACGCCATCGACGCCACCGACGGCCGCGACCGCTGGCGCATCGCGACGGAGTCCCGCGCGTCCGTCGACCCCGTCCTCGTCGCCGCCGGCCACGTCCACGTCGGCAGCGGCAAGGGCCTGTACACCCTGGACGCCGTCACGGGCACGCCCAAGTGGCGGTTCCAGGCGGGCGGCGACATCGTGGGCGCCCCGGCGGTCGCGGAGGGCCGTATCCACTTCGGCTCCACGGACCACCTCCTCTACACCCTGAAGGCCGACGACGGCCGGCTGCGCTGGAAGCTGGCGACCGGCGGCGAGATCACCGGCTCACCGGTGGTCCGCGACGGCGTCGTGTACGCGTGCAGCAAGGACCGCTGCGTGTACGCGCTGGACGCGGAGAAGGGCACGGGCACGGCCCGAACGGCGTAAGCCACCAGTACCGGTACCGGTGGCTGTGCCGGTCCGGGTACCGGGACGGCCGTCGTGCCGGGTGCACGGAAGGGGATCCAGACGGCGGCCGCCACCGCAGACGCTACGCCGGGGATGGGGCGGTCGCCAGGCGGTGACATGGTCGTGACAGGGCGTGCTTAGGCTGTCGGTATGGATCGACGGGGGCAGAAGTTCAGGTTGACCGCGGTGTCGGTGTTCGTCGTACTGGCGCTGACCGGTTTCTCGACGGGAAGGGGCCACGGTCACGGCAGCAGCCACAGTGGCGGCGGCGGTGGCGGCGGGTGCAGCAGTTCCGGCCAGGACCACGACAGCTCGTCGTCGAGCAGCGGTGCGAGCGGCGGCACTTCGGGTTCGCGGTACCACGACTACGACGACGATGACGACACCACCACGGACGACACCACCACCGACGGCACGTACGGCGACAGCGGCTCCTCGGACGCGTCCACGACACTCCGGGACGCCACGGTGAAACTGATCGACTGCGCGACGCCCACCCGGGCATACGCGACGGTCGAGGTCACCAACCCCAACGCGACCGGGGCCCACTTCACCGTCACGGTCGACTTCCTCGACGCCGGTTCCACCCGGGTGGAAGAGCAGCACGCGGACACCTACGTCGCCGGGAACGAGACGACGACGCTCCAGGTCGACCTGTCCGACCCAGCCGTCGCGACGAAGGTCGACCACTGCGCCCCGGAGCCGTACGCACCCGCCGGATCCGGCTGACGGCCGCTCACCGCACCCGGAACCCGCCGCCCCGCCGCCCGGCGAAGCGCCGGATCCGGCTGACGGCCGCTCACCGCACCCGGAACCCGCCGCCCCGCCGCCCGGCGAACAGCTCCGCCTGCTGCTCGGTCGGCAGATTGCCCAGGGAGATGAGATGGGGCGCCTGCGCGAACGCCATCGCGCGGGCCGCCTCCTTCGCCGCCCACAGCGCCCGTACGGTGCCCTGGACGCCGGCCGGGGGATACCCGGCGACGACTGCGGCGCAGGCGACGGCGGCCCTCAACGCCCCGCCCGTGTCGGTGAGTTCGGAGACGAGACCGACGTCGAAGGCACGCCGGGCGGAGATCCGTTCCGCCGTCCCCATGAGCATCATCCGCGCGACCTCCCCGTACGGCATCCGTTGCGCGAGAAGCACCGACTCGTACGCGCTGACCATGCCGTACGTGGTGTGCGGGTCGAAGAACACGGCGTCGGCACCCGCTACGACGAACTCGCACTCCCCGAGCAGATAGAAGGCGCCCCCGCAGGCCATTCCCTCCACGGCGGCCACGACCGGCTTCCACAGGTCGTTCGCCTTGGGGCCGACGGTGAGCAGCGGATCGTCCTGCATATAAGGGGAGGCCGGCTGCGGCACCACGGCGTCCCGGTCGAGCCCGCTGGAGAACGCCCGCCCGCCGGCACCGGTGAGGACGACGGCCCGTACGGAGTCGTCGAAGCGCAACTCCCGCCAGATCTGCTGCAGTTCACGGACCGTGTCGAGATCGATGGCGTTGAGCCGGGCCGGCCGGTCGAGGGTGACGACGGCCACCCCGGTGTCCTTGTCGATGTCGAGGCGCACGTTTGCTGCCGCACTCATGACCGCTCCAGAACCCACTGGGGCAGGCCGTCACCGTCGAAGACCGCCTGGACCCGGGCGCCGATCCGAACGCGGCTGAGGGAGGCGGAGTTCAGCGGCGCCCCCGGCCCGCTCACCAGGTTTCCCACCAGCCGTATCCGGGGCGCCTCGGCCAGTTCGACGAGGATCACGTTGTACGGCGCCTGCGCCGCGTAGTCGGGGAGGAGGGGCGGGTGCGGGATGACGTAGGACCAGATGCGGCCGCGGCCCGACACCGGCCGCCACTCGCTCGCGAAGGACTGGCAGTGCGGGCAGCAGGGGCGGGGCGGGAAGCGTGGTTCGCCGCAGTCGGCGCAGGCCTGGACGCGGAGTTCGCCCTGGGCGGCGTACCGCCAGAAGGGGGCGCCGTCGGCGTCGGGGACGGGGCTCAGCATGTTCGGCTCCCTCGGTTCCTCGGTCCTCGGTTCTTGCGTCCTC
The DNA here is from genome assembly GCF_044460385.1 of Streptomyces sp. NPDC050121. Taxonomy (NCBI): domain Bacteria; kingdom Bacillati; phylum Actinomycetota; class Actinomycetes; order Kitasatosporales; family Streptomycetaceae; genus Streptomyces; species Streptomyces sp. NPDC050121. Next base: position 3,372 of record NZ_JBITJV010000066.1, on the reverse strand, counting down.
AGTTCCTCAGCAGGAGGGCGGATGTGGGGACGCCCTCGCCCGCGGTGACCAGGCAGGTGGCGGCGTCCGGGACCTGGGCGGTGCTGGTCCCGCGCAGTTGCTTCACGCCCTCGTTGATGAGGTTGAACCCGTGGACGTAGGCCTCGCTGAGCCCGCCGCCGCCGGTGTTGAGGGGCAGCAGTCCGCCGGTCTCCAGGGCTCCCTGCTCGGTGAAGGCGCCGCCCTCGCCCCGGCCGCAGAACCCGTAGCCCTCCAGCGAGAGGGGGACCAGGGGCGTGAAGGCGTCGTAGATCTGGGCGACGTCGACGTCCTGAGGGGTGAAGTCGGCGTGCTTCCACAGGTGTCGGGCGGCCGCCCAGGCGGGGCCGGTGAGCGGGTCGTCGTTCCAGTAGTTGACCATGCCGTGGTGCTGGGCGGGCAGGCCTTGGGCGGCGGAGTGGACGTACACGGGCCGCTGCCGGCAGTCCCGGGCCCGCTCGCTGCTGACGACCACGCAGGCCAACGCCCCGTCCGTCTCCAGGCAGTTGTCGTAGAGGCAGAGGGGCTCGCTGATCCACCGGGAGGTCATGTACATCTCGCGGGTGAGGGGACGGTCGAACATGATCGCCGCGGGGTTCTGGTTGGCGCGGTTGCGGCAGGCGAGGGCGACATTGAAGAGGTGGTCGCGGGTCGCGCCGTACTCGTGCAGGTAGCGGCGGGCCAGCATGGCTATCTCGTCGACGGGCCGCAGGAGGCCGAAGGGGCGCGTCCACTGGGCCGGGGTGGCGAGCTGGACGGCCGTGTTGGTCCACGGGCGCGGCCCGCTGCCCCGCTTGCGCGAGCGCCACGCCACTCCCACCGTGGCCTGGCCGGAGGCGATGGCGGCGGCAAGGTGGGCGACGGTCGCGCAGGAGCCGCCGCCGCCGTATCCGACCTTGCTGAAGAAGGTCAGGTCGCCGAACCCGACGGCCTTCGCCAGCTCGACCTCGTCCGTCTCCTCCATGGTGTAAGAGGCGAGGGCGTCGACCTCGCCGGGGGCGATCCCGGCGTCGTCGAGGGCGGCGAGGACGGCACGGCAGGCGAGGGTCCGCTCGTCCTCGGGGAGGTGCTTGGCGAACAGCGTCTGTCCGATGCCGACGACGGCGGTGGCGTCCTTGAGCCCGGTCACTGCTGCACCTCCGCTGAGGGGACGAGTGAGCTGACAGGACGTCAGGTTACAGCTAATCTGACGGGTCGTCAGCTAGTGGAGTGGGGCGGGCACGGGAGGCCGGTCGTGGGCGGAGAAGCCGTGGGTGGAGAAGTCGTGGGCGGAGACGCGGGCGGAGAAGACGACGTAGCGCGGGACGGCACCTACGGCGAGTGGGACAGCATCGCGAGGCTGGTCCGCTCGGCTGCCGAGCGGTACGCGGACACCGAGGCGGTGGTGGACGGCCGTACCCGGATCTCCTACGGCGAACTCGGCGCGCGGGTCGAACGTGCCGCGGCGGCGTGCGTCGCGGGCGGGATGCGGGCCGGGGACCGGGTCGGCATCTGGGCCCCGAACTCGCTGGAGTGGATGGTCGCGGCGCTGGGCGCGGTGTCGGCGGGGGCGGTGCTCGTGCCGCTGAACACGCGGTTCAAGGGGGCGGAGGCCGCGTATGTGCTGCGCAGGAGCGGGGCACGGCTGCTGTTCGTCACGGGCACGTTCCTCGGCACGTCGTACGTGGCGTCGCTGCGACGGGCGGCGGGTGAGGGGCCGGGCTCGGGCCCGTTGCCCGGGCTGCCCGCGCTGGAGCAGGCGGTGGTCCTGTCCGACGACGCGCCGGTCGGCTTCCGCACCTGGAAGGACTTCCTGGCGAGCGGGGACGGGGTGGGGGCGGCGCAGGTGCGGGCGCGGGCCGACGCGGTGCGGGGGGAGTGGCCGTCGGACATCGTCTACACCTCGGGTACGACGGGCCGTCCGAAGGGCGCGGTGATCACGCACGCGCAGACCCTGCGGGCGTACGGCATCTGGTCCGACCTGGCGGGGCTGCGGCACGGCGACCGCTACCTGATCGTCAACCCCTTCTTCCACACCTTCGGCTACAAGGCGGGCGTGATCGCCTGTCTGATGCGGGGCGCGACGATGATCCCGCAGCCGGTGTTCAACGTGGACGCGGTGCTCGCGAACGTGGCCTCGGAACGGGTGTCGGTGCTGCCCGGCCCGCCGACACTGCACCAGTTGCTCCTGGACCATCCCTCCCGCGCCTCCTACGACCTGTCGGCGCTGCGGCTGGTCGTGACGGGCGCGGCGGTCGTCCCGCTGCGCCTGGTGGAGCGGTTGCGGGACGAGCTCGGCGTGCGGACGGTCCTGACGGCGTACGGCCTCTCGGAGGCCAGCGGCATCGTCACGATGTGCCGCCGCGGCGACGAGCCGAGGGTGATCGCCTCGACGTCGGGCCGGGCGATCCCCGGGACGGAGGTGAAGGTCGTCGACGAGACGGGCGCCGCCCTCGCCCCGGGCGCGCCGGGTGAGGTCCTGGTCCGCGGCTTCAACGTCATGCGCGGCTACTACGAGGACGAGACGGCGACGGCGGAAGCCCTCACGCCGGACGGCTGGCTGCGCACGGGCGACGTCGGTGTCCTGGACGCCGCCGGCAACCTCCGTATCACCGACCGCCTCAAGGACATGTTCATCGTCGGCGGCTTCAACGCCTACCCGGCGGAGATAGAGCAACTCCTGGGCCTGCACCCGGACGTCGCCGACGTCGCGGTCATCGGCGTCCCCGACGCCCGACTGGGCGAGGTCGGCAAGGCCTACGTGGTCCGCCGCCCGGGCGCGACCTCCACCTCCGAGGACCTGATCGCCTGGTCCCGCCGCGAAATGGCCAACTACAAGGTCCCGAGGGCGGTGGAGTTCGTCCCCGAACTGCCACGCAACGCGAGCGGGAAGGTGGTGAAGGGGGAGCTGCGGGGGCGCGCGGGGCGAGGGTGAGGGGAGGAGGGTTAGGGGAGGAGGGAGGTGGGAGGAGGAGGGAGGTGGGAGGAGGAGGGAGGTGGGAGGAGGAGGGAGGTGGGAGGAGGAGGGAGGTGGGAGGAGGAGGGAGGTGGGAGGAGGAGGGGGTGAGGGCGGGGGTTGGGGGAGTTGAGGTGAGCCCTTGTTGGAGGCGTGGCCGTCGGGGCCGCCCGCTTCTTGGCCAGTGTCGTGCTTCCACCGCCCGAGTAAAGGGCGCTACGCCTTCGGCTCCGCGTCGGCTTCGCCGATGGGCCTGCGGCCCACCCTTGACTCGGCCGGCTCCAGCACGGGTGAGAAGCGAGCGGGCGGCCGGGGGAGGAACGGGTGTCCCAGGTGGGCAGACCCTTCGGCCCCCTGCGTACTGACCCGGCGTTGACGGCCGCATCCGCGCCTCGCCAGCACGCCGGGCGGGCTTGGCG
>NZ_JBITJV010000065.1:0-36066 GCF_044460385.1 Streptomyces sp. NPDC050121 | reverse complement strand
GGCCCCCCCCCCCGGGGGGGCCGCGCGGGGTCGGCCGGCTCGCTGGGCCCGGGGCGGGGGGCGCCCGGGGGGGGGGCCCCCCCCCCCCGCCCGGGGGCGGGGCCCCCCCCCCCCCCCCCCCCCCCCCCCCCCCCCCGGGGCCACCGTGCCCCAGGGCGAACGCACCTTGGGCGGAAGTGTCTGCCCGGCATGCATCCCCACCTTCACGACAGCAGTCGTTTCCCGCTGCCCGCTCTACGCGGGGCAGCGCCGAGCATTCGGAGTCCCACATGAGCCTCAGCCCCAGAAGCATCCGTCTCCCCATACCCCTCGCCCGCAGGAAGGAGGCCTACGACGATCAGGAACCGTCTGCCCGGACCAGGACCGGCCGATGGCTGGTGGCGAGCGTGCCCTGGTTCGGCCCCTTCGTCGTGGTCGCGGCCTTGATGAAGGTGCTCGCCCTCGCCGTGAGCGGGCCCGGCATCACGGACACGGCGGACCGGATCCTGGCGACCGCCGACTGGACCCACCCCCAGACATGGGCCGCCCTGCTGCTCAAGCTCGGTGCCAGCGGGCTGGGCTTCCTTCCCGTGGCAGTGGCCGGATACCTCGCCTACGGCATGGCTGGCCGACCCGCGCTCATCCCCGGGCTGCTGGGCGGCATGGCGGCCCTGGGCATCCAGGGCGGCGTCCTCGCCGCTCTGGTCGCCGGCCTGACCGCCGGTGCGGCCACCCTGGCCCTGGGCCGGGTCAGTGTCCCGTCGGCGCTGCGCGGAATCGCGTCGACCGTATTGTTTCCGCTGCTCGTGTCGGTGATTGCCGCCGCGGTGCTCTTCGTCGGCCTGGCCGAGGGACTGTTCTCCGTGTCTACCTGGCTCGACGAGAAGCTGGTATGGCTGCAGTTCAACCACACGGTGCTGACCGGAATGGTCCTCGGCCTGGCGGTCTGCTCCGACTTCGGCGGCACGATCAGCAGGACAGCCGTCGCCTTCGGGGTGATGGGTGTGAGCGGTGACGATCCGTCGAAGTTCAGTCCGGCCAACATGACCATGATGGCCGCCGTGATGGCGGCGGGCATGGTTCCGCCGCTCGGGATGGCGCTCGCCACCCTGGTCCGCCGACGGCTCTTCACCAGGGCTGAGCGGACCCACGGACGGGCCGCCTGGTTGTTCGGCCTGACGTCCGTGACCGAGGGCGCCATCCCCTTCGCGCTGGCCGACCCTCTTCGGGTGGTCCCGGCCAGCATGGCCGGTGGAGCCGTCGGTGGTGGCCTGGTCATGGCTTTCGGGGCCGAGGTCTCCGTCCCCTTCGGTGGTTTTCTCGCCTTCGGGCAGATGCGCGTCCCGCTGTTCTTCGCCCTCGCCGTCGTCGCCGGCTCCGTTGTGACCGCTGGGGTGGTGATCGCCCTGAAGAGCCTTCGCCGCGGCGAACCGGGCAAGGCGAGTGTTACACGCGCCAAGAAGGCCAAGGAGCCGAAGAGGGTGTCGAAGGCGTCCGTGGCCGCGTGAAGGGTCCCCGGTAGAACCAGCCCCCGTCACACCCGTCCATGGTTCGCCGTCCACCAGGAAGCGATCTGCGCGCGGCACTCGAAGCCGAGCCTGGCCAGGATGTTCTCAACATGCCCGTCGACCGTGCGCGGAGAGAGGCCGAGGGCGGAGGCTATCTGCCGATTGGTCAGCCCCTTGGCCACCAGCGCGGCGATCTCCAGCCCTCGTCCGGTCAGCGGGCTCGGGTCGGGAGGACCGGCCGGCGGCTCGGATCCGGCGCGCAGAACGTGGGCTCTGGCCGCGTCGGAGTCGGGGTGACCGACGACCTCCGCCAGGTTGCTCTCGTCCAACGTCTTCGTTGAGCAGCACCAGTTGCTGTCCCACACCGCGGACATGATGGACTCGCGCGTCACCAGCGCGCGGATCCTGCTTGTCAGATACTCCAGCAGCGCGTACTGCTTGGGACTCAGTGCCAACTCGACGTCGTCGAGAAAGACCCGGCGGGCACGTCTGTCGACAGCCACCCGGCCGTACGTCTCGCGCGTCGGCCGGTGGCCTTGCCAATCCCGGGAAGGACCGACCGCATGCACGCCGCGCGACGGGGAGAGGACGCCGGGCGCATCGGTTCGGCAGATTCTTCGACGCACCGCTCGTATCCGTGCGACGAGTTCGCGTATGAGAAAGGGTTTCACCAGATAGTCGTCCGCGCCGAGTTCGAGTCCGACGATCCGGTCCGTCGGGGTGCCGCGACCGCTGATCACGATGAGTGGCACGTCACGGTCCCGCAGTTCCCTGCAGACGTCGAGACCGTCGAGGTCCGGCAGGCCCACGTCGAGCAGCACCAGGTCCGGGACCGCCGCGGCGAGCCCGTCCTGCCCCGTGGGTGCCCACGTCAGTTCGAAGCCGTAGCGGGTCAGACCGCGTATCAGGCAGTTCGCGAACTCCGGATCGTCTTCGATGAGCAGTACCTGCACGTGGCTTCTCCCCTGTGGTGCATGGAACGACGGGGTTGGTGACCCCCGCGCTAAAGCTAGGGGGCGTTCGGCGCCGCGCTCCGGCACCGCGGAACCCAATAGGTCATGCTCAGGTACTACCGGAGTACTGGTACTGGTACTACTACCGATACCGGCATCCGGTCGGAGTCGGATGAGTCGCCGAGGCGGAACGTCCTCGGGTTCAGGTGCGGGCATCCGCCTCTGTCGTGCCGTGTGCGTGGAGCATGTCCATCACCCCCATCCGTCAGGAGTTCGATCGCTGGACCGCGCTCGGGCTTGACCCGGTGCAGGAACCAGCGGGTCATGTATCTCTCGATATGCATGCGGCCGAGCTGTTCGGGCAGAAGGTGAAGCTGCCGGAAGTCGCACGGCGGCTGCGGGTGAGCGTGAAGTCGGCCTACCAGTGCAACCAGTTGTGGCGGGACGGCGGTGCTCAGGCTCTGGCCTCCGGCCCGAGCGGGTCGCGGTGCCGCCTGTCCCCACGCTGTCTGGAGAAGCTGACCGCGTATCTCGAGCAGGGCCGGCCGCGCACGGCTGGGTGGAGGACCAGGTGTGGATGGCCGCCCGGGTGGCCACGCTGATCGGCAGGAAGTTCGCGTTGCCCTCGCGCCCGGAGGCGTTGAAGCCGATTCGTACCGCCCGAGCTCGGACAGTTCATGACACCGTCTTTGACCACGGTCGACGTGGACCTCGAGCGAGTCGGCAGCAGGGCCATGACCAAGCTGATCGCGGGACTGAGGGACGAGACACCCGAAGCGAACGAGGACTCCCTGCTCCGGATCATCTGGCGGGAGTCGACGGCCCGGGGCACCTACGACGGAGGGCTCCGGCACCCGGGGATGACGGTGGGCTCGGCCGCCGAAACGCTGGGGCCTGAGGCGAGACGGCCCTCAAGGCTCTCGTACCGGATGTGCGCGTGTCACCGGCTGCCGTCATGCGGGGCTGACCGAGCGCAGCAGGGTTTCACCTGCAGAGGGCGAGTAGTTGAGTACGTTCTTGCCAGGAACGATTCCGTTTCCCGGCGGCCGGCCCCGTGTCCTCCCCGGTGACATGCACGGGGTCCGTCATAGCGGTCACGGCGATCCGGACCTCGGTGTCGGAGGCGGCGTGCTTGAGTGTTCGTTAGGACTTCCTGGACCATCCCGTACACAGCGAGTTGCAGTCCTGCCGGCAGGACGCAGGGTCGCTGAGATCTCCGATTGCAGGGATCGCGCTGCCAGCACCCGCCGCTGTGGCCTCGGCAGCCGCCCTGGCTCCGTCACTGTTGATGTCGGCGAGAACGACGCGGGCTCCCGCGCGGCGAAGAGCAGGCCCCAGTGACGATCACGGACTTGCAGCACCTGGGTACTGCTCTGCTCGTCCGGAAGGTGGCCGGACAGTGTGCCGTACCAGATGCGGCAGCGGCTCTGGCCCTGGTGGGTCCGGTCGTGCGGGAGTTCACCGCGTGCTTCAGAAGGAGGGCGACCAGTACCGGAGGATGAGGCGGCAGCGGCGTATTCGCTTCCCCGGTGCCGTGGGCAGCCGGAATTCCGCGCCTAGCGTGATGGACGGGTTACGCAGACCCACCCAGTTCTCGACACCCGTCCCGTTGTTTCCCAGGTGGGAGTATCGCTGTGGCCACCTTCCTGTACAGAGTCGGCCGGTTCGCCTTCAGGCGACGACGCCTCGTGGTGATGTTGTGGATCGTCGTTCTGGCGGTCGTCGGCATCGGCTCCGCGAGCGTGTCCGGCAAGTCGTCGGACCAGTTCACCATTCCCGGCACTCAGTCGCAGAAGGCGCTGGACCTGCTCGACAAGGAGTTCCCGCAGGCGTCTGCCTCTGGCGCGACCGCCCGCGTCGTCTTCGAGGCGCCCGGAGGGCAGCAGTTGACGTCCGGGGCCAACAAGACCGAGGTCGAGTCGCTGATCGCCGATCTCAAGAAGGCTCCCCAGGTGGCGAACGTCAGCGACCCCTACACCAGTCGTCTGATCAGCCGGGACGGCACCATCACCTACGCCCAGGTGACGTACGAGGTCGCCCAGGCCGAGGTCACCGCCGAGGCGCGTGACGCCCTGCACGCCGTAGCCGACAAGGGCGAGAAGGCGGGCCTCGCGGTGAGCCTGGGCGGAAACGCCGTCAACGAGAAGGAGGGTGCCAACGCCGGCGAGCTGATCGGTCTGGCGGTGGCCGCCGTGGCGCTGGTGATCACTTTCGGCTCACTGCTCGCCGCCGGTCTGCCGCTCCTGACCGCCCTCCTGGGCGTCGTCATCGCGATCCTCTCGATCACCGTCGCGACCGCGATCTGGGACATGGCCTCGTCTGCGTCGACGCTCGCGCTGATGCTCGGTCTGGCGGTCGCCATCGACTACGCCCTGTTCATCGTCTCCCGCTACCGCAGTGAGATCAGGGAGGGTCACGAACCCGAGGACGCCTGCGGCCGAGCCCTGGGGACGGCCGGATCAGCGGTCGTGTTCGCCGGCCTGACCGTGGTGATCGCTCTGGCGGGTCTGAGCGTCGTCGGCATCCGCCTGCTGTCCGACCTGGGCCTGGCCGCGGCGTTCGCCGTCGTCGTGGCCGTAGTCGTCGCGCTGACCCTGCTGCCCGCCGTCCTGGGCTTCGCCGGGACGCGCATCATGAAAGGAAACCTCCAGACCAAGCGCATGCGGGCACTGGACCGCGGCGAGGGCGAGCCGATGGGCGTGCGCTGGGCACAGCTCGTCATCCGCCACCCGTGGCGAGCGCTTCTGGTCTCGGTGGCCGTCCTCGGCGTATTGGCGATCCCGGCGCTGTCGATGCGCTTGGGCATGCCCGACGACAGCACGGCCCCTGTGGGCAGCACTCAGCGGCTCGCCTACGACACGCTGAGCAAGGGATTCGGCCCGGGCTACAACGGTCCGCTCACGGTCGTCGTCGACGCCCGGGACAGCAAGGACCCGAAGGCGGCCGCCGAGGAGACGGCCACCGTGCTGGGCAAACTGCCCGACGTCGTCTCCGTGAGCCCGGCCGTGTTCAACGCATCGGGTGACGTGGCACTGATCCGAGCCGTCCCGAAGAGTTCCCCGAGCAGCAAGGAGACGGTGGACCTGGTCGGCGAGATCCGTGACACCACCGCCCCAGCCGTGCTGAAGGCCGCGGACGCGGAGGTCGTGGTCACTGGTACGACGGCCTTGAACATCGACGTCTCCGACAAACTCGGCGCCGCCCTTGTGCCCTACCTCCTGGTAGTCGTCGGCCTGGCGCTGCTCCTGCTGCTGCTCGTGTTTCGGTCGGTCCTGGTGCCCCTAAAGGCCACGCTGGGCTTCCTGCTCAGCGTGGTGGCGACCCTGGGCGTCCTGGTCGCGGTCTTCCAGTGGGGCTGGCTCAAGGACGTCTTCGGCGTCGACACCACCGCGCCCATCGTAAGCGTGATGCCGATCTTCATGATCGGCGTGGTCTTCGGCCTCGCCATGGACTACCAGGTCTTCCTCGTCACCCGGATGCGGGAGGAGCACGTCCACGGTGCCGAGCCGACCGAAGCGGTCGTGGCCGGCTTCCGGCACGGGGCCCGGGTGGTGACGGCCGCGGCGATCATCATGATCTCTGTCTTCGCCGGATTCCTGCTCGCCGACGCCGCACTGATCAAGTCGATCGGTCTGGGACTCGCATCGGCTGTCCTCTTCGACGCCTTCGTGGTCCGCATGACGATCGTGCCCGCGGTCATGGCCCTACTGGGCCGCCGCGCCTGGGCCCTGCCCCAGTGGCTGGACCGGATCCTGCCCAACGTGGACGTCGAGGGCGAGAAGCTGCGGCACGTCCTGGACGGGCCGACCACCACGACAGGGCCGGGCGGGGAAGTCAGACCGGGAAGCGATCAGGACAGGCCGCTCGCGCCCGCCCGCTGGGGCCGGGACTGACGACCGCGCCGCTTACAGTAGCCCGGCGTATGTGATCCCACGGCAGTGGGAGCCACCCCTTCAGTCGCCGTCCGTCGATCCTTCCTCCCCCAAGGGTCGACGGACGGTCCGCCGGTATCTCGGAGACACACCGTGACCTCAACATCGAAGAACTCCCCGGCCGAACCTTGCACTCTGCTGGGCGGCTCGGGGGACCGCACGGTGGCCCGAGTCCTGACTCTGCTCACCTCGCTGGGCCGGGCGGACCAGGCACATCCCCATGTCAAACGGTGGGGCATGCCGATCCTGTGCGCCGCGCTCGGCCTCCAGCCCCTGATGGACTACCCCGGCCCCGGACCCGCGCTCCCAGTCTCACTGGGCCTGCTGGCCGGAATCACCGTCCCACTGCTGTGGCGCCAGAGCCGTCCTGTCCTGGCGTTCACGATCGTCACGGGGTTCTCCGTGGCGGAGGCCGCCTGCGGTGTGCTGACCAACGCGCACTTCCTCGCCCAGCTGATCATGCTGTACAACCTGGCCCGCTTCGCTGCTCCCCTCGCTCTGGCTGGGGCCGTGTCGGTCGCCGTACCCCAGACGTTGATCACCATCCTCGCCTTCTCCTCCGACGTACAGCTCAAGCGCATCACTACCGCTCTGGCACTGGCCGTCATGCTGACGCTATGCATGCTCGCGATGGCGGGACTGGGGCTGGGGGGCCGGGTGGCGCGCCTGTACATCACCGCTCTGCAGGACCGGGCGGTACAGCTGGAGGTGGAGCGGGACCAGCGCGCCCGGCTCGCGGAAGCGGCGGAACGCGCGCGGATCTCCCGCGAGATGCACGACATCCTCGGGCACACCCTCGCCATCATGGTCGGGCTCGCCGACGGGGCGGCAGGGCTGGCCGAGGCCTCACCCGAACGAGGCGCCGAGACACTGCGGATCATCGCCGATAGCGGGCGGGGTGCCCTTGCGGATCTACGTCGGCTCCTCGGCACCCTCCGCGAGAAGGGCACCGAGTCCTGCGACTCCCGGCTGGCACCTCAGCCCGGCCTTTCCAACCTCGATGCCCTCCTGGAAAGGGTCCGGACTGCCGGCCCCACCGTGACCCTGCACGCCGACGGGGATCTGACCGGCCTGCCCGCGGGACTCCAGCTCACCGTCTACCGCATCGTTCAGGAAGCCCTGACCAACACCCTCAAGCACGCGACCCTCGCCACGACGATCGACGTGGCCGTGGTGGCGACCTTCCACACGGTACGGGTGAGCGTCGAGGACAGCGGGCCCCCGCGCACGCCCCGCCGGCACCCCCGCAACAACGAGGGACAGGGACTGCTCGGCATGCGCGAGCGCGCCCTGCTCTACCAGGGGACCGTGACCACCGGCCCGAACTCCCGGGGCGGCTGGAGCGTCCGAGCAGAACTGCACCTCGTCCCACCCACCGGCACACCTACGCCTACGGAGAAGCACCCGGCATGACCACTGTCCTCATCGTCGACGACCAGGCCCTGCAACGCCTCGGCTTCAGCATGCTCATGGAACAGCACCCCGACTTGACTGTCGTCGGCGAAGCCACGCACGGAGCCGAAGCGGTGCGCATGACGGCCGAACTCCACCCGGACGTCGTCCTGATGGACGTACGCATGCCCGGCATGGACGGCATCGAGGCGACCCGCCGCATCCTCAGCTCCGGTGGCCGTTCCCGTGTGCTGGTCATGACCACCTTCGACCTGGACGAATACGCCTACGACGCGCTGCGCGCGGGAGCCAGCGGCTTCCTCCTCAAGGACGCCCTGCCCGAAGAACTTCTCGCCGGCATCCGCGCGGTCGCGGCTGGGGACGCCGTCATCTCACCGGGGCTGACCCGCAAACTCATCGACGCCTTCACCACGCGCCTGCCCGGCCACACCTCGGAGCAGGCGCGACAGCTGGAAGCTCTCACCGAACGCGAGATCGAGGTTCTCACCGCGGTCGCCACGGGCTGCAGCAACGCCGAGGTCGCTGAACACCTGCACCTGGCCGAGACCACCGTCAAGTCCCACGTCAGCCGTATCCTCGCCAAGATCGGTGCCCGGGACCGGGTCCAGGCGGTCATTTTCGCCTACGACGTGGGGCTCGTACGGCCGGCGTGAGCAACGCGCGAGGTGTGGTTCACGAAGGCGGAAAAGGGCCGTGGTCGCCGGATGCGGCCCTGTGCGAGCGGAGATAAACACAGTGAGTACGCACATAGGGGAGCCCCGAAGAGTCTCTCCCGGACAAGCGCGGAGAAGGCGGCCAAGGCCGGTACACCGAACGCGTCCGGTGATCAGGAGCACGGGCGCGTCCATGAACCGACAGGCATGGTCCGACCGACGCCGGACGAACCCCCGGCACGACCCGCTCCCCGGCATCGCCCGCCGCGTGGCCGTGGGCAGCGCGCTGATCCTCCTCGTCAGCGGCGTGATCTCCGTGACGGTGTGGTTCTGCGTCGCGTTCCAGACCGTCGTGACGCCGGTTCTGCTCGCGCTCCTCGGCTCGGCCCTGCTCGGTCCGCTCTATCGCCGGCTGATCGCGATGCGGATCAACAAGTCCCTTGCCGCCGGGCTGACCTGCGCCGCCGTCGTCGTGGTCATGGGCGGCGCGGCGTACATCGTGGTGACCGCCCTCATCGACACCGGTGACCAGATCATCTCCTCGCTGCGCGAAGCGGCCGGGTCGATCGAGGAGCGGTTCGGCTTGGCGGGGACATCCCTGGACGATCTGGCCGTGAACGCAAAGGACCTGCTGTCGAAGTTCGGGGGCACCGCCGTCAACGGCCTTTTGAGCGGCGTGAGCGTGGTCGTCGAATTGGCCGCAACGGGCACACTCGCGATCCTGCTCATGTTCTTCTTCCTGCGCGACTCCGACCGGGCCGTCGCCGCACTGCACTCGCTCGCCCCACGCGACTCCGGTGAGAGGCTCGAGGTGATAGCCCGTCGCGCTTTCCAGGCGATAGAGGGCTTCATGCGCGGCACCACGCTCGTCGCCTTCATCGACGCCGTCTGCATCACCGTTCCGCTGCTCGTCCTGGGCGTGCCGGGCGCGGTCGGGCTCGGGGCACTGGTGTTCATCGGCGCGTACATCCCCTACCTCGGCGCGCTCCTGTCCGGCGCGGTCGCGGTCCTGGTCGCCTTCGCCGACGGAGGACTCGGGACCGCGCTGTGGGTCCTGGGCGTCGTCTTCGTCGTGCAGCTCCTCGAAGGCAACGTCCTGCAGCCGATGATCCAGAGCCGCACGCTGCAGATGCACCCCGCGGTGATCCTGGTGGCACTCACGGCCGGCGCCTCGGTCGCCGGAGTCCTCGGCATGCTCCTGTCCGTGCCGATGACCGCAGCGGTGTTCGGAGTGCTGTCGGAGCTGCGTGGCCGGTACGAGGAGCCACCGACCGCTGCCAAGGCGCCCCAGACGGAGGCCTTCGACGACTCCCCGCCAGGTGAGGACGAGCCGCCGCGACGCCCGGGACGTCGGTCTCGGCGAGTGGGGGGTGTCGCGGCCACGGGAATGCCGTCACGCCTGCCCCGCAAACTCAAGGGCACAGTACCCGGAGCCTGACCCCCGCACATGAGTGGGGTACCAGCCAGGGAACAGTCGGCTGGTACCCCACTCGTGGATTACGGTCGGGCGTTATGTGATCAGTCGGGGTACACGGCCTGGCGCATGTGCTGGGCCATCAGACCGTAGACGCTTCTGGCTGTCTCGGCGTCGTTCTGGTCGTAGCCGTGGTCGGCACCCGACACGTCGAGGTGGTCGTAGAGCGCCCTGACGCCGCGCAGTCGCTCGGCGTAGCGAGTGCCCTCGGCACGCAGGAGGTCGTGTTCGGGCGTGATGACGAAGGCGGGGGCGATGCCGGTCAGGTCGGCGGTGTCGGACGGATGGGCGGGGGAGACCAGAGGGTCGCCGCGCATCGTCGGGTCCGGTACGTAGGAGGTGTCGAAGATGTCCGCCATCCACGGGCGCAGCAACGGCTTGGCGATGACTGAGTGCTTGTCCCTGGCTTGGGTGACGAGGTCCAGAGGGGGATAGTGCAGGATCTGGAGAGCGATGGAGGGGCCTCCTTTTTCCAGTGCCTGACGGGCCACTGCCGCTGCGAGGGCCCCGCCGGCGCTCTGGCCTCCCACAGTGAGGAGGCTGCCGTCCCAGCCGTGTTCGGCGCCGTGTTCGGCGACCCACTCGACGACCTCGTACGCCTGGCGAGGCGGCGCGGGAAAGGGATGCTGCGGCGCGACGACGTAGTCCACGTTCACCACCACCGCACCCGCCTCGGCCGCGAGGAAACGACATAGCGGATCGTCCAGCTCCACCGGCGGCAGGACGAAGCCCCCACCGTGGAAGTTCACGTGGACCGGTGGCAAAGGCCCGCCGACGGGACGGTCGGGGACGTACACGACAGCGCGGGCCGGGGCGACGGAGGTCGGGATGGTCAGCTCGTGTGTGTTCCGGGGGTACTCCGGATAACGCTTGTGCAGGGAGGACGCAACGTGTCGGTCCCCCAGCAGGGCGTTCAGACGCTGCATCACTTTGGCGGCGGGGGAGGCCAGCGCCGGCCGGGCCAGGAAGGACATGACAGCTCCGTTCGATGGGATGGTGCGCGGGGCTCGCCGCTCGAGAGGCGGTCACTCGCGCAACGCCCTGCTCTGCCGGCCCGCCCGCGGTGCCCTATGGCGTGTCCAGGCTAGTGATCCCTTACGGGACGAACAGCGCCCGAAGAAGCGAAAACGACGGAACCGACTGGTACTTGAGGAGGAGCCGCCCCCTCCGGAAGGACAGGTGGGAGCTACGGTGCTCGGAGTGTGTCCCTTCGGAGGAAGGCGAGCACTACCGTGGTATTAGCCGCCCTCCTGGATTTGGGTTCTCCAGTGCCGCACGTTGTCGAGGTGACGCCTTTAACGTGAAGTGTGGGCCGCGTGATGGCCCCTCCACACTTCTTCCGCGACGAGAACGGATCGCGGGCGTGAGCCGCTCCCTGTCAGCCGCCGTCCGCCGGTCTTTCCCACTCAGGGGTAGCGGACGGTCCGCATGCACCCCTGGAGACGCATCCAGTGACCACCACCTCCTCGAGGGTCCGCCCGGTGGAACCCAGCAGCGTTCTGGGCGGCCCGGAGCATCGCACGGTCGTGCGATTGCTGGCCTGGCTGATATCGATACAGCGGGCCAGCCAAGAGCACCCACGGATCAGGCAGTGGGTGGCGCCACTGGTGTGCACGGCTCTCGGCGTCCCGGGGCTTCTGGACAGCGCCGCCGCGGCCGATCCGGGTTTCCCGGTCGCTCTCATCGTGCTGATCGGGTTCACCGTCCCGCTGCTCGCGCGGGATCGTCATCCCCTCCCGGTCTTCGCCGTCATCACGGTCTTCTCCACGGCGGAGGCTGTTTCCGGAGTTCTCACCTACGCTCATTTTCTCGCGCAACTGATCATTCTGTACAACCTCGCCAGGTTCGCACCGCCGGCCCAGTTGGCCGTCGCCGTCTCAATCACCATTCCCCAGACCATCGTGACGATCATGACGTTCGCCCCGGACAGGCGGATCGAACGGATCGACAGCCCCCTCGCGGTGACCACCGACCTAGTGCTCTGCATCCTCGCCATCGCTGGCCTGGGGCTGGCCGGCCGGGTTGCGCGCTCGTACATCACGGCCCTGGAGGACCAAGCGGTGCGTCTGGAGGTGGAGCGCGACCAGCGGGCCCGCCTCGCAGAGGCCAAGGAGCGGGCCCGCATCTCCCGGGAGATGCACGACATCCTCGGCCACACCCTTGCCGTCGTGGTCGGTCTGGCCGACGGTGCGGCGGGGCTGGCAGAGGCCAAGCCGAAGCAGAGCGCGGAAACCCTGCGGATCATCGCGGACAGCGGGCGTGGCGCCCTGGCCGACCTGCGTCGGCTCCTCACCGGGATTCGCGAGGAGGGACCTCAAGAGACGCCCTTCCGCCCCCAGCCGGGTGTCGGCGATCTCGACGCTCTGCTGGAACGGATCCGTGCGGCCGGTCCCGACGCCGACCTCCATACGGCCGGTGACCTCACCGCCCTGCCCGCAGGACTGCAACTCGCCCTGTACCGCATAGTCCAGGAAGCTCTGACGAACACCCTTAAATACGCCGCCTCCGACACCTCGGTCCGTGTCTCCTTGATCGCGGAGCAGGATGCCGTACACGTCACCGTCGAGGACACGGGTCCGCCCGCCACGGAACGGGGTCATTCCTGGGAAGGCGGTGGGCATGGGCTTCTCGGCATGCGTGAACGCGCTGCGCTCTACCAGGGGACGGTCGCCGCCGGTCCGAACTCCGCCGGCGGCTGGAGCGTTCGCGCCGTACTGCTTCCGACGCCGCCGGTGAATGCGGGCCTGGACGCACACCAGGCATGATGCTTGGGCGGCTCGGCGGCACGAGCGCCTGATGTCCTTGTGCCTCGGTCGGTTTGGGTGGTCAGAACATCCGCATGCCCGCCCAACCGTGGACGCCCACATCCACGCGCTTCTGCGCCACCTGGAGGAGGCCGGCTTCCGCTGCGCGCCACGCCCCTTGAGATTCGACGACGAGGCCGCGAGGTCCTCACCTGCATCGACGGCGACGCCGGACCATCGGCCCGGGAGACAGTCGTGTCCGACGACGGACCGCGGGCGTTCGACTGCTGCGCGACGCCACGACGCGTGCGCGGACCTATCTCCCCCGTCCGGGGCACCGGGGTCCGGGGGCGGTGCCGGACTCGGTGACGAAGACGTCGTCTGCCTTAGGGCTTCGGCTCGTCGAGGACAACGGTTGCGGACTTGCCGCCGAGTTCCAGAGCGACCGGCCGCAGCAGGTGCCCACAGGTCTCGCCGATGACCCGCCCCGCAGACGTGGAGCCAGTGAAGGCAGCAGCGACCTTGTCCACGCCCGGGTGGACACGAGGTACGCACCAGCCCCGCGTCCGGCCGGCACGATGTTGATCACGCCGGATCTGGCGGGCGCCCTGTCGGCGGCGGCGCGGCCGCCAGCCGTGGTGCTGGTCGACCTGGGTGGTCATGGTGAGGCACCTTTCGTTCCGTACCAGACCCCAGTTCGGGGCCGGCCGCGGGCTCAGGAACAGAAGTCGGCGAGGGCCCAGCGAAACTGACGAACCGTCATGCAAGATCGAGATTAAAGCTGAATGTCCCGCAGTCGAGGAAGGTCAGACCACACCGCCGCCGTATAGCGCGGGTCGAAGATCGCGTGGTACCCGCCGGTGTGCCAGAAAAGTACGGGGCCCTCGAATGTTTTCTTGCGGGCCATATCGATGATTGCCGCGACCGCTTTCGCTGTGTACACCGGGTCAACCACGATTCCCTCGAGCCGCGCCATGAGGTCGATGGCCTCCGTGACGCCCGAGGCGGGCTGTCCGTAGCCTTCCCCCAAGTAGTCCTCAGTCAACTCGATGTCGGAGGCAGTGATGCGAATGGTGGGCGCGATGAGATCGGCTGCCTCGTTCGCGAGCCGGAGGTAGTTCCCCGGTACGTCGTCATACACCTCTCCCGCGACGACGACGCCGATGATGCGGGTCGACTTCTGACGGAGCGCCCGCCCCAGTGCAAGTCCCGCGTGCGTGCTTCCCGCCGAGCTGGCGTGCACGATCGTACTGAATGTCGCACCTTGCGCATCCATCTGCTCTTCAGCTTCGATGTAGGCGCGCGCAAAGCTCGCCGCACCACGGCCGGTTGCCGAGCCGATGGGCAGTCGGTAGACCCGCTCGCCAGCAGCCTCTAGCTCCCGGACGATATCCTCGGTCAGCCGAGCGAGTTCTACCCAGGAAGTGTCGCCGACAAGACGGAGATCAGCGCCGAAGAGGGCATCGAGGAGAAGATTGCCCACAGGCTCTTTCGGCTCATCGTGGCAGAGCACGAGAGTGCACTTCATTCCGATCGCAGCTGCCGCAGCGGCAGCTGCACGAGTGGCGTTGGAATGGCGAGAGCCTTCGGTCACGATGTGCGTGGCTCCCAGCGCGCGTGCGTGCGCGAGCTCCGTCTCAAGCTTGCGCACCTTGTTCCCTGCGAGGCCCACCGAGCCCAGGTCGTCGCGCTTGGACCAGACTTCCACGCCGAGCTCGTCGCTCAGCCGAGGCAAGAGATGCACGGGCGAGGTGAACCCCCGGAGGTCGATACGCGGCAAGTCGGTGTGCTCATTTGCTGTGGTCATGCTCACAGAACTTAGACAGGTCAGTTCGGATGCACAACTGCATCGCATTTGACCGTGCAGATGCACAACATGGGATCTGCTCCGCAGGGTATTGTGTGCCGTATGCATAACCTTGATGCGGTTGATGCCCGGATACTGCTCGCCCTGGATAATGCACCCGAAGCCTCACTGATCGAGATCGCCGCCCGGCTGGGGGTGTCGCGGAACACGGTGCACGCGCGCCTGAAGAGGCTCCGCGACGGTGGGGCGCTGGGCACACCCAGCGCCCCACTCTCCCCAGCAGCAATCGGCCGGCCCCTACTCGCCTTCGTGACTCTGTCCGTGTCGCAGCAGCAGATCGACTCGGTATATGCGGCGATTGGCGCCATTCCAGAGGTCATCGAAGCGCACACCACAACGGGAGATGCAGATCTCATGCTCCGTGTGGTCGCGCGCGACACTGTTGATTTGCACCGGATCACGCAGGGCATTCAGTTGGCGCCCGGCGTGCAACGCAGCAGCACCTCGATTGCGACGACCGAGGTCATCCCCCACCGAATGTCTCTTCTCCTACATCGACTGGCAGAGAACGATTCGTGACGAGCTTCGAAGACGCATTGAGAAGTTTTGGTCCTGACTTCGCAGGCCAGGGGGCTGGTGTGCGCCTGTGGTGAGGTACTCGTGCCAGTCAAGGATGTGATCTTCTTCGGGGGATCGTCTGTCACCAGTAGATTTCGGTGTTCGCGAGGACGAGCAGGGCCCGCAGGAGGGTGGTGACGTGCCGGGAGTTTGGCCGGGAAGCGCCAGGACTTCTGGTTCGCGAAGCCGTGCTCGACGGCGGCGCGTTCGCGGTTGAGTAGGCGGTTCGCTTCCTTCTCCGCGTCGGTGAGGTGGTGATTGCGGGTGGTGATGATCACTGGAGCGTCGGAATCGTCGGTTCTGACCTGCTCCCGCAGAGAGCGCAGTTGGGCCGCGCACCTCCCGCATGCCAGCGTCCGCCGGTGCGAGGTCGTGGTCGACGAGCCCTGGTTCGCCGCGGTGGGCGTGCCCAGGAGGGCGATGAGGTACCCGCCAGGCAGGGCAATAACGCTGTTGGCGCGAGCGAGGGCCGGGGTACTGCTCCTCGCTCGGCGGCAGGGCCAGTGAGATCTGGCAGCTCATCCTGGCCAGCTTTCGTCGCCACCGGCGTGGCCTTCGCCTGCGGGGCGCTGCCCACGCTGATCATGCGGGCGGTGCCCGCGTCCGAGACAGCTGCCGCCAACAGCCTGACTGAGCGTTTGGTCCGCCGCGACCCCGCCACCAGAGGATTCACCATCCTGCCGAGGAGGTGGACCGTCGAGAGAACGCTGGGTTGGCTGATGAACCACCGCCGCCTGGCCCGCGACTACGAGACCCTGACTGTCCGTTCCGAAGCCATGATCCACCTCGCCATGACCGACCTCATGGCGCGCCGCCTCACGGCCGAATCCACCCCGAGCTGGCGCAGCACCTAGAAACCTCAACAATCAGGGCATCCAGGGACCAAACAACGGAACGAAACGCCGTTTAAACCCTGAATCAGTGGTCAGGGACCGTTAGTTCAAGAATGGATGCTTTGCACGCATGTTTGGGGAACGGTCACCGTGACTGTTCCCCAAACGGGAGCTGCTGAGGCTGGCGTGACCCGAGGGAAAAAAGCAGTGAACGCTGTGGCGGTGGGGCCACCACCGCCACCCGGAGTGCTCCGAAGAGTCCGGCTGTGATCAATCAGGGTCGAGCGACCGACTACTTCAGCCCGGAAGGCTTTCCGAAGTAAATTTGGCTGCGGTTGAACTGGAACCAGTAGTTTATGTTACTGCTGGTGTCCTTCGGTACATCCACACCGCCCAGCGAGTCCGAACATGCAGAGTCAGCGAACGCGTTGATCCGGCCTGAGACATCACCGCGGAACTGGGTTTCTTTCCACTGGTCAGCCTGTACCGCGATGCAAATATAATTGCCAGCGGGATTATTCACGCCTATGCTCCCGACGCCTGCGGGCGCCTTGACCTGAAGCTTACCCTGTGCGGTCCCTCCGGCTTGGTGAAGCGGAATTCCGGGCCGTGCTTGGGCGGCCGGCCGGTGACGCCATGCATCCTCGGCGGCTTCGGCAGGCGCATGACTCGGTCGGAGCGGACCCGGCCGACTATCTCGACGGGCAGGTCGCGCAGGACCCAGGCCAGGCGGGTGACGTCGTAGCTGGCGTCGCTGACGATCACGATGGCCGGGGCCCCGGCTTGCCAATCGGCGTCGGTGCCGCCGTCCTCGCTCTCGTTCGTCCTTCATCCCGTGTCAGCAGCCGCCGGCCGCTACCTCTGCGCCGGATGCGCCGGTGAAGTCGGCTGTGGGGCCCTGAGCACGAGCCGGAAACCGACACCGCGGACGCACTCGATGAACAGGGCGTCATCGAACTTGTGCCGCAGGGCCGCCACATGGGTGTCCAGCGTCTTCGTCGGCCCGAACCAGTTACTGTCCCAGACTGCCGTCATGATGGCCTCCCTGGTCACCAGGGCCTCCAACCGGCCGGTGAGAAAGACCAGCAACGCGTACTCCTTGGGTCTCAACGGGACTTCGGCGCCGTCCAGGAAGACGCGGTGTGCTCGTTGGTCGACGGTCACACGGCCGTACGTCTCGCGTGGGTTCGGGCCGGTCCCGGACCCACCGAGATGTCTGCGCTGCACGGCCCGCATCCGGGCGACCAGTTCACGCACCAGGAAGGGCTTCACCAGGTAGTCGTCGGCGCCGAGTTCGAGGCCTACGACCTTCTCCGTCTCGCTGCCCCGCCCGCTGATCACGATGAGCGGTACGTCGCTGCGTGACCGCAGCTCCCTGCAGACGTCGAGCCCGTCCATGTCCGGCAGACCGAGGTCCAGCAGGACCATGTCCGGCGCCGATGCGGTGAGCGCGGCGCTGCCGGTTGGCACCCAGTCCACGTCGTAGCCGTAGCGAGGCAGGCCTAGTTGCAGAGACTGGGCCACGGTCGGGTCGTCTTCGACGAGGAGTATGTGCATGGCTGCTCCTGATGGCGAGGGGGCATGAGGGGGAAGCGTCACCGGGGCCGGACCAGCCCGGTCTCGTAGGCGAAAACCACGGCCTGGACACGCGCACACGCGCCGATCTTGATGAGGATGCTGCGAATGTGGGTTTTGACGGTGGTGGGCGCTATAGACAGCCGCTGGGCGATCTCGGTGGTGCTCCAGCCGGAGGCGATGGCGGTGAGCACCTCACGTTCGCGTTCGGTGAGCAGGTCCAGCCGGCCGTCGCGCTGCAGGGAGCGGGCGGGCCGCGGTCGGCGGAGGGTTTCGATGAGTTCGCGGGTCAGACCGGGCGAGAGGACAGCGTCGCCCGCGCCCACGGCGCGGATGGCAGCCGTCAGTTCGTCGAGCGAGGCGTCCTTCAGGAGAAAGCCGCTGGCGCCGGCGCGCACTGCGTCGAGGGCGAACTCGTCGAAGTCGGTAGGGGCCAGGATCAGCACACGAGGGGGTCCTGCCGGGACGGGGCCGGGACCTCCGGCGGGCTGCTCCCCGGGTCTCGTGATGCGGCGGATGGACTCGACGCCGTCCGAGGGAGGCACACGAATGTCCAACAGGACGACGTCAGGGTGCAGGTCGGCGGTCCTGCGCATCGTTTCCGCGCAGGTCGCTGCCTCGCCCACCACGGTCAGGTCGGGCTGGGCCGCGAGGAGCATGCGGTAGCAGGCCCGTTGCAGAGCCTGGTCACTGGCGATGAGTACGGTGGTCATGGTGGGGCGTTCTCCAAGTGGGGGGAGGGACACCGCACGCCGCTCCAACGGTGCCCCCGTGGCACGCGTGCTCCGCGGACGCTCAGGCCCCGATGGTCCGTAGGACGGCGGAAGCCATGCCCCGCTCACCTCGTTCGTTGGGGTGGACGATGGCTGCCGGGCTGCTGGGCTGGAGGGGTTCGATCCAACGGGTGCCTGCCGGAGAGCAGGCATCGTGGCCGACGGACGGTGTGTGGGTGTCGACGTAGGTGGCTCCGGCGGCTTGCGCGCGCTGCCGCAGCATGGCGTTGAGCTGCTGTTCCTGGTCACGCAGGAAGATCACGTCGCCGGGAGCGAGGGGTATCTTCCGGTCACAGGTGGAGCCGTCGGACGGCAGGATCGCCGGGTATCCGATGACGTACACCCGAGCCTCGGGCGCGCGACGCTTGATCTCCTGAAGCGCTTGAGAGAGGTGTCCGCCCGCTGTACGGATCTTCTTGCTCGCCCCGTCGTCGGCGTACCGCTCCTTGCAGGGCGCCTTGTCGGAGATGTCCGTGAGGTTGGCGGCGGCCTTGTAGAGCGCCCCGGTCGTGACGCACTTGGTGAGCATCGAACTGAAGCCGATGTCGTTGCCGCCGATACCGAGTGTGACCAGCCGAGTTTTTGTGGACAATGCAGATGTTTGGGCGGGGTTGGTGCCGTCCTCGGTGGACTGGGGTGCGGTCAGGTCGGGGATGGCAGCGCCGCTGCAGCTCATGTCGCGGAACTCGGACGACTTGATGCCGAGTTCCTTCGCCACCACGGCCGGGTAGTTACGGCTGGAGCGGGCGCAGCCCGCGGGCTTCCCGGTCTGGTCGGGGATCTTCGGCCCGGAGGTGTAGGAGTCACCGAGGGCGACGTACGGACCTCGAGGCGCGGCGACGCCTGTACCCCCGCCCCCGTCCCCGTCGTTGCGCTGGGCGACCCCGATGACGGTGAGGAGTGCGCCGCAAGTCAGAAGCCCGGCCAGGCCGGTTCGTGCCAAGAGTTTCATCGCTGTGTCCTGTCGTCGTCGCGGATGCTCGACTGCAGTCGGGCACCGCCCAGCGCTGTGGCAGGGCAGTGTCCGGGCGGGGCAGATGGCGCCCCCTTGAGGGGACGAAGCGGTGAGAACCGGCGGGGGGCCGGGAGGAGGGGAGTCCGGTGAGCGGGTCAGGCGGGGCGGACCAAGCCGACGTCGTACGCGAAGAAGGCGGTGGCTAGGGTGATGCACATGATCGCCACGCCTACACCGAAGATCGCGGTGAGTAGGGGGAGCCCGGCGGCGATCATCGACCCGAAGGTGATCACCAGGACGAGAGCGGCGACGACGCCGATCAGCTCCGGGACCTTGCCGGCGGCCTCCTCCTGGACAGCGTTGCCGCCCAGGCTCATCCTCAGCCCGGCCTTCTCACCCTCGTCGGCGGCGTGCTGCAGGGCGGCGGAGGCGGCGGTGGTGATCTCGGCTTGGGCACCGTGTAGGTGACCTGGGTGTAGGCGATCGTGCCGTCCTTGCTGACCAGTCCGCTGCCGAACCGCTCGGAGACGCTCGCCACCTGCGGCGCCTTCTGCAGGTCGGCGACCAGGGCGGCGATCTCCGCCCTGTTGCTCGCGGAGGTCAGTTTCTGCCCCGCGGGTGCTTCGAAAACGACGTGCCCGGTGGCGTTGCCAGCTGCGGCCTGCGGGAACTCCTTGCCCAGTAGGTCGATGGCCTTCTGCGGCCAGCATGACGATCCACAACGTCAGGAACAGTCGTCGTCGCCGGAAGGCGAGCTGGCCAAGCCGGTACAGGAAGGTGGCCACGGAGGTACTCCCACCAGGAGAGGGATCATTACGAGAGCGGGCCTGATCGACCCTGTGCTCACGCTATGGGCGGCTTTCCGTGAACCCCCGGCACCGTGGACCCCGAATCCGGCCAGGGAACCAGTACCGCAGTACTGGTGGCCCTCATCCTTGCGGCGCGGTGAGGCAAGTCATCGCCAGGACGGTGCCGCGAAGAGTGAGGGGATGGAGATGAGCCTACAGAGCCGAGTCCGCCGGCCCGAGGGACGAGAGCGATGCGGCCGGACCCGGCACACGGCACCGCGTCGGCGAGCTCGAAGAGCACATCCGCCCGGGTGCAAAGGCCCGCGCATCCAGGCCGGCCTGCGGGAGACCGACGGCCTGCCGGTCGGACGCAGACGCGTCGCCCGCCTGATGCGCGCGGCCGACCTGGTTTCTTCCCCAGCCCCGGAGCCCACGGGCACGGTGATCCTGCCGCCGTCTGGTGACACCTCCAGGGCGCTCGAGAGCACGTTGCTCAGCACCTGGTGCAGATGACGGGGTTGGCCAGCACACAAGGCGTGACCGTCATCACCCCGTCGGGCGGAAGGGCTCAGGCCGCCTGCGCCCGAACGGCGCCGGGCACTCCGGTGAGATGTCCCTCGACCGCTCGCTCGACCGCGACAGCGAAGGCGTGCACGTGCGCCCGCCGGTCGCTGAGCCGCGCCGCGGTGGCGACGGTGCTCGGTGCCGCGTCGGGCAGGGGCCCGTAGGCAACGCCGGAGTGGTGGGAAAGCCGGGCGGCGGTCTGCGGAAAGGTGTCCACTGCGCCAAGGCAGGAGATGGCCATCAAGAACTCGCCCACAGACCGGACCCGGGTCGCGACCCGGCTCTGTTCGCCCCGGCGGTCGTCACACGTCCAGTAAGAGGCCCAGCCGGCCGGTGCGCCGGTGGCGGCGGTCGCGAACGGCTCGTCCAGCAGATCGTCCACGGAGATGCTCGCCGCGTCCGCCAGCGGGTGCGAGCGGGGCAGTGCGGCGACGCGGGGCTCGGAGAAGATCGGCCGCAGCTTGATCCGGTCGTCCTCGAAGGGCGCTCGCATGATGGTCAAGTCCACCTCGTCCGACACCAGCTCCTCCAACTGGTCGACCATGGTCAGCTCGGTGATCTCCAGCCGGACGTCCGGCCGCAGCTCGCGGTAGACGGAAAGGATCATTGGCGTCAGTTCCCCCGCGGCTTCGGCGAACATGCCGATGCGCAGGACCTGATGGTGCGTGGGCGAGTACGTCAGCGCTTCGGCGGCCGCGTCGGCCAGCTGCGCCAGTATCTGCTGGGCCCGTTCGACGAACGCCGCGCCCACAGGGGTCAGCGCGACCCGGTGCGGGCTGCGGTCGAAGAGCTGGACGCCGAGTTCGCGTTCCAGCCGTGCCACATGTCCGCTGAACGCGGACTGCGCGATGTGCTCCAGTTGCGCGGCGCGGCCGAAATGCAGCGTCTCCGCCAGACGCACGCCGTAGCGGAGTTGGCGTATGTCCCTCGCTGCGGCGGCTTTCGCCGCCCTGCGTGGGCGGGTAGTTCAGCTGACGGCCCCCGCGAATCTTTCTCCTACGGCGACGGATTCCGAAGCCGCCGAATCTCCCGCATCAGCCTAGGAAGCCTCTCCTCCATCAACGGCCGTGACCGCACCGACTGGGACGGAGCCGTCGCCGCGGAGAAGCTCCAGACCGACCTGACGACCCACCCGGACATCAAGGGCATCTACATGCAGTCCAGCTTCGCCCTGTCCGGGACGCTCCAAGTGCTCAAGCAGCAGGGGCAGTTGGGCGGCCCGAAAGGCAAGCCGCACGTGTTCGTCGTCTCCAACGACGGCGCCCCCGGAGAGCTCACACACATCTCCAAGAGCAGCATCGGCGCCACGGTGTCCCAGCCGGTCGACCTTTACGCCAAGTACTACCTGAAGGCCGCGATCGACGGGAAGACGTTCCGGCCCGGCAAGACCGACCACGAGAGCACTGTCGTGCGGGTGCGCGACGGACTCCTGGAGGACCAGCTCTCCGCCCCCTCATCGCTGCTGACGGCGGCACGTACGGCGGCGTCCCTAGCCTCAAGAGCACCGACCCGTCTCTGTGGGGCAACAGCCTCGGCTGACGCTGGTGGACGGCCGTCATAGCCGCGGCCGAGCTGCTGGAGGGCTGGAGGCGCGTCGACGAGGCGATCGAGATCACCCAGGGCAGCGTGGAGGACGGACACCCGATGGCGCGGTACGACAGCCATGGCCCCGTGCCCTTGCTCACTCGCCGGGTGTGGGAAGGTCCTGTTCGGCCCAGATGCACTTGCCGTCGTCAAGGTAACGCGCGCCCCAGCGCCGGGAGAGGGCGGCGATCAGGTGGAGGCCGCGGCCGCCTTCGTCGGTCGATGCGGCCCGGCGGATGCGTGGGGTGGTCAGACTGGCGTCGTACACCTCGCAGATCAGTGAGCGGCTACGCAGCAGGCGCAGGCTGATGGGGCCTTTGGCGTGCCTGACGACGTTGCCGATCAGTTCGCTGACGATCAGTTCGGTGGTCATCACCAGATCATCCAGTTTCCAGGCGGCCAGTTGCCGACGGACGTACTCCCTGGCCTGGCTGGCTGCCCGGGGATCGTCGGTAAGGCTGCAGGTGGCGATGTCATGGGCGCCGGTGCACCGGGCGTGGGCCACGAGCAGGGCCGCGTCGTCCCTGGTGTGTTCCTGATGAGGGAGGAGGGCGGAGACGATCTTGTCGCACAGGTCTTCCAGACGTTCGTGCCCGCCCTCCTCGCGTGCCGCGGAGAAGTACCTCATCCCTGTAGTGGCCTTGCTCAGAGTCCGCTTGAGCTCGGCAAGCCCTTGATCCATGTCCCGGGCGGCGGACTCCACCAGACCATCGGTCCAGAACACCACCAGGCTCTCCTCAGGCAGACTCAACCGGTGAGTGCCGAAAGGCGGATTCGCGGCGCCCAGAGGCGGATCGCCGTCCACGTCGGGGGAGTGCAGCGTGCCGTCGGGATGGGCGATGAGTGGTGGGGGGTGGCCGGCCAGTGAGTACGTCAGGGTTCGGGCGACGGGGTCGAACACGGAGTACAGGCAGGTCGCGTAGGAGTCCTCGCCGAGGTCGCTGACGATGTCGTTGAGGTGGTGCAGAAGCTCGTCCGGGGCGATCTCGAGGTCGGCGAGGGTGCGTACCGCCGTGCGGAGTCGGCCCATGGTGGCGGCTTCGGTGATTCCATGGCCCATGACGTCGCCGATCACCATGGCGACACGATCCGCGGACAGCGGGATCACGTCGTACCAGTCGCCGCCCACTTCCGCGCCATGGCCGGCCGGCAGGTAACGGGCAGCCGCCTGGACGGACGCCAGTCGGGGCAGCTCACGGGGCAGCAGGCCGCGCTGGAGTTCCTGTGCGCGGGTATGTTCGACGTCATACAGCCGGGCCCGCTCGAGAGCCTGGGCGACCAGACCGCTCAGCGCGGTCAGCAGGGTGCGTTCGTCATCAGGGAAGGAGCGTGACCGGGAGAAGGCGACAAAGCAGCAGCCTATGTCCCGCCCTGATGCGATGAGCGGGAGAAGGACCCAGGCGTTGTTCATCGAGGCAGCAGCCAGGCTGCTCAGCTGGGGAAAGGACTCGATGAACTCCGCGGTCGACTCCAGGAACCGGGGCGTGCGCGTGCTGAGCGTCTCGGCGGCGACAAGGTCGATCGCCCTCTTCTCGGTGGCTGCCAGCCGCAAAGCTTCCGGATATCCCGCCGCGCCCGCGATGTGCAGGTGGTCGCCGCCGAGGACCTCCACCAACAGCCTGTCGGCCCCAAGCGGTGGCAGGATCCGCTCGGCGACGACCTGCACCACATCCTTGGAGGTGACGGCTTCGGACAGGGCCGCGGTCAGCTCTTCCATCCGGACGGATCGTGCGGCGGCCCGCGCGGCGCCGGAGACATCGCTACCCTCGCGCAGCGCCTCGCCCGTGCCCTGAAGGTCCTCTTTCGTTACGTCGGCGAGGTGGATGGCCATGCCCCGGCTGGACCGGGTGGGGACGCACCGCAGGCGGAAACGCCTTCGGCCGCTCGGCCAGGGCAGTGCGACGCTGAGGGGTCTGCCCTCTTGGGCCGCGCGTCGGCATACGCTTTCCAGGCCGGGTACGGCGCCGACGGGACCGTCCCACAGAACGCCGCCGATCAGTCGGTGGTCTATGCCGAGGACCCGTTCCGCCTCCTCGTTGACGAAGGTGGTGCGCCAGTCGTCGGAGACGGTCAGGAGTCCCTCGCGCATGGTCTGCAGGGTCTGCATTTCGTGGCTGTGCGGGTGCGGGATCCGGCCGGCCCACCACAACGCGCCCACCACCAGGTCAGACGCACCCTGTTCGCCCGGCACAAGGCGTCCGCGGGCCCGCGCCCGGGAGAGCGTGCCGTCGCCTTGCCGCAGGAGATACTCGGTGTCGTAGCGGGCCCCAAGAGCGATCGCCGTACGGATGTCGGTGATGACCCTCAGCCAGTCGGCGGGGTCACCCCGTGCGCGCGGACAGTGGCCTGCCGGGTCTGAGATCAGTTCGCCGAATGCGATGGAGCCCCTGCCGACGTCGAATTCCCAGTCCCGGAAGGGAACCGTCCGCAGCAGGCGGCCGAGGGAAGGGGCGATCAAGTGCGGCGCACCGGCCGACTGTCCCTCGGGTGCGGTGCTGGGTCCGTTCTCCAGTTGCAGGGCGGCCCAGTCCGCCACCTGCTGAAGGCTGGCACGGTGCGGCGAGTCTGGTTCACAAGGCGTCGTAGTGAGGACGGAGAGTGCCCCGATAGGGCCGTCGGCACTGAGCAATGGCACGGAAGCCAGCCCGAAGACTGTGCCCCCCATCCCGCTGTCGGCTGCCCAGGCGAAGGACCCTGTCCGCATCGCCCGGGCGAACGCCCCGTCCTCGGGCAGAGTTGTCCGTGATCCGACGCCCTGCCCGCAAGCGGCCACCACCCGCGGTCGGCCGGGTTCAGGGCCCCGCCAGTGGACGAGACCTCCGACGCCATCGAGGAAAGTGGCGGCTCGACGCATGGCGAGCCGCAGCACCTGGGCTCCGTCGAGTTCCTCGTCCTGGGCCACGGGCACACCCAGCCGCACCGGTTTCGTGCCTTCGGTGTGGTTCCCTGGCCCGGTAGCTGTACCCGACACCTTGCCTCCTGCTGTGTCGGTTGCGACCGCGGAGCGGTACTGATCCGAAAGCTGGAGGAACCCGTCCGCGTGTGCCGCTGGCCTTCACCGTAACGCCTGAGGGAACGCTGCGCTGGCCGTGACCGGTCAGCCGGTACTGACACGGGATACCAAGGCCACCACGCGGTGAATGATCAGCGCATCGTGCTTTGCACACCAGGTGCACGTGGAGCGTGAGGAGACCTACGTAGAGGACACGGCCAGAACACGTCGGGCTGCGTCGCGGTCCTGGATGTCGGTGGGCGTCACTTTGATCACCACGGGCAGCCACCCGCCCTCGCCTGAGGCAGCGAACTCGATGAGCCGGGCGAGCCACCCGCCTCGGCACTGGTCGGGCATGACAGGCCCTCCTGACGCAGGCCTCCCGGGCCCCGCCCTCGCCACCGCGGCTTCGACCCAGGCCACATCCAGCCGGCTGGCAAATGCTCTCCGAAGCACCTCGGAGAGTCGACCGCGCGTAGCTGCCCTGGGGACTGTCACTCCATGTTCTCGACGACGGCTGAACGCTGGTTCTGGATCACTTTCAGTGCCGGAGCCACGGAGGGTCACCACAACCGCGATCATGAACGGCCATGGGTGATGTGCTCCTCCAGGACCTGTGGTTTCACCAGGTCGAAGGCGTAGTGATCGAAAACGCAGTGGTCGACGGCGAGTTGGTGCTCGTGCGGGCCCACGCATCGGCAGAGCGGGCCGCGTGTCCCGCTTGCGGGACGACGTCGGGCCGAGTGCACAGCCGATACGTACGCCGTCTTGCTGACACTGCAGTCGCCGGGCGTCCCGTGGAGATCGAGTTACAGGTCCGGCGGTTCCGCTGCCGCGACCGCGCCTGCAGACGGACCACGTTCGCCGAGCAGGTCGACGGACTCACCTTCCGGCACGGACGGCGAAGCTCCGGGTTGCAGACGGTGCTGCAACAGGTAGCGGTGATGCTGGCGGGCCGGGCCGGCACCCGCCTGGCGAACACGCTCGCGGTCAGGGCGAGCCGGTCGACGCTCCTGCGGCTGATACGCCACCTGCCGGAGCCCGAAGTACACACGCCGCGGGTGCTTGGGGTGGACGAGTTCGCCCTGCGCAAGGGACACAACTACGGCACGATCCTGGTGGACATCGACACGCGCCGTCCGGTTGATCTGCTGCCCGACCGGGCCACGGCGACGGTGGCCGCCTGGCTCGCCGACCACCCCGGCGTCGAGGTGATCTGCCGTGACCGGTCCACCGCATACGCCGAGGCCGGACGACTCGGCGCCCCGGACGCGATTCACGTCGCGGACCGGTGGCACATCTGGAAAGTGCGCCGTGAGGCGCTGATTGATCGAGTGGAGGTGGGAGACCTTCGCCTCCGTCCTGTCGCAGCAGGGCGGTGAAGCTGGGGGCAGCCTGATCCGGGAGGTGCCGGGGAGGGTGGCAAGCGGCCCCGACGAAGCCGGGACGTGTCAGCACTGCCAGATGGTGCGGGTCCGGCAAGCAAGACGGAGAGGTATACGAGAGGAACCGGTGGTTGAAGCCTCCTAAGGTGCCATCAGCTCGAACCTGGCGGATCTGGGCTGGTAGCGGTGCATGCTCGCCTTGTGCCATGGCGGGCAACTCTCGGGTCGTTGTTTTCCAGACGATCGGGGAGGCCACGGTGAAGTGCTGCGGGGTAGCCGTGGCGATGCCGCGGGGGTATAGCCGGGTGCCTACTCCGACGAGCGATCAATCAGTGAACACGGGAACCTCCCCAGCCTTGCCCGCTCCCGACGCTTCCAGCACAGGCGAGCCGGGCTGGGCACACCGTCTGTCGACCAGGCTGTGGGAGGGGCGGAGCCGCCGTAGTACTCCGAGCCGGGGAGAGCCCGGCACATGGGGAAGGGCGGCAGCGAGATCGCAAGGGAGGTTCTGCAATGTCCGGAGAATCCGGGGTGGATGGCCCGGTCGCGTGGCCAGTGGCCGATTTCGCTGAGCTGCGGGTACGGAGGATGCAGGTCAAACTGCACCGTTGGGCGGCAGCCGATCGCGGCTTCCGGTTCGACGATGTGTTCAACTTCATCTGTGACCCTGCCACCTTGGTGATGGCGTTCGAACGGGTCGCAGGCAATACCGGGGCCCGGACGGCGGGCGTGGACGGCGTTCACGCCGACCACGTGCGTGCGGCCGGGGCGGAAGCGTATCTGGACCACATCCGCTCTCAGCTGCGGGCAGGGGTCTTTCGGCCAATGCCGACGCGTGAGCGGATGATCCCCAAAGCGGGCGGGAAGCTGCGCCGGCTGGGGATCCCGACCATTGCGGACCGGGTGGTGCAGGCCGCGTTGAAGCTGGTCCTGGAACCGATCTTCGAGGCGGACTTCCGTCCGTGCTCGTACGGGTTCCGGCCCAACCGGCGTGCGCACGACGCGATCGCCGAGATCCATCTGTTCGGCTCCCAGGGCTATCGCTGGGCGCTGGACGCGGATATCGAGGCGTGTTTCGACCGCATCGACCACACGGCCCTGATGGACCGTGTTCGATCGCGGGTGAAGGACAAGCGGGTGCTGGCGCTGGTGAAGGCGTTCCTCAAAGCCGGGATCATGACCGAGCTGGGCGAACGGGACGAGGCCATCTCCGGGACTCCGCAAGGAGGCATCCTATCGCCCCTGTTGGCCAACATCGCACTGTCTGTGCTCGACGACTTCGCCGCCGAGCAGTGGGCAACCGCGATGGCCAGTCGACAGGATCGCGAACGACGGCGCCACCGGGGCCTGCCGACCTGGCGACTGGTCCGCTACGCGGACGACTTCGTCATCATGGTCCACGGCACCAAGGAGCACGTCGAAGACCTTCGCGAACAGGTGAGTTCGGTTCTGGCGCCGATGGGCCTCGTGCTGTCACCGGCCAAGACCCGGATAGTCCACCTTGCGGACGGGTTCGACTTCCTGGGCTTTCGCATCGTCTGGATGCGCAAGCGCGGAACGGACAGTTGGCACGTCTACACGTTCATCGCCGACAAGCCAGTCGCGACGCTGAAGCGGAAGATCAAGCAACTGACCCAGAAGCTGTCACATCTCGACTACAAGATCGCGCTGATCCAGATCAACCGGATCCTGCGCGGCTGGGCCAACTACTTCCGGCACGCGGTCGCCAAGCACACCATGCAGACCCTGCACACCTTCGTGTGGTGGCGGGTCATCCGCTGGGTGATGCACCGGCACCGCACGAACTGGAAGTCCATCCGGCGATGGTTCCGGACTCCGCAAGGACAATGGAAAGACATCGAGTTGGAGGGGATCAGACTGTTCCACCTCGGCAAAGTGCCGATCACTCGGTATCGCTACCGGGGCAACAGCATCCCCACCCCTTGGCCGGCCGCCCTGACCGGCCCGACACCAACGGCATGATCTCGTGGAGAGCCCGGTGCTCGGAGACGGGCACGCCGGGTGTGCGCCGTGAGGCGCTTCGTTGTATCCCCGACGCAGTCGGGATGAACTCGGAGGGAGGTTCTTGGGTCGCCTGACTTACCTGGACGCGAAAGCGCGAGGGGACAAGAGCATGTCAGGGAAGCGGTGGCCGTCCGGAGGTGTCCGGGGGCGGGGTGCCGCGAGACCCGCGCGATATGGCCAAGGCTGGATTGCTTGAAGCCCAATCTCCAGTGGTGAGAGTGCGCACCCGTCGGAACGACACCTGTAACCGATGCCGCGTCATGCCGGGCCTTGAACCTGTGGGGCCGGGCAACCTCCGTGACGCGGGGCGTCGCCCAGCGAGGGCGGTCAAGGAGATGAGTGGGCGGCCTACGTCGTGCTCGATACGTACAGCGAAGACGTACCACGGGATCGCCTACGGGGCGCGAGCCCTATGGCGACGGAGTGCCCGTAGTAGTCGCGGGAGTCACGACCTGCCGAGAGGTCCGGGAGAGCCGGAACAAGGGCGAAGGGGCACAGGTGATCGAGAAGTTCAGCGAAGGGAGGCATGCGTAATGCAGACCGCCGAAACGGTGCTGGACATCATCCGCAAGCGCGGAGAGAGGGGACTGCCGATCGAGAGGCTGTATCGGCAACTGTTCAACCCACAGCTGTACTTGATGGCCTACGGGCGGATCTACGCCAACACGGGTGCGATGACGCCAGGGGTCACCAGGGAAACCGCGGACGGCATGTCACTGGAGAAGATCGGCAGCATCATCGACGCCTTGCGCGCCGAGCGCTACCGGTGGTCTCCGGCCCGGCGGGTCTACATCGAGAAGAAAGGATCAACGAAGAAGCGCCCGTTAGGTCTGCCGCCCTGGTCGGACAAGCTGGTCGCCGAGGTGGTCCGCCTGCTGCTTGAGGCGTACTACGACGTCCAGTTCTCCGACCGTTCCCACGGTTTCCGTCCCCGACGAGGCTGCCACACCGCGCTCAGCGAGGTCGTGGAGGTCTGGAAGGGAACGCACTGGTTCATCGAAGGGGACATCTCCGACTGCTTCGGCAGCCTCGATCACGAAGTGATGCTGTCGATCCTGGCGGAGAAGATCCACGATGGCCGGTTCCTGCGGCTGATCAGCCACATGCTCAAGGCCGGATACCTGGAGGACTGGCGATGGAACGCCACGCTCAGCGGTGCGCCGCAGGGCGGGGTGGCCTCCCCGATCCTCTCGAACATCTACCTTGACCGGCTTGACCAGTTCATCGAACAGTCTCTCCTGCCCGAGTACAACCACGGCCGGCGCCGGCGCCCCAACCGGGAGTACCAGGTCGTCGAGTACGCGATCCAGCGGGCCAAGCGGCACGGTGACCGGGATGCGGTCCGGGAGCTTCGGCTCCGCCGCCGCACCCTGCCGAGCCAGGACCCCAACGATCCGGACTACCGGCGATTACGTTACGTCCGTTACGCCGACGACTGGCTGCTGGGATTCGCCGGTCCCAAGCGCGAGGCCGAGGAGATCAAGTCGAGGATACGGACGTTCCTGCGCGACGAGCTCAAGCTCGAACTGTCCGAGTCCAAGACACTGATCACCCATGCCGCCAGCCAGGCGGCGCACTTCCTCGGCTACGAGATCCGAGTCCAGCACGCCGACACCAAGATCACGCGGCAGCGCCGGGCGGTCAACGGTGCCATCGGACTCTTCGTGCCCCGACAGATGATCAGGCAGAAATGTGCGCTCTACATGAGCAAGGGAAAGCCCGCACAACGAGGCCCGCTGCTTCATGACGAAGACTTCACGATCGTTGCGAAGTACCAGGCCGAGTTCCGGGGGCTGGTCCAGTACTACCTCCTCGCCCAGGACGTGTTCCGCCTGGGCCGTCTCCAGTGGGTCATGGAGACGTCGATGCTGAAGACTCTGGCCGGGAAGCACCGGTCGACGGTCACGAAGATGTCCCGGAAGTACAAGAGCACCATCGAGACACCTGACGGACCACGCCGCTGCATCCAGGTCACCGTCCCCCGCGATGAGGGGAAGAAGCCGCTGGTCGCCCGCTTCGGCGGGATCTCGCTCAAGCGGCAGCGCACGGCAGTACTCGCCGACACACGGCCGGTCATGGCCAGCATGAAGCGCAACGAGCTGATCCACAGGCTCCTCGCCGAGTGCTGCGAGATCTGCGAGACACGGACGAACCTTGAGGTCCACCACGTCCGCAAGCTCGCTGATCTCAACCGGCCCGGACGCCGGGAAAGGCCCGCATGGGTCCATCTGATGGCGATGCGACGGCGCAAGACCCTCGTGATCTGCCGCCGCTGTCATGAAGACATCCACGCGGGACGTCCCACCGCACCACTTCGGAAATGATCACTGGAGAGCCGGATGCCTGGAAATCGGGCCCGTCCGGTTCGGGAAGGGGCCGTCGGAAAAGGACCCGAGCCACGGGCACCTCGTCGGCGGCCTACTTCACTCGGCGGGCGGGCCGGGGAAACCCACCGGGAGCAATCCCGGCAGGGCGCCCCGGTCCGACCCATCAACCTGGCTGAGGCCGTCGAGAAGACAGTCATCCAGCACCGCGCCCTGCTGCGCAAGCCGGAGAACACTGCCCGGGTCCGCGCCGCCGAGCCCCTGGAGAGCCCGGAGCCTGCGCCGCCTTCCCCGGATGAACCACGGCAGTCGGGCCGTCTGTCCGACCGGGTGCGTGAGCAGCACGCGGCCGTCCACGCCCTGCTGGACGAGGGGCTCGGGCTGCGGCCGATCGCCCGACGACTGGGCTTGGCCCGCAACACCGTCCGCCGGCTCGCCAATGCGGCCACCGCAGACGAGCTCCTGGTCGGACGGTGGACCGGCCGGACCAGCATCCTCGACCCCTACAAGTCCCATCTGCATCAGCGGTGGACCGAAGGCTGCACCGTGGCCCGCCGACTGTTCGAGGAAGTTCGCGAGCGCGGCTACCCCGGCGGCGAGAGCGTGGTGAAGAGGTACGTCCAACGGCTCCGTGAAGCCTTCCCACACGACGATCCGCCCCGCAAAGCGCCGTCTGTGCGCGACGTGACCAGCTGGATCACCCGCCGCCCCGACCGGCTCGACGACGACCAGGCCCGGCAGCTCAAGCAGATTCTCACCCGCTGCCCCGCCCTCGACCGAACCGCCGAACACGTCCGCGCCTTCGCCGAGTTGATGAACGACCGCCGGGGCCGGGAACTCGGTCAATGGATAGAACGGGTGCAGGCTGACGACGTGCCCGCCCTGCACGGCTTCGTCACCGGCCTCGGCCAGGACCTGGACGCCGTCGTCGCCGGGCTCAGCCTCCGCTACAGCTCCGGCGCCGTCGAGGGCCACAACAACAAGATCAAGATGCTCAAGCGTCAGATGTTCGGCCGCGCCAACTTCGACCTGCTCCGCAAGCGGGTCCTCCTCAGCGCGCGAGGCCGTTCATGATCGCGGTTGTGGTGACCCTCCGTGGCTCCGGCACTGAAAGTGATCCAGAACCCGAGTTCAGCCGACGCCGACACATGTCGGTGGGCGTCTCGAAATCCGCGTCCCGCGCGCTGGCGCTGATCGCCGCCGCGGCATTGGACAGTGGTGCCAGTACGTCCGTGAAACGGGGGCTGGCCAGCGGCGCGAGGACGCCGAGGGCGGCTATGACCCCTGCCGAACCGCTGACGGGCATGGCCAGCGACGACACCCAGCCCAACTCCCTTGCCGAGGAGGGCATGGACGGCCGCGTGCTGTTCCCGGATTCGGTTGGACAGGCGGCCTGCTGTCCGCGGCCCCGGCTCGGTGTGCGGTTCGAGTTCCATCGTCTTCATGGCCGCGCTGATCGGTGTGGCGGCGGAGTCATGCGGTTCACGGAGAAGAGCACGGTGCTGGACGACGGTCTTCTCGACGGCCTCGGCAAGGTTGGACCAGATGTGCCAGCGATCCGCGACATGGACTGCTTCGGGGGCGCCGATACGCCCGGCCTCGGCAAAAGAGGTCGAGCGATTTCTGCAGATCACTTCGACACCAGGGGTGATCGGTAAGCCACCTTGCTACCGTCGTCGTGGTCCGGTCCGGCAGCAGGTCGATGGCTGACGGGTCTCGATGTCGATCAGGATCGTGCCGTAGTTGTGCCCCTTGCGCAGCGCGAACTCGTCTACTCCCAAGACACGAGGTGTGGTTGGTTCGGGCTCTGGCAGCCAGCGGATGTAGGCGGCGATTGCGGCGTTCTGCTCGTCGTGGGTGTGGTGATCGGTACCGTTCAGCGCGAAGTAACGCAAGGCCACGAACTCCGACTCGATCCAGTGCAGCCCCGAGCCGTAGGTCGGCAGGAAGACCAGCTCGACGTCGTTGGCGGCGGCCCAGGCGCGGACCTCGATGTGTTTGTGCGGAGAGATGCTGTCCCACGATGTACAGCTTCTCCCAGGGCCAACGGGAGCGCAGGGGTCTTGAGCAGGCCCAGGAACCCGCGCCACCGCCACCGCCACCGCCACCGCTAGCGCTTGGCTCCGGTAGGAGATCTTGCCGGTAGCCAGGTCGAGGGCGGCGAGCCTTGCGGGCGGGGACGGTGAAGGTGAATCTTGCTGGTCAGGCCGCCTCGGGAGCGTCCGAGGGCCGGCCGGGTTGCGGAGCCCTCTTTTTGGGTGCCGGCGGCATGCTGGTGGGCGCGGACGATCGTGGAGTCGACCGACACCAGCCAGTCGATGTCCCCGGCGGCGTCCGCGCGGGACTGGGCGGCGCGGAGCATCCGTGCCGTCCGCCGCCCACGCGTGGCCCACGGCCCGTACCGCTCGGGCACGTCCCGCCAGGCCGTGCCTGTACGGAACTTCCACACGATCCCGTTGAGGCCCCTGCGGTCGTCCAGCCGCTTGCGCCCACGCGACGACACGGGCAACCACCACTCAAGATCATTTGACGACGGACCCTAGGGTGCGGACTCCTGCCCCACCGCGGTCGCCTTGATCTTGGTGGCGCGCAGGCTGGTGACGGTGGTGATCGCCAGGACCAGGACGATGAAGCCGAGCGAGAAGGGGATGCCGATCTGCGGGACGTGGACGCCGGACTCGTGCAGGGCGTGCAGGACGAGTTTGACGCCGATGAAGCCGAGGATGATCGAGAGACCGTAGCTGAGGTGGACCAGCTTCTTCAGCAGGCCGCCGATGAGGAAGTACAGCTGGCGCAGCCCCATCAGCGCGAAGGCGTTGGCGGTGAAGACGATGTACGGGTCCTGGGTGAGGCCGTAGATCGCGGGGATGGAGTCCAGGGCGAACAGCACGTCGGTGGAGCCGATCGCCAGCATCACGACCAGCATGGGTGTCATCACGCGCTTGCCGTTCTCGGTGATGAACAGCTTGGTGCCGTGGTAGCGGTCGGCGACGCCGAAACGCTTCTCCACCGTCTTGAGCAGCTTGTTCTCCTGGTACTCCTCCTCGTGCTCCTGCTTGCGCGCGTCCTGGACGAGCTTCCAGGCCGTCCAGATCAGGAAGGCACCGAAGAGGTAGAACACCCAGGAGAAGACGGAGATGATGGCCGCGCCCGCCGCGATGAACCCGGCGCGCAGGACGAGGGCCATCAGGACGCCGACCATCAGCACCCGCTGCTGGTACTGCGAGGGCACCGCGAACTTGCCCATGATCAGGACGAAGACGAAGAGGTTGTCGACGCTCAGCGACTTCTCGGTGATGTAGCCGGCGAAGAACTCCCCGGTGGGCCCCGTGCCGCCTTGGAGCAGGAGCCCCAGGCCGAAGAGACAGGCCAGGGCTACCCACACGACGGACCAGGTCGCGGCCTCCTTGATCGACACGTCGTGGGGCCGGCGCCCGATGAGGAAGTCGACGGCGACGAGCGCGCACAGGGCGGCGACGGTCAGCAGCCAGATGGTAAGGGAGACATGCATCGGACGGTGCTCCTGGTCGGGGTGGAAGGCTTGCCCGGATCACATCGGGGACGCGGCATGTGTGACCCTGCCGTCAAACTAGGTGGGGAAACGCGCATGTCATAGGCACCGCGGGACCGAATAAGGCAGTGCTGAGTAGTACCGCGGTAGGAAGGCGCGTCGACTCTGGGCCCAGGCGCGGTCGGGCCGGCTGGGCGAGTCCAGTGTCGTGGGTTGCACGCCGATCATGATCAGCGATGTCGGCCAGGTTTGTCGCAGGCCAAGACGGTTTTGCGACGCCGATGAACATGATGCGGGCGTGGCTGGAGCTGTCCCTGCCACCCCTCGACCTGCTCGCCTGGACACACATCCTGTTGCTGGAGGGCGAACTGGCAGCAGCCGAGCCGAAGAAGCAGCGCTATCGGCTGCTGCACGCAGCCGCATACACCTGTGGATCGCTGCGAACTGGGACTGGCGAAACGAGCTGACCAGCGCATCCGCCTGCATAGCGGCGCTACCACGGCCGGATCCGGGCCGCCCGGGCCACCGGCCTGCGTACCATGGGCACCCCCCCCCGCCGAACCAGACATGATGGTTTCCTAGCCATCCGGCGAACAGGACCTGCCCAGCGGGAACCTCACCGCGCGGCCGACCCAACAGGTCGGATCATGATGCACCGCTGGCTCGTCTGCGACCACGAGACCCTCCCCGTCAGCTCCGAAGCCATGATCCACGTCGCATCGATCGACGATCTCGCCAAGCGCATAGCGGATGAGACCGCAGCAACCTCTTCTCAGTTCAGGGCCGTGGCCATGCGGTGGATCGCCTCGGTGATCAGTTCGGGGGAGGTGCCCAGGTTGAGCCGTACGTGTCCTGCGCCGCCGGTTCCGAAGGAGGGACCGGAGTTGAGGGCGACCCTGCCGCGGTCGAGGAAGACGGCCGCGGGGTCGTCGCCCCTTCCCGGTACGGAGTTTGACTACAGCTACGTGACGCAGACCGGATTCTTCATCACGGTCCACGGCACGAAGAACGACCTCGTCATCTACAGCAGGGGACCGCTGAGCCGACTTCGCCGGGAACGGGATCGGCTACAACCAGTGGATGCCGATCACGGGTTCCGGGGACGACCTTCGGTTCCACTTCCTCAGCGACTGGCGGCTGAATGCGGTGACGGGGGAGTGGAAGGTGGGCAAGAAGAACAACCACGTCCTCAATCCCAGCTTCGAGGCCGACCAGGGTCGCCGTCTCGCCAGTCCAGGGGTGGACCTACTCGAGGACGACGTCCGCGATCATCAACCAGGCTGACACGAGCGGACGCGTCGGCAACTTCCATCTGGCGTTCGCCAGTTCCACGCAGTTCTCGGCGGCCGCCTCCCAGGACGTCCCCCTTTCGGACGGTGTCTACGACCTGACCGCGACCATCAAAAAACGGGGTGACCGATCCTGCCGCGGCCGCCGCCATGTCCATCACGTCCGACGGGAGGACGACCGCGGCCGACCTGAATCAGCGGAGCTCCAACTGGAGCCAGGTCACGATCCAGGGCGTGCGGGTGTCCGCTGGGATGGCCCGGATCAGGTTCTCCGTCACCGACGTGCCGGGAGTCTCGGCAACGGGTGAAACGAGGGCCACGGACGGCGGATGAAAAGTGAGCCACTCTGCGATCTCTTGATCATCCTGACTTCACTGGTTCTGAAGT